>SOKE01000037.1 GCA_004375875.1 Candidatus Babelota bacterium
CGGGTTGATCAATGACAGTCCCACTCGTTCCAAAATCGCTCGCATATAGAATAGTTGAGCAGTGTGCTTCAGCTGCTTGTATTTCTATAAGTTCAGAAAGATCTGGTAAATTAGGTATTTTCGTTTCAATCTGATTAGCGGTATCTCCAAGTCGTAAAATCAGCTGCTTAATTCCTTCGCCCGCTAGAGGAGTAAAGAGACCGCGATACATATTGGGTCTAGTATGCGTTGGAAGATCAGCAGACCAATCTGCTGCTTGTAACAAGAAAGATGCAATCAAAAAAACTAAAGAAAAGATAACACTAAGGAATCTACCACAAAAAAAACGTATCATTACAATCCCCTTTTTTACTAAAATTATGACACACTTCTTTACTGCAGCTTTATGCTAACACAGGGCCTATAAAATGCAATATTTTGTGAGAAAAATTTGAAATCATAACTTTATGTATTTCCCTACTAAACTGTGCCCTTGTATTAAAGATATTGGGCAAGCAATATATTTATATATTTAATATATTTATGCCCTGCATGAGACAATTAAAAGTATAAGATAAATTCGTAATTTTTAAGGATCCATTATACTGATAATAAAAAATCAGGGCATGCTCAGTATTAAAATTATTAAAAGCAGTTGCCTTTATATCCCAGCTGTCTTAAGCTATGAACAAAAATGCTCTTTTTGTAAAAAAGGACCTTTAATGAGGAATCGTATAATTTGTTTATGCACTTTCACTTTTCTCCTGTTCAGTTATGTACTGGTTGCTGACAACTGCTATCCTGATAGTAGCTGTGCATCTCAGTGTTATTATTCATATCCCGATTCTCCTTTTTACCGATATCGCTTAAAAAAAGATAAAACCAGTCAAACATTTATGTTTTTACATCCAGCCTATCAACAAACAGCGATGCGCCAATCTCTCTGGCACAACTTTGTCTATAATAAATCAAAAAAGCAGAATAATGCTTTCCAATTAATTGCCTTTTATGAACAATCAATTGATTCAAAGTCAACTGCAAAATATTTCTTACCATTTCAAAAATGCAATGATGATACAACACGATTTGTTGCAGGCGACCAAGCAGGAATTAATACACAAGACGATGAACGTATCAGAAGAATTCGTGATATTCGTGCTGAATGGCTTGGTCTTCCAGAAAATTTTAGTGGATATTTTTCAATCAATCCCCAACAACGTCAAGCAGGATTTCTTATTGAATATCATACTGATTTAGGAAAATTCATCGATATTGAATTTCTCAAAGATTTCTGGCTCGGCATTTCAGTTCCAGTCATTGGGGCAGAAAATAAGCTTAATCTTGAGCAATGTACTGTCAAAAATCCTGATACAAAATTTCCTCATGATATTGTTGAAGCCTTTTGCCAGCCACGGTGGAATTTTAGTAAAATATGCAGCACTCGCTCAACAATTGGGATAAGTGAAGTAAGTATTCGAGCAGGAAAAGCATACTATTCAAGAGATAATTTTCAACTTATTTATTTCACTGGGTTATCAATACCTACTTCATCACGGCAAGATGCTGAATACATGTTTGATTCGTATATTGGATACAATGGACATTTTGGTATCGAAACAGGACTTAATACCCAAATCGTTTTAAATAAAGATGATTCAGTTTATGCAATCTGCTTTTTTGCAAATGTTGAGACTGTTTTTTTGTTCACTAATAAGCAATGCCGAACATTCGATTTAAAATGCAAACCATGGAGCAGATTCATGCAATTTGTTCGCAAAGATGGTCCACCAGATGTAACCTGCCCGGGTGTTAATATTCTCACTATGAAAGTACGTGTGTGTCCGTACAATATGACTGATTTTTCAGCTGGATGGCGTATTAAATCAGAAAATTTTGAATTTGAAATCGGTTATAGTTTATGGGGACATAGCAATGAAAAACTTAAATTCCTAAAATATTGGGATGAAACAATGGGCTTTCAAGAATGGGGCATAACTGGCACCTATAATGCACAAACATCAACAGCAGTCACTGCAAGCAACAGTACAATTAACTGTCAAGCATCAAATGATCACGAATTCACTCCAATAACACAGTGCGATATTGATCTCAATTCAGGCAAAGCACGATCTGCAATCAATCACAAGGCACATTTCAGTATTGGTGCGCTCCATGAAGGTAATAACATAAATGCCTTCTTTGGTGGCGGTGCATTTGTTGAACTGCCACAAGAAAATACCGCATTAAATCGCTGGGGCTTTTGGCTCAAATGTGGTGCTGTCTTTTAAAAAAGGAAAAAATGAATATATATATTCGTTTATCTTTTAGCACAATTTGTTTTTATTTGTCAGCATTCAGTTTACTTAATGCAGCAAGTGTCTCTTTTGTCAATTTCACTCCGTATACATTTACTATAACTTTCGCACAGAAAAAGAACCAACTCCCAGAAGATAGGTTTAGTAAATATGTAAGATTAATAAAACCTTGGAGGCGAGAAAAAATTTGTAGCTTTCCAAAAACAAGTGGAATCGAAAACAAAAAGGGATATATTTTCGAAGAAACAGTTATGAGCGAAACGTTCCCACAGGCAAAAATTCTCCTTGGACAATATCTTATTGGAAAAAAAATTGGATTCATACCAATCAGTGATCTATGGTGGGGCCTTGGAGTAGCACAAGGGGCTGAACCCTATCTTACAAAATGGTTCAATACTAACAGATATACATGGGATAAGGAAGCATATCAAACTTATTTTGTACTAATAGATGAAAACAACAATGCACACCATTTTCTTATGCGTTATCGTCATACGGGAGATGAAATTGAATACGTACTCAGCGGTATAAATCTTCCACAATTATATCAAACAGTATCAACTGAAGGATCTCCAGAAAAAATCAATATTCTTAGTTGGAATCTATATTTAATGACAAAGAAGGCAATGCAAATACTCATAGGGGGCACCGAAGCAGATAAGCCTAGAGTAGATATACGATCAAAATTGATTGCTGATGCTATTGATCCAAATTATGATGTCTTAGTCTTTTCTGAAGCCTGGGATGGTGATGCTCGAAAAAACCTTCTTACTGGCTTAAAAAATAGGGGGTATCGGTATGCTACCTGTATCCTTGGAAGTGGATATGAATGGAAAGGAAATGGTGATCTGTATAGAAAAAAAGGAGTTGGACTCAAACACCAATGGATAATTGATTTCAATGATGTACGTTTTGATACTGATAAGTTGTATACACAAGCAGATGATGGAACACGTATACCATTACCTCATGAAATAGTGCAACTGGCATGGAGAAAAGATTTTGCAGTTGGTAATGGCGGCATAATTATTGTCAGTAAATGGCCTATCGAAGATTCAGCCGAGCTTATTTATTCAAAAACAACTGAGTGGGAAGGAATGACAAAGAAAGGCTGCATTTACACAAAAATTAATAAAGAAGGTAAGGAATATCATATTTTTGGAACTCATCCGCAAGCAGTTCTCGGTCAAGGTATTAGAAAAGAACAATTTCAAGAATTTAGAAAATTTATCAATTCATTAAATATTCCTCATCATGAACCTGTTATTCTTGCTGGCGATTTTAATGTTAATAAAGATACAGAAGAATTTAGACTAATGGTAAACATACTCGATGTTACCTTGCCAAAACTAAAAGGAACTGAAAAATATACTGCTGATCATTCTAACAATCTGCTCAATGTATATTCAGGCAACAAATTTGATGCTGTATTGTATAATAATCTCCAACCATCAGTTTATTTAGATTATGTTTTCTATTCTAATAATCACCAAAAACCAAAACAGGCATTTAACAAAATTCGTGTGATGACATACGGATCAGAATCAACTCCACAATCACCTTCATGGTCAGAGTACCTAAAAATTTATGATCTTTCCGACCATTATGCTATTTATGCTCAAATGACATTTTAAATACTAAAAAAGAAGAGGGGCATTGCCCTCTTCTTTTCATTTACTAGGAATTAGTGTTTAGTACATGCCTGGCATGCCGCCCATTCCTGGTGCACCATGTGCATGAGCAGGTTCTTTTTTCTCTTCAGGAATATCAACAATGGTTGCTTCGGTTGTTAATAACAGACCAGAAATAGATGCAGCATGTTGAATTGCAGAACGTGCAACTTTTGCTGGATCGATGATACCTTCTTTTATCATATCAACATATTTTCCGGCTTTTGCATCAAACCCAACAGCCCCAGCTTCTTCTCTCACTTTGTTAACCACAACTGCGCCATCAACGCCTGCATTTTCAGCAATGATGCGCATTGGCTCTTCAATTGCTCGAGCAATAATATATGCACCAAGTTTTTCATCTCCGGTAAGTTTAAGTGCTTCAACTTTTTTCTGTGCTCTTAAAAGCGCAACACCACCACCAGCAACAATGCCTTCTTCAACTGCTGCTCGAGTTGCATGTAATGCATCCTCAACACGCGCTTTCTTCTCTTTCATCTCAGTTTCAGTAGCAGCTCCAACCTTGATAACCGCAACTCCACCCGCTATCTTTGCCAAGCGCTCCTGCAATTTTTCTTTATCATAATCCGAGCTGGCTTCTTCAACCTGCATCTTAATTTGTGCAATTCGCGATTTGATATCTTGCTGTGTTCCTTCTCCCTCAATAATAGTACAGTCGTCTTTGGTTACGACTATTCGCTTTGCAAGACCAAGATCATGCATCGTAACATTTTCAAGTTTCTTACCGATGTCTTCAGAAATCATCTGTCCACCAGTCAATACAGCAATATCTTCAAGCATTGCTTTT
Organism: Candidatus Babelota bacterium; assembly: GCA_004375875.1. Taxonomy (GTDB): domain Bacteria; phylum Babelota; class Babeliae; order Babelales; family Vermiphilaceae; genus E44-bin52. The sequence continues at coordinate 4,773 of SOKE01000037.1, forward strand.
CTACGATCACCAAACCCTGGCGCTTTAACTGCAGCAACATTAATAATGCCACGCAATTTATTAACCACAAGAGTTGCCAACGCTTCACCCTCAACATCTTCTGCGATAATAAACAACGGTTTACCAGACTTTGCAATCTGCTCAAGCAGTGGAAGCATCGGTTTCATGCTACTGATTTTCTTCTCATAAACTAAGATTGCAGGGCTTTCAAGGACGGCTTCCATTTTTTCCGGATTGGTAACGAAATATGGTGAAAGATAACCACGATCAAACTGCATACCCTCAACAACATCAAGTTCATCGTGCATCCCTTTTGCTTCTTCAACGGTAATAACGCCGTCGCGCCCAACTTTTTCCATTGCATTGGCAATCAAACCACCAATAACCGGATCAGAATTTGCTGAGATAGTGGCCACTTGTTCAATCTCTTTTTTGCTACCAACTGACTTTGCTGCTTCCTTTATACTGCTGACTACTGCTTCAACTGATTTATCTATACCTCGCTTGATCTCCATTGGATTAGCACCGGCAGTAACATATTTATTTCCTTCACGGAAAATTGCTTGCGCTAATACCGTAGCGGTCGTTGTCCCATCACCAGCAACATCAGCCGTTTTGCTGGCAACTTCTTTAACCATTTGTGCTCCCATATTTTCCAAGCGATCTTCTAATTCAATCTCTTTAGCAACGGTTACTCCATCTTTAGTAACGCTTGGTGAACCAAAAGAGCGTTCAAAAACAACATTACGCCCACGTGGTCCAAGTGTTACTTTCACCGTATCAGCGAGCTTATCAATACCCTTACGAATAGCTTCTCGGGCATTTGAACCAAATGAAATTCTTTTTGCCATGGATACTCCTAAAAATTCTAATTCTTTTTCTTACTTTTCGATAATTCCCAAAATTTCATCTTCACGAACAATCAAATGCTCATCATCCATTTCAGTACCACTATATTTACCAAAATAAACAATAGCATCCACTTTGACATTCATTGGAATCAATTTACCTTGAGCATCTAAACGACCAGGTCCTACGGCAACAACAACTCCTGTCTGCGTTTTTTCTTTTGCTGCTTCAGGAATAATAATTCCTCCCTTACTTTTGCTATCATCGTCAATTCTTTTAATTAAAACCCGGTCGCCAAGTGGGCGAAATTTTTTAAACATTGTTTCCTCTTTGAAAAAATTATTGTATACTAATAAACAAAATAAAGAAAGACGTTAAACAGCAGTATAAATCTATTTAAAGTATATAAAAAAAGTTAAAAAAATCAACTAATTTTTTTTGATAAAAAGAGGCTAAAATATTTTTCAAAAAGGTAATAATTTAGCTACTTAACAAGCACAATAAAATCAATTCTTATCTTTTTATATCAAGTCTGTTTGAAGAAAAAATAAAAGGTTCATTTCTGTTGAGTTCACATAATAATATATTATATAATTATTTATATCCTAATTAAATAAATAATCCAAATTTCATAAAATATAGGGAAAATCTTATGAAGAATCACTTATTTGTTCTTTTTTTCCTCAGCTTGCTTACCTGCCAGATACATGGCATGAAAAAATGTAAGACAATTTTCAATCATTTTTTACATAAAATAAGGTCGCCCAAAATACCATTAAATGAATTTCATGAAAGAGCGTTAGCATTTTTAATGGCTGGTCATTCACGCCTCGGTGCAGAATCTCCTGCAAGAATATTACCATCAGAACTGCGCAGATATATTCTGGAACGAGCACTGCCAGAATTAAAAGAAATCCAAGAATAGAGAAGTAAATCTCTAAACGATCGAAATCAAGCCCTAATTGAAATGGCTGAAATCGGTAATGTAGAACAAATAAAAATTCTTCTTCTTGCTGGAGCTGAGAAAGATACACAAGATAGTTTCGGCGACAACCCATTGCATAAAGCTGCCTTGCATGGTCATAAATCAGCAGTACAAATTATTCTTGCTGCTGGAATTGATAAAGATTTAAAAAATAAATCTGCTGATACGCCATTACATATAGCTACCAGTGGAGGTCATTTAAAAACAGTACAAACTCTCCTTGATGCTGGTGCTAATAAAGAAGCAAAAAATCAATATGATAAAACGCCCTTACATTTGGCTGCCTGGAATAATCATTTATCAGTAGTAGAAATTCTTCTTAGTGATGGCGCTAATAAAGAAGCGATAGATAAATTCAATAAAACACCTTTACATGACGCTTCTATGAATGGTTACGAATCGATAGTAAAAGTTCTCCTTGCTTCAAATGTTGAAAAAAATGCAAGGGATATATTTAATAGGACACCACTGCAAATGGCTAAAAGAAATAAACAAAAAAAGATTGTTGCGCTCCTACAATCGTATGATGCACGATAATCTTTTTAATAGCTCTCTCATTCGGGACCTAAAACCCTTGCAGGATCATCCCATACATTTCCAAGTTGATCGAACCATTGTCTAAATTGACCGTCGCCTAAGTTTCTCGTGCGAGGATCGGCATTAGCTGCATGTCCAAGTATCAAACTAATCGCATCTAAACGATCAATATCCTGGCGATTTGTAGTAACTAATTCAGTTATTTTCTCGACTGCATTTTGCGTTATTTTTTTTGCTTTTCCACTATACTCTACACTACGTTCTGTTTGTTCAAATACAAACCTCCGCACCTTTTTTGACAAAATTCCATTTTCACTTTTTTTATCCTCACCTTCCTTTTTTCCATTACTGTCTTTACCAGAGTCAATATCAGGCACCAATAAATTTCCTAAAAAGTTATATGCCGCTGCCAAAGCATATGTGGTAAAACTTATGCCATTTTTAACTGTATCAACACTATTGCCAACTCTCTCTGCTGCCTTTATCATTCCAGCAACCCGTTTCTCGTAGTTTGGAAGTAATCTTTTTGCTTTTTTTTCTCCTTCATTTATTTTTTCGGGTAGCTCTTGTATAACATGTGCATTTCTATGCCCATGTACAATAACAGTATGAAGAATATGTGCTAAGCGATGACAACATGAATCAATTGCTAAATTATATTTTCTAGCAGGTTGAAATATCATTGCAGCTGAAGGAATTCTTTCTTGAAGATCATCCACCAAAGGTTCACTACCAATCCATAAGCGGTGCGTAAGATCTGCTAATAAATACTTTCCCTTTCCTGTAGCAATAACCATATTTCCTTGTACATCATCAAGAAAACTTCGGCTAATGATCAACTCAACAGCCTTCTTTAATAGACATCCTAAAGGAGAAGTTGAGCTGCACATACCATTAGAGCAATCTTGAACTAAGCCAGTTTGATGATTAGGAAGATTGCAATACGAGTCACCAATCCCTTTGTGCAATTGTTCTCTTTCGTACCTCTTTTGTTTTTCTTTATTTTTCTCCTCATTAGCTATACCACCTTCTCTATTATTCCTGTTGCAATAATATCCATATGCTCCATATGCCTTTTGAGAATTTTCAGCAAGGTCCTTGCGATACAATTCATATATTTCAAACTGCAGATGGGTAATTTCTTTATTTAATTCTTTAATCTGTCCTCGTAATTCTTTAGACTGAGTAGCTGCATTTTCATAAACTTTATACAATACATCTGCAAGCGCATCTATTTGAGAATATAAACGAGAACGATATTGTTCAGCTAAACCATCTTGACCATACCAGCGCGCATAAACACGGTCCAGCACCAAAGGTCTTTTTAACAAGGCCTTAAAAACAACCGAATTTATAGAAGGATGAGAACAGAGCTCATAGGCAGTTTTTTCATTGTTCACCAACCCAAAAAACATATATAAAGGATCAAAAATCTTAGCAGCAGCAGATACGTAGGCATCTAAAATAGATTTTTCTTTTTCTAAACAATTAATGATGGAATCTTTCTCCATAGATTCATCGATGGTAACTATTTTTTCTAATACTGTATTTCCTTTTTTTATTTTGTCTGATACCAGATTAAATAATTCGGTAATCTCATTTAAAGCTGTAGCTCCGTTACCTTCTTGTTCACGTATGTTAACTTCATGCTTTACTGCTTTTTGTATACGACTGCAACAATCAGTCATTTTATCTTTTAATCCTTTTATATAACCACATTGCTCTTTTGATATATTTTCTTTGTTAAAAATATCATCCAGGGTAGATTCAAACTCACGTATATATCTACTTAACTGAGCCACTGCCGTCATTGCACATAAACATTCAACAGGTTCTTCTCCAAGTAAAGCAGAAAGGCCATAATAAGGATTTTCTTCTTCAATTTCCATGCAATAACATGAAAAAATGTATCCAGAAAGTAATAAAAAAAGTATTGATAAATGTCTTTTTTTCATAGAAATCTCTTTCGCTATTCGCTCTTAAACTCCATTTCCCCTTATCACAATAACCATAGTTGTTTAAAATTTTATTTATTACGTAGTTCGCCAGTTAAATATAAATAATCTTTTTAACCACCAACTTCTTGGTGGTTTCTCCTCTTCTTGTCGTCCTGTCCATCCACGCTCCATTTCATCAAGACATTGTCCCGCTTTTGTTTCTTGCCATGGTTTGCGATCAAACGTCCCTCTTTTAAAGCAGGTTTTAACAACAATCCATCGAGCAACACGAGCTGTCTGATTTATAGCAGCGCTAATTAACCGTTTTACAAATCTCTTTATCATGCCATTTTGCTGTGAAGGTTCTAATGTTTGTTTCATTTTATTCTTAAAATATTCCCATGATTTTCTTGTAGGCCCCCCATTGCCATTTCTATAATCGGCAATATTACGTAATATATCTGCAGTTCCGCCTATAGCAGAATCTTTATTGGTTTTTTGTTCTTCTATCCACGCAGCAGCTTTCAACGGTGGATATGAAGGGAACTTTGAAGTAGCATCAGATGTTTCCGTATCCCCATTAGAACCTGTTTTCAATACTGGTACTGCTATTGGCTTATCACCTGCAAACCACACATTATACCAGTTACACAATACATGAGCCCACTCACTTACTACTGAAGGAACACCATCGGGATAGTTCTTGGAGAAACATTTCCAAACTCTTTGCAAATCAACAGATTCATGTTTGCCTTTAACATACTTTCCATCCTTAACAATTCCGAAAAAGTACTCAAGATCACACTGTGCATCAAAAATCCCTTTTTGTGCCTGTGCAACAAGAGTTTTTATACGACGCTTGACAAACTGATCATGATTTTGTGGTAGATTCCCAAATTCCTTTTGAAAGCCCTCATTTACATTCTTTAATTTATTTGCAACTAACTTAAAAAGGGTACAGGTATTCTTCATCAATTGTCGATCTTCAATATCACCAATAGAACTCAACTGTGAACGTAGATAATGCTGCTTAGTCCACTTTTTTAGCTGAACCTTAATTTCCATCAACTCATCATGACACCGCTTAATATGACGCTGCCACACCTTTTGACAATCTAAATCACAAGTTGTTGGATTTAAAAGCAATTGCTTCTGCTCATTTTTTGCACTCATTAACGCATTTTTAGCATCACCCACACAATTTGAACCAGGAGTACAATAATCAGGTGAACAGAATATATCCACGACGAATAGGTTAAATAATATCAAAACAATGATACTGTATCGTTTCATAAAAAGCCTCCTCTATCTCGTTGCTTTCCAATTTTGATATAATTTCATTACCTTTTTTGAACTTGGTTTTTTCTTAAGATTACTTTAAAATAATCTGCTCAAAATAACACCTGCGCATGATTTAAACAATAGCTCTTAAACTGTGGTTTTAAACAAATCAATGTACTTGACCACAAATACTAGTAAAACCACGAAAAAGCATATATTGTAATATTATGAATTAGCATACCACAATTGCTTAAAAATATCTAAAAAAAGGAATTTTATGGCCGTTATTTACCCCTCTTTAATAGCAGCAGATCTGTTAAATTTACAAGAAGAAATTAAAAAATTGGATCCTTATTGTCAAGGATATCACCTTGATATCATGGACAATCATTTTGTTCCCAATCTCACGTTTGGCTCAGCATTTGTGAATGCCATTGCACAAGTTACGTATAAAAAAATTTGGGTACAATTACTTGTAGATAAACCAGAAAATTGGATAGATCAATTTTTTCTACCGATCGACAGTATCATAACATTTCACATTGAATCAAGCCAAGAAATCAGAAGAACAATTGATCACATAAAGAAAAAAAAATGGTTGCCAAGTATCGCTATAAATCCAAAAACGGAAGTAGAGATACTTTTTCCTTATTTGGATAGACTCAGTCAAGTACTTATTATGTCTGTTGTTCCTGGATTTTCTGGGCAGGAATTTCTGCCAGACGTGATTAGTAAGGTTGATCGGTTAGTCAGCTACCGTCAAACATCAGGATTACCATTTGTTATCTCAATGGACGGAGGTATTAACAAAAATAATATCCGCATGCTCAAAGAACATGGGGTGGATATCTTTGCTGTTGGATCCGGTATTTTCAAAAGTGAAGATCCAGTAGCTACACTCAAAGAACTTAATACATTAATTGCATAAAAATAAATACTGCTCTCTTATTTAAAAAATGTATTCATTTTTTAGGATTAGGTAGTCACAAACAAAATTTTTATAAGCATAAAATTATTAGTGAAAATTCATAAAAAATAAGGCTTGCATTCATAACAAATGCAAGCCTTATTTTTGTTATTATCTACAGTTGAGAAAAATAAGATCGACCAAGTTCAAAATTTTAAAACAATCTCAAATCTTTTTTCTCAAGATTTATCTCCTATGTCTACAATTACAATGCCTATGTCCAGCACAATTCCCTCGAGCAGAACCTCCTCTTCCTCGAGTACAGCTCTCACAAGAACAAGTCCGTGTGTTGTGCCACGCTCCTCCTTTTAAGACAATATAATTTGGTCTTACTGATTGAACTCCTGACGTTGCCGGAGCCGGCTTAATTGGCGCACTTTTTATTTGCTGATCCTGCCCTTTTGTTTCTTCCTGCTGCATTGCTGCTGCTATTTCCTTTTGATTGGTCTGACCGGTTTCTGATAGTAGTTGTGCAGGTACTGATGATTTTGCAGCCTGATTTTCAGCTACACCACTCTGTTGTTTACCAGTTAAATTTGAACCATACCAAGCTCCTGGTAAGTCAACAAATTTACATTTCTCTTCAGAATCCTCCACACTTTTAATAAGCTCAAAAAAATTCTCAATATCAGACTGTATTCTACCAATATCTAGTCGTGCTAGTCGTGTAACACTCATAATAGTTTTCATGCGAGCTTTGATGGAATCATCATGTTCATCTTCTGTAAGAACTGACAAACTTTTTTCAATATATTTATCCATACTCTTCAATCTCTCCGCAACTGAACTAATAAATACATAAGGATCATAATCATCAATAGAGCCAGGCTGTGCAAAAGGATAATTCTGTACAATTTCATATTGTGATCCGGCCACTAAATCCTGTTGATTCCCGCTATCTTGACCGTCATCCATAGAAATCAAAGAAGCATTAAGCAACAAGAAGCTCAATACAATTAAAAATGCAAACATTGATATTGATATTTGTCTGATGGTGTACATAATGAGCCCTCTCTTTATATTAAATGATACAAAACCTTTAAAATTTTCTATCGATATGAATTAATCTAGAAACATAATAATAATGCAAAAAACATGTTTTTACAAAACAAAATGTCTCGTAAGTTATCGAAAATTTTCATATTTTAATGAAGTGTCATTATAAAAAAATAACTTATCTTAGGTATAAAAATGTCTTAGACATAAAAATGAGGCTTGCATTCATAACAAATACAAGCCTCATTTTTTGTTATTCTACAGTTGAAAAAATGAGATCGATCTAATTCAAAATTTCAAAACAATTCATGAACAATCAATCTTCCCAAGATTTATCTCCTATTCCTTCTTGAAACTGGACCCTTTTCTCGAGTACAGTCATTGCAATCACATCTCCAAGTGTCGTGCATTACAAATCCCCTTCTTACGTAGCGACCATTTTTTCCTTGATCTGATGAAACAGCCTTTTGTGCCTTTACTGCTGGTACAGCTACGGATGGAGTAGGCTTTTGAGCTGATACTTGTTGTTTAGTATCACTCTGCTTATTCTGTTGTGCCGCTGCTTTAATTTCCTCTGCAGATACTGTTGATTTTTCAGCCTGTTTTGCAGACACTAATGAATTTTCAGCATCTTTTTTAGATATAGCACTCTGTTTTTTACCAATTAAACGTGAACCACACCAAACTCCTGGTAAGTCAACAAATTTACATTTCTCTTCAGAATCCTCCACACTTTTAATAAGCTCAAAAAAATTCTCAATATCAGACTGTATTCTACCAATATCTAGTCGTGCTAGTCGTGTAACACTCATAATAGTTTTCATGCGAGCTTTGATGGAATCATCATGTTCATCTTCTGTAAGAACTGACAAACTTTTTTCAATATATTTATCCATACTCTTCAATCTCTCCGCAACTGAACTAATAAATACATAAGGATCATAATCATCAATAGAGCCAGGCTGTGCAAAAGGATAATTCTGTACAATTTCATATTGTGATCCGGCCACTAAATCCTGTTGATTCCCGCTATCTTGACCGTCATCCATAGAAATCAAAGAAGCATTAAGCAACAAGAAGCTCAATACAATTAAAAATGCAAACATTGATATTGATATTTGTCTGATGGTGTACATAATGAGCCCTCTCTTTATATTAAATGATACAAAACCTTTAAAATGTTTCTATCGATGTGAATATAGTCTAAAAACATAATAATAATGCAAAAAATATGTTTTTCAATACAAAATTTCTATTGATCTGGTTATCTAAAATTCCCATATTTCGAGTGAAGTATCATTATAAAACGTACCATCTTAGCATAAAAATAAGGCTTGCATTCATAACAAATGCAAGCCTCATTTTTATCCACGTTGGGAAATTATCATGTTCAAAATTAACTGATCTCGTACCTTATTACTTTGCTAATTGTAATCATTCTTTCTGATCACAACCTGCTTTTTTAACTATGTTACCTTCTTCTATTTGCTATGCAGGCTTGCATTTCACAAGAACAAGTCGGTAGATGCCTTATAGGTCCTATTAAAATACTGCCATCTTGTCGTTGTTGTGGCTGTTGTGCTCTAGGTAAAGCACTTGCTACAACTTGTTCTGATTGTGGTTGTGAACCTAGTTGAGCTTCTGTACTAACACGTGAAGCTGGTTTTGCTGCTGGTTTAGCAACACCAGGAGTTACTGGATTTTTTGCTACTTCTTCTGTTGAATTGGCTACTGATGATGTCTGTTCTTTACTTGCAACACCCTGTTTTTTACCAATTAAACGTGAACCCCACAAACCAAGACCGGTAATAACAGCAGTACCAATAACAACAGGACGCTTATGATTATTTAGACAAGACAAAAGACCTCTTGCTGCAGTAGCTGAAATAGGATTATTACCCATTGGTTTTTTCCAAAGATCCAAAGCAAGTAATCCAGCACTAGCGGCACCAGCAAATAATCCTGAAGTACGTTTGTGATTCTTAATCAAAGAACCGCACGCTTTTGTTCCTGATGCACAAGAATCGTAAGCTTTTTTTGTTCCTGATAAAAGATAAGAACCGCAAGTTTTTGCTTTTGATGAAACAGATGAAACAGTTGGCAATCTGTCATAGAGACTTTTTCCTATTAAAACAGCCAAACTACCACCCGCAAAAGCCATCATAGATGAATGTTGAGCAACTCGCGTTGTTATAGAGTTAACTGCCCTGTCATAAACTCGAGGAATGTTGCCGTAAACACGAGAAACTAAGGAAGGTCTACTGATAACTTCACTACCTACAACCGAAGATTCATCTCCTGCTAAAAAGTTAGAAGAGGTGAATGGTAAGGCAATTAAACTCACAAGTAGAACCTTATTAAGATGATTCATACTCTTCATATGAATATCCTCCACTTTAGAATGATTAATAAAACCTCCACAATAAAAAACTTAGATAAATATCTAAATTTTTTTCAGTGTTTAAATATAAGATTAAACTAAAAAATAAAGATGTCAAGTTAGTAAATAGAAAAATTAAATGTTAGAACAAAATTTATACCATGGGTAATTCAAATTGAAATGTTATCCCCAGGGGTTAGTCAGGGAAGTATTCTATCAGAATTCTTATCCCTAAAATAAACGAGAACGGATATCAACAACCGTTAATATCCATTCAAAATATTTAGCATTTTATAGAAGCTTAATTAAAATCTACTTCCTTCTGTTTCTATTCGTAGCCTTCTTTGCTGGTAATAATTTCCATAGAATCCATGTTGCAACAGGAACAGAAACAGCAATCAAGCCAGCCTTAGCTGGATTAGACTTAATATATTCTTGGGCATTAGCCGGAAAAGTGCCTAGCAGCCCTTTAATTCTGTTTATTTCACATGCAGTTTTTATGTCTTGCAAACTAGGAATTCTCTGAAAAACATTTGTAACCGTTCCTTTTGTCCATCCATACCCAGCACTTAAGTAATCTCCAACACCAGCTTTTATTGCACAGGTACCAGAAATTAGGAGCAATGCGCTCAATAGTAAATTGATGCCTTTCATAGCTCACCTCCCAAAGAAAATTAATAAAAAATCACTATACACAGCAACAACTACAATCCAATTTTAAAGAGAGAAACATAAAGATTATGAATTAAAGATACCACTTCATAATTTCAATGTATTTTAGGAAGTCCCCGATTCAGAATAACCCCACAAAATAGCTACCCTTTATTATAGATAAAAATAGAAAAAAAGCAAGTACATAAAGAAAAAATTAATTTGACCAAGCAACATTGGCCATCAATAAAAAGGAGAGTTCCCTAAAAAATGCATATTCAGACAGTATATTCATCATTTGGCATTGAGCTAGAAATTTAGTTGATTATTCAGTACCGAAAAACTTACCTAAATAAAACTGTATGCTCAAAAACCCTTTGTGTGGTTGGCTAACCAAGATTAATTTTCAAATTGCATTGATTCTCCTTGATCTGATTGGCTATAATTAAGTAGGAAGTAGGAATAATGGAACTTAAGGAGCTTTTTAGAAAAATTAAAAAGGTCTGAAGGCCTTAAAGCAAAACAATATTGGTCTTGATGTTAAAGAAATACTATGAAAAAGAAATTATAGTGTTACCAATATATGTTTGATTTATATGTAATGCATAAAAGGTTGCCAGCAACACCATCACCTTTTGGAATTATAAAAGAGCATCTTGTAAAATTTAGACCGTTGAAGTTAGAGCAGCTTCGAAAAATATAATTAATTTTTGTTTATTTTCTTGTTGGGCTAGAAATATCTAAAGGAATAAGCTGTCCATTCAATTCTACCATGAATCTTTTACAACCAAGACCTTTTAGAATTTTAAAAAAACTTTTCATGCTAAAATCTTTTTTTGTTCCTGAACGCATTGCTTGAACAATTGTAGGTGATACACCTGCCAACTTTGCAAGCTTTCTCACTGAGATTTCATCTTGTTCCATTGCTGCTAAAAGAAGTTCTGATAATAACAATTCTTGATATTCTTCAAAAAATTCTTTTCGCTTTTTTGGACTTAGTGATTCGACAAATTTATCACATGTTGATTTTATTTTTTTAGTCATAATAAATTCCACCTTTGCATCGTTTTTTATAATCTTCTTTTGCTTTCAATGCCTTCTCCTTTTCCTTTGCAGGCATCTTTGTTGATTTTTTCTCATAGGCATTAGTCACTATTATTTTTGATCCATCAAAGAAAAAACACAAAAATCTATCTGGTGTTGGCTTAAGAGCATAAATTTGATTGCCTTCATATCGAAATTTTTCCTCGTTAAATATTTTTCCAACATCTCCAAGCAGATAAAATAAATGTGTAAGCTTTTTCTTTCGGCTTGACGGCAATTTTTCAAAATATTCAAAAGCAAGACTTTTTCCATGCTTATCAAAGTACCATTCTATAGTAAACTTATCGCCTTGATATGCTATATGTTTTTCAGCCACCAAATTCCTTTGAAAAGCAATACAATATTTTTTTATTTTATTGTATCATGTTCGTGATACAATGTCTATAGTTTATTTTGGCTTTAATTCAAGGAAGGACCTCTTTCACGTATTCTATTTTGCAAGATTTTAAAAATTCAACCATCCAACAAGGACCCTAATCATGAAAGCCATTCTTATCCCTCGTGTGAGCACAGAAGAAGAACAAAAAGAATCTGGTATCGCCTCATGGCTGATGCCAAAAAAGTAAAGCTGCCAGCAACACCATCATCTTTTGGATTATTCGGAAACATCTTGTAAAATGTAAACCATTAAAACTAGAAATGTTTCAAAGATGTAATCTTGTCAGGATAAGGAATTGTAAAGGTACAATATGTACTAGACACATGTAAACTATAATTTTTCTCAATACAGAAGTTCTCAATACAGAAGTTTTTATATATTTTTCTACAAGAATTTTTGCCTATTGTTTCTCCTTCGTTAAAAACTCCGGCGGACAAGTGGCGAAGGTTGGTGTTCTCTGATTAACATGTTCAGGAACGGTCAAACCGAGTAAAAATTGTTGCAACTTTACAATTATTCTATATAATATAATTTGTTACGTATAAAACAATCTTACAGAATATTAAATTGTAGGATAAAAGTTAAAAGGATATTCGATGAAACATATCAATCAAATAATTTTTATTTTTTCTTTGTTCATTACTGGTTTATCTCATGCAATGTTGCCACCACTTCATCAAGCAGTTTTAGATGGCAACCTTGAGCAAGTACAACACCTTCTTGATGCGGGAGCAGAAGTTAATGCTGTTGCTGAGGAGGACGGTTTTACGCCCTTGCATTTTGCTTCACATCTGGGTAATGAAACTATTGTAAGTCGGCTTCTTGGTGCAGGTGCACGTGTTGATGTCGCTGATCGATATGGTTTTAGACCCTTGCATTGGGCTGCAGGAAATGGTCATGAAACTGTTGTTAATTTGCTTCTTAATAGAGGTGCAGATATAAATAATCCTACGCAGGAGGGTTATACTCCCTTGTTTTGGACTGTATTTAATGATCAATTTAATGATCGTAAATCTGTTGTAAAGTTACTTCTTACTAGAGGTGCAAATGTTAAAACTGCTACTAAAGAGGGTGCTACACCCTTGGATTGTGCTAAGCAATATAACCGTACAGAAGTAGCAACTCTACTAAGACATTGGATTAAATCAAAGAAGATATTGGATTGAATTAAATACTGGATTGAATTTAAATAAAAGATCAAAACAGATGTTTGCATTTTTGATGGCAATTCATCCGCATATTTTGGAGCTGATTCATCCGCGAAGGTCTTACCGAAAGAACTGTTTCAACATATTTGGAAATTTGTAAAACCTACGATTGAAGAGGGATAATTTGGGAGAAAATTCAGAAAACATACATCATCTGTTTTTTTTAAGTCGTCTTGCCAGGTCCTCCTTCGCTCTTGCGAGCTTCGGCGGACAGCCTTCGCTATCAATTTTTCTATCAATATCCACTCATTTGAGAAGCTGGCGCTAGCCAGACGAAGCTCCCGTCGTCGCCTTCGGCTATGTCGGGCGCGCGCGTAGGAGCGAAGACTGGTATGCCCGGCAGGATTCGAACCTGCGACCTACGGATTAGAAATCCGTTGCTCTATCCAGCTGAGCTACGGGCACCTAGAAAATTCTTTTAAAGATCATTTGCCTGTCCGCCATAGCTTTAGCGACGGCGGAAGCTACAAGCACCTAATAAAGGATACATAGATATATCTACAGTATAAACAAAGAAAAAGGCAAGCTCAATTAAGTTTTTCATATAGTAAAAAAATAATTAATTAGCAATCTATCCTACAGGATCATTGAGCAGAAGGAACAAAAAGTTTGCTGAACTCACGTGCTATGTCACTCAAGACATCCTGGATCTCATCACTCATATCAGCCGTCTCAAGAATCACAGTATACGTCTCTTGGTAAACCGATTTCACATAGCTGACAAATTGCGTTGCAAAGGCATGGACCTGGAATACCGGTAAATCATCCAAAAAACTCTCTCTGAGAAGGAAGAACATCAAAGCCTGATCAGCAAAAGAGTACGTTACAAATTGTGGCTGCTTGAGCAACTCTACAATACGAGCACCACGCGCCAATTTTCGCTGGGAAATCTCATCCAATTCAGTCCCAAACTGAGCAAAACTGAGCAATTCATGGTATTGGGCCAGCTCCAGCCGCAACGCCTTAGTCATCTTTTTAATAGCAACCGTCTGTGCAGCACCTCCGACACGTGAAACAGAGAGCTCAACATTGACCGCAGGACGTATACCCTGATTAAAAAGACGGGTATCAAGGAAAATCTGCCCATCAGTTATAGATATGAGGTTAGTGGGTATATACGCCGTAATATCGTCGCTCTGCGTCTGTACAATTGGCAAGGCGGTTAAGGAGCCGCCAGTTTCTAATTTACCTGCACGTTCAAGCAAACGAGAATGCAGATAGAAGATATCTCCTGGATATGCCTCACGGCCGGGAGCTCGGCGAAGCAGTAATGACATTTCACGGAATGATATGGCATGATTGCTCAAGTCATCATAAACTATCAATGCATCTTGTCCATTATCACGGAAATACTCTCCCATAGTACAGCCAACATAAGGAGCAAGGTATTGATTGAGTACCGATTCACTTGCATCCGCACCAACAATAGTAGTATATTCGAGTGCTCCATTTTCTTCTAAAAAGCATGCTGTTCGGGCAATGTTTGCCTCTCGTTGTCCTATTGCTACATAAATACAAAAAACTCCCTGCCCTTTTTGATGCAAAATCGTATCAATAGCAATAGCTGTTTTACCGGTATAGCGATTACCAATCAAAAGTTCACGTTGTCCTCTTCCAATAGGAACAAGTGAATCAATAGCAAGAATACCTGTTTCTAACGATTTATTAACCGGACTTCTATCTACAATCGCAGGGATGGGTGCCTCAATAGATCGAAACTCTGCCACTTCAATATCTCCCAATCCATCAATCGGCCTTCCAAGTGCATTAACAACACGACCAAGCAATCCAGATCCAACCGGTGCTTTAAAAACGCCACCCGTCCTTTTAGCAACTTCAAGTTCAGCAACCGGAATGGTAACTTCACTCTCTAGCAGAAAAACATCTACAAAATCCTCATCAAGATTGAATATAATACCCCTGTTGCCCCCTTCAAAATCAATTAGTTCGCCATAAACAGCATTGGTCAGTCCATGGACTTTGCACATACCATCACCAACCTGTACCACAATGCCAATCTCTTCTAACTT
The DNA here is from genome assembly GCA_004375875.1 of Candidatus Babelota bacterium. Classification (GTDB taxonomy): domain Bacteria; phylum Babelota; class Babeliae; order Babelales; family Vermiphilaceae; genus E44-bin52. Next base: position 20,077 of record SOKE01000037.1, read on the forward strand.
CTCTTTTGGCAAATCTTTCAGTGCCTTTTCAAGAAGCGATACAAGATCGGTACTTTTTATATCCATAGTCGATCCCTACTCAATAGGAGACATCATTAAGGTTCTGAGCCTTTTAGCTATAGAATATTCCCATAAATACTGATCACTTATCAATCGTACACCTGCTATCAAAGATTTATCTACGATCTGTTCAGTTAATATCCGTTGCCCTGTGCTACGCTCAAGAAATTTTTCTATTATACGCAGTGTAGCAGCATCTAAGAGAGCAGAACTTTTTACAGTAAAAGCTAAAATTTTCTTTCGTTGTCGATAAATGAGAACAATATAGTATAACACCATTGGAAATAAATATTCCCGTTTATCATCAACTAAAATGGTTATGAGCCGTTTTAAGGAAGTTAGCAAATTGAATTTATCTATCAGATAATCAAGAACTGCACATTTTTTTGAAGGTTCTAGCTGAGGTAAACCAAGAAAGGTAAGAACTTCACGTCTATCTTTTAAAAATTGCCTAAGTTCAACAATACGCTGATAATCTTTTAGAGAAATTTCATCAATAAAAAGATTCAGAAAAGCTTTTGCATATTTCTTTGCAATAAGCGCTTCTTGATGCTTCATTATAAACTCTCTCTCATAAATACAAGCAGCTTATTTATAAATTGTTGTTGCTGTTTTGGTGCTTCAAATTGTTCCGTTAATTGAGCATGCAACTGATTAATTGTATCTACTTTAGCCCGTTTATACAAATTATCACGTATGAGCCATTCTGCTTTATGCCGAGTCCGTTCTTCAACTGCTTTATGTATCTTCTGGCGTTCTTGTTTGTATTGATTCTGCTGTGCATCAAAGCTTAATCGCCACTGCTCAATTTTTCCTATTAGATAACGAGCAAATTGATCTTGGTCTTCTAATTGTTGTTTGAGCATATTTTGGTCATGTATTAGTTCATTATATCGCCGCTTCAGCACCTCTTGCTTCTGCTCCTTTTGATGTATAAGATCTTTTGTACGAGGTCCTAATTTGCGTTGATAAAACACAATCACTATACCAAGCAATACAGCAAAATTTAATAACCTAAAAAAGATATCAATAATAGTCTTGCTTGCAAACCAATATAAAAAGGCCCCCGTAAGAAAATAGGCAATAATTACAAAAGGTAACAACTGTTTAATGGACATACGCAACTTTCTCTATCAATTGTTTTGCGGCTTCATTTGCTAAGCGATGCACATTTTTTTCATCAATAGGAGGCAACTCAGGTATTCCCTGTAGAATAGTTATTTCCACCTCTCGTACACGAGCAACATCAGGAATTTGTTCAAGGAAAGTTTCTTGAAATGCTTGCCAACGCTCGTTTATACGCTCTTCTTGTGCTTTAACTTGCTCCTTCTGCTTCGCGACTTTTGCAACTGCTTGTTCATATTCAGCGTCATCTTCACGAATACAGACAATAACCGGCCGCAAAAGCAAAGTACGAATCATCAGGTAAGCAATTAAAAAATTTCCCGCTTGCACAACAAGCGTCAGATTAATCATCATAGCACTAGGCTTTCCATTAGCAGTTGCTCCAAATTACTTACACAAGTAACTTTTATTGCAGTCCTATAATGTAGTTGCCAAATAGATAAGTGCACCTGCTATCATCAAGGAATAAACGGCTGAGCTCTCTACAATACCCATGCTTAGGAACATAGCAGTACGTATCTGCCCTGAACTTTCAGGATATTTACCAATATTTTCACATGCTTTCATAGCGATCATGCCCTGACCAAGCGCTGGTCCAATACTTCCTATCCCCATGGCAATAGCAGCTCCAATACAAGCAGCAGCTTTGGCAATAAGTACACCATTCATATGAAAACCCTTTCAATAAAAACGAGCGGTACTATTTATTTTTAAGTAGATCATTTAAATACAAAATTAAAATAAGCAATCAATATCTTAACTCACACTCAACTCTATAATGTCCATAGAGAAAAGTAAAAACTATACATATTCAGTATAATAATATCTAATAAAGTTCACAATGCTTTCAACATCTTTTTTGTTGTTGTTACCTATCATGTTTAAAAATCCTGGTAACAATCAAAGAGCAAAATGATTACATAAACAGGGATATATTGATTCCCCATTCAATAAAAAGGTTGACTTTCCTATTATCAATTACAAAATAGATGTATACGAATAATCAACCTGATTTTATCATTATATTCCTTTAGCATTACGAAATAAATAGGAGTATTTTTTAAATCATTGGTAACTTTAAGGACTGCTTTTGTCTTTAGATCGAGAATAGTTTATAATAAGTTTTACAAGACAACTCATATACTATCGTTTCATTATAATTAAAACAAGCAATAATTGGTAAATTATATAAAGTAGAAAACAATGATTTATTCAATATTATGGTACTATAAAAATCTGTTGTATGTGATAATTTCCTTCGTAATGCTCAGCTGCTTTATTACATATCCAATGGATGAGTGGGATATTTTTGCTGATGACCCCGCAATAGATCAATTTCTTGAGCAGCATGAATTTTCAATGGTTCGACAAATAAAACCTGAAGAAATTTTAACCATCTTAATCGATGGCCTTAATATACTCGATATATTAAAAGAAGACCTCTATTGTAAAACATATCCACTCAATACCAGATCTCTTCTTGATTTACCTTTTGTCCGCCCTTACCACTGGCATAATAAATGGGATCGTAAAATAGGGGTGCAACCTTTTTATAATCAAACAAATCGTATGTTTTTTACCAAAAAATGCGATGCTCTCTCTTCATATTTAGCAATATGCAATCCAAATTTATTACGTAAGTTATCAGAAGCATTATCACAAGATATGATTCGTGAAGAATTTCCTGATTTCAAGTTAGATCCAATATGCATATTTCCACTGTTCAGAAACATGACTGTCCAAGAACGGCGTGCTGGCCTTATGATTTCTGGATCACGCCGTTGGCGCTGGGTAACATTCCGAGCATTTGCACCAATTTATTACCTTGAGCGAAACTTCTTTTTGACTAATGAAGAACGACGTAAAGCTGAAGCTGTATTCGGCGCTCCCTCAGATACAAGTTTTCAGGATAATCACTTAATCAGTGATAAACTTGGAATCGGTGATACACGATTTATTGTTGCATTTCATGTAATTCGTCGAGAAAACTGTGTCATTAATCTCGGCTTTCAAACAACAATTCCAACAGCATTTGCATTTAAAAAAGGGCTTAAGGGTTCATCATTTGAACAATGGAAAAAAATACGCCATTGTCGCTTCAGTATTGAAACGCTATGGGATTTAGCACAAAAAGATGTTAAGTCTGCTACTGAATATGGAACAGATTTTTTCTTAGGAGTACTTGATACCCTTGCAGCAAATTTACTCGATGTTGAACTCGGTAATAACAAACATCCAGGCATTGGTTTTTTTATGCAAACGAAAAATCGTCTTAGTTTTCTTTTTAAACGTCCATGGGCACATAGCATCAAATATAAAGGTACAGTATCACTTGAATATCTTCTTCCAAAAACAGAGCGCCGTTTCTTTCTTATAAAAACGTGTCCTGAAGAACTTGATAAAGATCTCTATAACAGTGATCAAGCAGAGATTGATCCGGAATATGCACTTCAATGGCTTACATTGATTGAAGAAACATTTACCAACAAATTTTATCCTGCAGCGTTAGATACAAGAGTACAACCAGGTATTATTTTCCAATGGACCAGTAATTTCTTTTATGAAACTGGCCCATGGCGCTTTCTCCTTGGTACTGATTGGTGGATTCAAGGACCAACATCGCTTGAATCACTAGAAGTACCTTCAGATATTGGAGCTTTACGTATTGATTTGAAAAAAGCAGAGCCGTGTTATGCATTTCAAAGTAAAATCTGCGGAGGCATTTTTTATACATTCAAACAACTCAGAAGGAACTGGAATCTATCACTCTACGGTGATTATACTTATTGGAGTAGTGGAATTGGTAATGATTTTACCGTAGCCTTTAACTTTGAAGTTGATTTTTAGGTATTATTAACTCTTATACAAAAGGAAATAATGATGAGAAAATTCATTACCACATTATTGATAGTAAGTATTGTAGGGTGCAATCTTATTTCAGCAGAGACACCCCAAAAAGTAGTGCTAACATCACGCATTCTTGAAATCATTGACGGATTATCAATAGGCATTGATGGAGAAATTATAGGAATTATACTACAAGTACGAAAAAAGATTTTTGAGATGATGGAAGGAAAAAGGAAAGAAGATGGTTCTTATCAAAGTCTCTATGAATTTGAAGGAGAATTTTACTCAATTCACTCATTTGAAAAATTGGAAGCAGAATTAGAAACAAAACAAAAAATAGTCGAAGATGAGATGAAGTCGGCTGAGAATAAAGATGAGTTAGACATGGAGCTCAAAGCAACCCTGCACCAAAAAGAAAAATTAATGAAAGAGTTAGAAGTGGTAAAAAAAGATTTTGAAGATGCGATCGGACCATTTTTAAGTAATGCCCGCAACGTCAAAGAACCACTCATTATGCTTATTACTGAATCATGCACAAAACGTAATCGTCTTGATAGCGTATTGCTCGATTGGGCAAAAATAGAAGGAGAAGATGAATCAGATTCCTTTAATAAAGGGGTAAATAATTTTGCTATCTTCTCTCAATTTTGCAAAGACTTAGCCAATTTTCTTGAAGATTTAGTACGCAGCTGTCCAAAAGCGCAACAACAATTCAGAAAACTCAAAGAAGAGCATGAGCAAAAAGCAAAAAATGCTTCATAACCAAAGTTAACCTTTTATGAATCAGACAGAAGAACTCATCGGTATTGTTGATCACATTATTTTTCAAAATACCGAAAATGGTTTTTCTGTCGTGGTTCTCCAAATCAGCAAAAAAGAACAAACAACAGTAACTGGACATTTACCAACCATACATCCTGGAGAGCAAGTAACATTACAAGGAAGTTGGACGCATCATCCAAAATTTGGCAAACAATTTGAAGCACAATCCTGTTCTCGACAACTTCCAACCTCAGTTATTGGTTTAAAAAAATATTTAGGCTCTGGATTAATTAAAGGTATCGGACCGGTTTATGCTACCAAACTGGTCAATGCATTTGGCGCAAACGTATTAACAGTAATTGATAAAGAACCACATCGTCTTGCATTTGTTGATGGTATTGGTCACAAACGCATAGAAAAAATTATCACTGCATGGCAAGATCAAAAAGAGATTGCCAATCTTATGGTATTTCTACAAGAAAAAGGGATCTCGCCTGCTTTTGCAACAAAAATATATAAGCGGTATCAAAACAATGCCATTGATATTATAAGTGAAAACCCCTATCAACTTGTTGATGATATTTGGGGTGTTGGCTTTAAAACAGCAGATCAACTTGCACAAAAACTTGGTCTAGAACCTGTTAGTCCAAAACGTATTCGTGCTGGCATTATTTATGCTATTAGTGAAGTTCTCCAAAGAGGTCATCTGTATAGTGAAATTATAGCACTCAAAAAACAGGTTCTAAAGTTGCTTGAACTCAATGATGAACAGGAACAAAAAATCAAAGAAGCATTGCAGAATCTTTATAACAGCGAAAAAATAAAGGTCATTACGACCAATGATCATCATTTTATCACCATGTCACAATATTATTATTCTGAAAAAGGAGTTGCCACCAAAATTCAACGACTTGCACACCATCCAATGCCATACTGTTTTAATATCAATACTATTTATAACAACCTACGTGTAGTCAAAGCAGAAGAGCTTCAACTTAATGAAGATCAACAACGCGGCATTCTCGCCTGTTTACAAAATAAAGTTACTATTATCACCGGCGGACCAGGCACTGGCAAAACAACGCTTATTAAAAAAATGCTTACTATTTTAGAAAAGGAAAATCGCCGCTATAAATTAGCAGCACCTACTGGACGTGCCGCAAAACGTATCACCGAAGGTACCGGCCGCTATGCAATGACCATACACCGCTTGCTTGAATTAGATCCTGCTACAATGCAGTTTAAACACAACGAAGATAATGCCTTGCAGCTTGATTTTCTCATTGTTGATGAAGCTTCGATGATCGATATTTTTTTAGCCCATTCAATTTTAAAGGCATTACCATTATCAGCCCATTTGATCTTAATTGGTGATGTTGATCAATTACCTTCTGTTGGTGCTGGTAATGTGCTCAATGATATGATTGCCAGTGAAATTATTGCGAGCGTTCGCCTAACCAAAATCTTTCGACAAGCACACGATAGTTTGATTATCATAAATGCACATCGCGTTAATCAAGGTGAATTTCCTATCTCTTACGTGCCGGAAACTAAACGTGATTTTTTCTTTATCAAAGAAGAAAACCCAGAAAATGTATCCACACACTTAACAACACTTTTTACCAAAGGCCTCACTAAAGCGGGAATTAACCCAAATGATGCGATTGTTCTCGTCCCTATGAATCGCGGTATCGTTGGTACTCACAATCTCAACTATGTCCTACAAGGCATACTCAATCCGGCACACACTGATAAACAAATTTCACGCACCGGTACAATTTATAAAATTGGTGATCGTGTAATGCAAATTCGTAATAATTATGATAAGGCTGTTTTTAATGGTGACATCGGCTTTATTCATGATATCAATTTTAACGAGAGGCAGCTCTTAGTTGCTTTTGATAATCGTATTATAGAATATGATTTTTCTGAACTTGATGAACTAGTACTCGCATATGCAATTTCAATTCATAAAAGCCAAGGCTCTGAATATGTAGCTACAATCATTCCCATTTTTATGAATCATTTTATTCTCCTTCAGCGTAATTTGATCTATACTGCCATTACACGTGCCAAACAGCTCTGCATCGTTATCGGACAACCAAAGGCCTTGGCTATTGCAATAAAAAATAACAAAGGATTAAAACGTAATACTTTCTTAAAAGAATTTTTAACGAGTGATCTACAATGTCGATAAAACAGCGTTTCGCCATCATTTTTCTATGCACACTCAACATGCAGATGTATTCTCGTCGATCATATTATAGTGAACCAAAACCAAACTACCGTATGACAATCATGATTGATCCTGCCGCTAATGCACGTATCATTGAAGGCTGCTTTGAGTTTGGCATAACATTGCAGTGTGCAGAACAATTAAAACAAGAACTAGAAAAAGAATATCGACAGCTGCGCATTGTACTTACACGACATCCCGGGCAAACTGTGCAACCATTACAAAATGCAAACTTTGCTAATCGCCTTGATGTTGATTTCTATCTGAGTATTCATTTTTATCAAGAAACAGATACCAAACCAAAACTCTCTCTGTACCATTTTTCCTACGGCAATGATTTGGTAAACAAAACATTTGACTTATGTTTTTATCCGTATGATCAAGCGTATATTTTCAACAAAGCACAAACAGAAGAATGGATACAAAATATGAAACAAATCTTATCACAAGAAAATTATGCCGCCTTATTTGATGTAAAAGGTCCATATGCACTTTCATTTAAACCACTTATTGGCATCAAAACCCCTGCTATAGCGATTGAAGCAAGCCTCAGACACATTTCTGATTGGCAACAGTATATCGAGCCAATTATCACAAGCTTAAGACCGATCATCACAAACTATCAAAAGAAAACGGACGAGGCATGAAAACGAGAAATAGTATTAAGCTCTCTGTTATCTTTTTCTTTATTGGAATAATACTTTTTGCCTATTTTCAAGGCTGGATCATCATTCGCTATCCATATACTGAATCTGCCATAGAACAGCACCATCACATCAGCAGTAAGAAAAAAACAAAATTACAGTACTGGCATCACGACACGTGGAATACAGAAGAAACAGAACTTATCTGGTCAAATGATAAAGCTGAAAACATCCGCTATCTTATCAACTCCTTACTCACACTCATGCACGAAGAAGAAGCTTTTACCAAAAAAATATCACTCGAAACAGTGATGCTCTCACCCACAGGAAATGAAGCCTTCCTATCTTTCGATAGAAACCCATTCCGTAAAGAAGCACCAACATATGAAAAATGGATGATCATTGAAAGTATTTTAAAAACGATACGAGAAAATGAGATTAACATTCAAGGAATTAAATTTCTTCTGCATCACAGGCCATTAAATGATTATCACCTTGATTTTTCAAATTTTTGGATGATAAAAAATTTCAGTTCTTGCACAACGTAAGTTATTGTGATATTTGATGGTTTAATACAAAATTAAACTCATATAAAATGTGGGGAAAAAATATGCTTAAAAAAACAAATATAATGTTCCTATTAATACCAGTCTTTATTATGTTTTTAATACAAACCACAATTTCAGCAAACAATTCTACAAAAAAATTAAAGTTTTCTAACTATGCTTTTAATAATTATTCACAATATGGCGAAGATGGTATTATCCAAAAAATCTTTGAAATTATAAATACTACATCAAAAATTTGTGTAGAATTTGGCGCTTGGGATGGTCTTCATCTTTCAAACACAGCCAATCTTTGGATTAACCATGCATGGAAGGGTATTCTCATAGAATCAGACCCAATACGCTTTAAACAGCTCGCTAAAAACATTGAGCCATACAATTGTATCGCAATCAATGCAACTATTGGTATTGAAGGAAAAAATTCTCTCAAAAACATTCTTAATCAATTCAATATACATGATCAAATAGACTTACTCTCAATTGACATTGATGGAAATGACTATTACATCCTTAAGAATCTAGGAACATTACGTCCACGCATAATCATCTGCGAATACAATCCAACACTACCACCTACATTCGACATTTATCCAGAATATAACAACTACTTTGGCTGCTCGGTAGCAGCCTTGATAAGAGTAGCCGAAGAACATGACTATAAACTAATTGCTCTTACCGACACAAATGCTTTTTTTTGTGTAAAAGAAGAGTTCCAGAAACTATCGATATTTGAAACTACACTTGAAAAAATTAAAATAGATAAGTATCTCATGTACATAGCTACATCATATGATGGCAAAAGTATAATACTTGGAAAACAAGAAAAACCTGCTTATGGCAAAATTTGCTCTCAATACAATAAAAAAGTTTTTTTGAATAACTGTTTCAGAATTGATCATTAGAAAAGGTAGACATTCTTTGCTTTAGTAATTAACTAAGCCTTTTATCTATTATTATAAGGAAAAAATGAACATAAAAAATTCAATTTCATGGACAATTTTTATAATAGCCTCTCTCTGTTTAATAAGAAATTTCAACTTGCTACCCACCACACCTAAGAATGAACTCAGCTTATACTGGGTAAAAGATAAAGATTGGTCTCTTCGTTCAGATTTTTTAAAAAATTTAGCTACCATTTCAAAGGCATCCATTTTCATTGAAACCGGCACATTCCAAGGTGAAACAACATACAAGGCCGCACAACATTTTAATACGGTACACACAACAGAGCTTGGATGGGAATTATTTAAAAAGGCGGAAAATCGTTTTGCTTATAACCCAGCCATTTTTACTTATTATGGCAACTCTCCCGATATACTTCGTAAAATCCTACCTAACATTAAAGGAAAAATAATTTTTTGGCTTGATGCTCACTATAGCAGTGGAGAAACCGCAAAGGGAAAATCTAATACCCCAATTTTAGAAGAACTTAAAACAATCGAAGAAAGTGGTATTAAAGATTCCATTATTCTTATCGATGATATGCGATTTCTTGATATTGTAGAAAATATTCCAGCTAATAAAGCTGCTCAAGGATATCCAAGTATCCAACAATTAAGAAATGCATTATTGAATATTAATCCTAATTATCATTTTGTTGTATTTAGCGATATCGGTATTGCATATTCACCTGATGAAGAATTTACCGTATCTCCTGTAGTAGAAGCTTGCACAATAAGTCGCCTGTTTGAAAATGAGAAACCAAATATTCCCCTCGTTTTGGCTGCAGAAAAGCAGATCGCCCATGCACAAAATCAAGAAAGAAATCTTCTTTTATATTTAGCCGAAGGATTTAAACACTCAGAAGTAACTTATCAACTGGGTAAACATTACCGCTTATGGCGTGGCCTTGTATTAGCACATGAACATCAATATAAAGAGGCTCTTAACCAATTTTTAAAAGCAAGAGATCTTGGTTTAACACATTGGCGCATTTCATGGTATATTGCTAAGACAGCTTATAAATGTCGCAATAAAGAACTCCTGATTAAACATCAAGGTGGGGTAGAAAAAGCTACAAAATTTTCTAGGAAGGCAATTCAAATACTACAATGGTTACAAACCCAAAATAGTAAATAAAAGGATAATTATGAACAAAAGATTGTTAACCCTTTTACTATTGATGCTATCAAATCTCATTTATAGTATAGACAATCGATTCATACAAAAATGGCAAAAAATGCAAGAGTACTATCTAAGATTAAGTGAAATTTTAAAAACAAATGGTTATTCAGAGGCAGAAAAAACTTTCTGCCACCCACATTGGTTAAAAACCAAAGAGCATATTAAAAGAGTAATTTTAGGACCTCCAAATGAGCAATTTCTGAAAACTGCACATATATCTGGGACTATGTTAAGACAAGGAATAAATCGACAACAAATCTATGAAATTTATTATTTACTGTTTTGTATATCACCAAGTACAAAGAACCTAATAAATTCATTTAAAGAGGGGTATTGTTTTGACATTTTAAAAGAATGTAAAGAATTCAATTGTACCGTAAATACACTTGGACAATTATACTATGCAGTTAAGATATTTGAACAAGGAATTCCTATACAAACTATCATAGAATTTGGAGGTGGATACGGTTGTTTAGCATATATTTTTAAACAATATCTACCACAAACAACCATAGTTTTAGTTGATTTACCTGAGTTACTGGCAATTCAATATTTATACCTGCAACTTTCACTTCCAGAAACTGATATCTACTTACATACCACAGCCGCAACACATATGATTGAACAAAAAATTAACTTAATCCCAGTTTATTATTTAAAAGAGCTAAATATAAAGCCAGATGCTTTTATTTCAAACTTTGCATTATCAGAAACACCCGCATATGTACAAAACCTAGTTATAGAAAAAAATTTTTTTAATGCGCAATTATGCTATCTCACTGGCCAATTAAATGGATGGAACGGTAAATTTGAATCCCATAATATACTACATTCAGAAATCCCAAAACAATATACTATGATTGAATTTCACCCTTTTCATATTATGTTAGAAAAAGAAAACTTATATTCATATGAATTAATAGGAAAAAGGAAAATCTAAAAGGAAATTTTATTATGAAGCATAGATTATTTATTACCTTTATCTCTCTTACTATATTTTCCCCATTGATTCTTGGGGCAAAGAGAACACAAAAGCATAATTTACCCATTGAAAAAATTGTCATTTGGGGTCACAAGCTTCATACACATACCCATTCATATATTCATTGGGGGTTTTTTAAGGCATTTAAATATCTAGGATATCAAACATATTGGTTCGACAAAAATGATATTCTAGACAAGTTTAATTTCTCCCAATCTCTTTTTATAACAGCTGGAAATTGTGATCATGGAATTCCATTACGAGAAGATTGTTTTTATATATTACACTACTGTGATTTTTCAAAATATGAACATTTATTTAAAAAGGGACGCTGTATAGATCTAAAGGTTTATTGGCATTATTTTAAAAATAAAGAAGCAACATTCATTGATGACTTCACCTTTTATAATTTAGACGAAAATTATATTTGTATGCCATGGGCAACAGATCTGTTACCCTATGAGATAGATGAAATCAAAAAACAGATGCCATTCGTCAAAAAACCATACGCATACTTTATAGGAAGTCCCCATAGCGGTACCAACAGTACTAAAAAAATATTCGAGGAATTTCAAAAGGCTTGTTTAGAAAACAATATTCAATTTAAGATAACAGGACTCTATTCAACTAATAGCCAGATCAGCAATGATGAACATATGAAGCTTATTCAAAATTCACTTTTAGCTCCTGCATTGCAAGGGCAATTACAGATTGACCTGGGTTATATACCATGTCGAATTTTTAAAAATATCAGTTATGGGCAACTAGGTATTACCAATTCAAAAACAGTTTATGAATTCTTTAATAAGAAAATAGTCTATAACCCAGGTGCTTATCAACTTTGTTATGACGCACTTAAACGTTTAAAAACTATAAGCTTAGCCGAACTTCATGAAACAATGGATTTTGTAAAGGAGAAACATACTTATTTAAATAGAATAGACACTTTATTGTCATTTCTTGAACTTGTATACAACAATTATAAAAAGAAAAACACAAAAATTATCTTCCCTTGATGCAATTTTGACTGTCTTTTAGTTATAACGTCCTAAAAAATGATCCTCTATGAGTTTTACATCCTGCAAATCTTTTGCCCTTCCTCTTTTTTTCTTAAAATAATGCATAAATTCTAGTGTTGCATACTTTATACCATGAAAATAAAAGTTGTATGTTGGGTTATAAAGAAGCTCATCTATAGATATTTTCAGTTTAAATAAGTTACTGGCATCAAGATTAACATTGGCAAATGCATGGGGAATATCTTCTAGTATATAATGCTTTCCTTCTTTATCTTCTAAAATAACATAATTTCTTTTAAAAAACTGATTTTGATTAGAAAGCTGAGGATGGAGATTTCTTGGTATAGAAATCCTAGGATCATGCAAAAAATCAATATCACCACAATCTCTTAAACCATAGGCCGACAAAACTGCGCTATTGTACACAACAATTTTATCAATATTATTTCCTAATTTTTCTATCAATAAAGGAATATACTCATTGTATCTCTTCAACAATTTAACTTTCGAAGAATCAGAAAACTTCAAGCACTTTATGCTATTTTCATTGAAAACTATATTGCCTAAATGTATCGTTTCTTCATGCGTATCATTAATATGCATAGCATACCCTAATTTTACCGTCTCCCTTATTTCTCGTTTACATTTAGTAGTAACGTATAAATTCTCAACCGCCCTTTTACCGTATAAACGTTCAAACTGTTCTATATAAGCTCTATTGTTATTAAATATTTTAGTTAAGTACCCCTTCATTTGATTATAATCAGTATTGTTTTTTTTGCATTCAAGCAAATAGACCCGCATTGGATTGTAGTTTGAATAGGGTTTTTGAAACCATAGGTCAACCCCTTGTGGATGCGAAGCCTTTGAAGGAATTTGAGCAAGAAAATTTTTCGCACCTTGATCATTAAGTAAAATTCTTTTAGAACTAATAATGTTGCAATATTTATTAAATATTCTCGTGATAGTCTGGTCATGTCCTACCGTCACTGGCCAAATAAGCGCAACATAGGTATTGCTATTATTTTTTATCATCTCCGTTGACATGTAATCTAAATAGGAACGATCCACATACTTTTCTAGTGCTTCAAATGTAAGATTTTCGGTAAAATCATTAGTTATCTTTGCTATTTCTGCATAAAGCTCTCGTCCAAAATTTGAGCGTATTTTATTTGTTTCAAAAGTATATAATATCTGGTTTGCTATCCCAGCAAAATTATATGAAAATGCTTGTGATGAATATAATAAACTAATAAAAACTAAAATTTTTAAATTCATATTCCCATCTCTTATATTGGATCCCTAATTGTACTTCTATTGTTTTTTCCAAACGTCCATATGGATCACCATAAATGGTATCATCATAATCAATAGCTTTTAATTTTGTACCTTGGATTATAATATTAGCTGCACCAAAATCCTTATGTGTTAATGGATTGAAAA
>SOKE01000020.1 GCA_004375875.1 Candidatus Babelota bacterium
GCTGAGTTCTTTACCTGAAAATATATTTAATAAGCTTCATAAATTACAAATGCTTGATCTTCATTACAATCAGCTGACTACTTTACCTGAAGGTATATTTAATGAACTTCATAAACTACAATGGCTTTATCTTTCTAACAATCAACTGAGTGATACTGCAAAACAATCAATTAGAGAAGCATTGCCTAATCTTAGAGAAGCATTGCCTAATGTGGGAATCAGATTTTGATAAGAGATGAAGGAATATAAGATGGAAAAACGAATACATACAAAATCTCTCATAATTACCATAGCAGTACTCATATCTGGACTTACGCGAAATTAAAATTCATCGTAGGGCATTTCAGTTGTTCTACTAAGTCATTTGTCATTAAGTTCATCTTGTGCTGCCAGCATAGGGCACTCTTTTATTTTATATCGGTTCCAAAAATTTTCGGATAAGCTCTAATTCTAAATTTGATAATCTCTGTTTTCTTTTGCTATAGTTATATAGATAAGAATGTCAGATAAAATAATAAGGAACTGTAATGGCAGAAGAAAAACATTCAAAAACAGGCAATGATCATACCTTTTCTGGTAATATTTATATTTTTCATGCATTCGATATTGGTGATGAAGTCGATTTAGAAGATATTGAATCATCTGGCATACTTATTCAGCAGCCGCTAACCCTGTCAAAATATTTTAAAAATTATCATATCCCATTGGCAGTAGAATTACCTCACCCCCATGCCAGCTCACACTGTCAAGGTGTCAAGATTCATAACTTTGGAACAATATCATTAACATACAAAATACCATTTCGCGATACGCTTAAGCAGACACGAAAAGAACTTGAAGATTTAAGTAATAAATTTCAAGAGCAAAGTATCAATGATGCAAATGCATTGTTTAAAACGATTAAGCCATTTATAAGGCGGCCAAAATTTTTTCAAACAAAATCTGATTATCTGTTAATGCAGGTAAATACAGAGCCAACGGTATTTACTGATATTGCTGAATTTCGTAAACAATATGGAGGAATTATCGCATCAATGGTTCGTTTCGAAACAGAAAGCCTTTCTGAAATACAGAAAGACGAAATCCTTGAATCAGCAATAGGCTATTATCGGGGCGATTTTATTGTTATCGATATTGGTGCTGCTTTTGTTTATGATAAAGAATATGAAGAAATTTTAGATTTCTTTGAATTTGCTAATATTCAAAACTTGGAGCTTCGTTATTTTGACCGCCTACTTGATCAACAGCTCAATATCATCTATGAAGAAAAAGTACGAAAGCTTTCAGTTCGCTCTTACATACCATTTATTGGTACACTTTCGCACAGTCCAGTTGATGAGTTGGGTAAATTACGTGTCGATATCTCGGTCATTACTGAACGGTTAGAAGGAAGTATAAAATTGGCCGGTGAACCATATTTTTCTGAGCTTTATGATCTTTTAGTCCAAAAATTAGATCTATTAAGCTGGCGCAACTCCATCGAAAGGAAACTCGCAATAATTCAAGATATTCGATCAGTATTCCAACATAAGACGGATGCTGCTCGTGAAGATTTACTCTCAGTCTTAATTATCATATTGATCTTTATTGAATTAATTATTGGTATTTTACATTACTTAAGGTCATAGAATTCCCGTTTCTCTGTTTACCTAGCGAGCAATAGTTACTTTAGCAGGCCGTAGCACAGCATCTTTTAATGTATAACCCTTTTGTATTACATCAACAATCTGTCCAGCTTTATGATCTGGTGAATCAACTTGAGCAACTGCTTCATGAACACGCGGATCAAATTCAGCTACTATTTTTATCTCTTTAACATCATATTTACTCAGTAGCTTATACAGCGATTTACGAATAAGTTCGAATCCTTCAAGCCAGGCTTTTAACTCCAATGAGCAACTTTCTTTTTGTTTTTCTTCAAGTGCACGATCAAAATTATCAACAACATTTAACAAATCAAGCAATAAAACAGACTGTGCAGCTTGATACCATTGCGTCTGTTCCTTTTCTAAGCGACGCTTAAAATTTTCAAAATCTGCCTTAGAACGCAAAAATTGATCTTTCCAGCAAGCAAGCTCTTTTTTACACTCCTCGAGCGAAAGATTTGGTTCTGATGTTGCAGCTGCTTCGTGCTCCTTGTCCTTTTTACTCATTGCAACAATTCCTTATCAAGTAAATAGTGAAAAATAAAAGAATATATTCATCATTAATTATAGCAGGATTTGCAAAATGAGCAAGGCACATTACCTTTTCTTCAAGACCACTATCTTTTTTTCTCTTTTTTTTCTATACATAGTGATAAGTTGGAAAAAGTCTTGCTCGTGCACACACAGAAATAAAAAAGGATTGGTAGATGAAAAATCTATTATATAATTTTATCAGAACATATACATCCCTCTTTTTTTTCATAACCTTATCAGTTCAAGCATTCGACTTTCCTCATTTTTATCGTGCTGCATATTTTTCTGGCGAACCTCGATTTGCAAAAGATAAACTAACATCGATTGATTGTACTGTAGCAGCGGGATCTACATGTAAAGCACGGGATTGTAATGGTAATACAACATGTTTATTTGATATCTATGGCCCACACAATATGCAAAAACTTGGTGCAGGCATTCCCGATAAAGATCCAACTAATCCAGCCGATATTGCACTTATTTATCTTTCACGCGTTCCTGGTCGTGAAGGCTTTGCACACCTTTCATTCAGAGGTAGATTTGAACTTATTGAAACTATTTTTTCGTTCACACAAAATATTAAACGTGGTTTTTTTGCTCAATTATTTCTTCCAATAAAAAAGATCAAAGTATGCAATATTAATTACAGGGATCTTTCACCAACCAACTCTTCATGTCCTAATGCTAATCATCCTTACTGGCAAATGTTTCTTAATCAATTTCATGATATTTTAGCTCGTTATTGTCTGTGCTTATGTAATTATTCTAAAACTGACCTTGGTGATGTATCTTTTCTCTTCGGCTGGACATGCAATATTCAAGAAACAACTGTGCTTGATTATATTGATGCAACTGTAAAAGCTGGCATTTCTATTCCTTCAGGCAGAGAACGGTGCGAAGATCGCATTTTTGACATTCCATCAGGATACAATGGTCACATCGGCATTCCCCTTATATTTGATGCATCCATTGGTGCATTTGAATGGCTTACACTTGGTATTCATGGAAACTTTATTCCATTTTTTGACAAAACAAAATGGATCCGTATGAAAACCGATCTCAATCAGTGCGGTTTCATTAAATTAGCAAAAGGCTGCGCAACAGTTAAAAAAGGGATCATATTTGATATTAATACCTACATCAAGGCTGATCATTTTGCACGAGGAATTTCTTTCCTTATCGGATATACCTACAACAAAAAATATAAAGATGAACTCACCCCAAAAGATATATGTCTATTCGATCCAAATATTGTAAACACCGATCAAATGCTTCAAGAATGGGAGATGCATACAATTCATTTTTGGGCAGAATATGATTTTGTAACTGAAGAACATAAACTTGCACCTCGTCTTGCTCTTTTTTATAACTGGCAAATAGGTGGCAAGCGTGTATTGAAAACTAATATGGGAGGTGGAACCATTGGCTTTGATTTAGCATGGGATTTTTAATGGAGAGCTTTTAATAAAAAAGAAAAGAAGGAATGGTAATGAAACGCTCATTTTATATAGTACTCCTGAATGCACTTTTAGTAATATTCTGCATCAATTCAACAGTTAATGCTACTGTCGTTGCAAAAGGCAATACTTCTGATACAACAAATAGCTTTACAGGCACTGTACTTACTAAAATTTTTGATCGTGCAACTGGAACTATTTATGTTGGTGTAGGTGGACTCGAAGGAGATAATGCCAAATATCGCCTTTCAAAAGCTATTCGTCTTCTCGGTAATGAAAAGCCAAGCTTTAACCCTATAGGAAGCCAAATCGACAATACCATTGAATTTCTTACGCTTGCTACACAAACAGGTAATACTTCACCATTTTTAGCTTTTGTTGAATATGCTTCAACAAGTACCAAAGAACAAACAAAAGTACGCATAATAAATAATACTGGCACCACAGTAGGTGATCTCATCAATAATGCTGACCTAAAAGATGCAAGCGGAGCAACAGGAGTAGACGGAGAAACTACAAGCGGTATTGTAGATATCGCTGCAAACAAATCATTTATTTTTGCAGCAGTAAGACCAACCCCGGAAAACAGTACAAAAATTGACTTTGGAGCTCTCGATAGTGGTATTGCTGTAGTCAGTATTAACCAGACTACATTAGAGCTGCAACAAACGGCAGCTACTGAAAGTGATTCAGGAATTAAGGCAAAAAAACTTGATTTAGATACAGATGAAGTAAAAATACAAGAACCACCAATTATTCTAAATAACACAGCAGAACTTTTCTGGGACGATCCTCTACAACGATTATATATTGGATTGCACCTTACAACAACCGCTACTGCGGATGCTGGTGCAAAGGCAGTCGTTGTAGCATATGTTAATGACAATGGTGTACTGACGCTTTCGGATGTTGCCCCAGATGACACATTTGATAAAAATGTTAATACCAACATAGTAGGAGCTATAACAAATGGTACACAACAAAAAAGTATTACTATAAAACATATCCGCGTTATGCATTGTAGTACGGAACCTAGTTATTTAATTGTAAATGGCGGCAATGGCGATCATGATTCAATAAATAATCTTATTTTTGCCCTGCCATTGGTTGATAAACCATCTGATGAACAAATTCATGGTACCATTGCAGATAAAAATAGCAGTCTTATCAATTTTAAATTTGTGGAACCAGCAACTCAAAATTCTCATCTTCCTTTACAAGGTGAGTCTGCTGTTGACGTAGGTGCAGGCCCACTTTCTATTCAAAGCTCAACTCCTCTCTCTGATATTGTTGTAATTGGCGATACAGTATATGTTTCAGTCAATACAACGCCAGACGCAAACAATGATAGTGGCGTATTTTACTCACATGCATTGTTTGATGAAACAGGTAAAATCGTCAGATGGACAACATGG
This sequence comes from Candidatus Babelota bacterium, assembly GCA_004375875.1. GTDB lineage: Bacteria > Babelota > Babeliae > Babelales > Vermiphilaceae > E44-bin52. Next base: position 5,053 of record SOKE01000020.1, read on the forward strand.
GCAAAACGAACATTACCCATTAATGCATTTCCTAATACACCAAGTTCGAAAGGAAGAATAAAATTTTTTGATGTAGATGCAGTAACAAGCAAACTATGGGCAGTTGAAGGAACTATAGGTAAAGCAGTCTGTTCAACAGCATGGGATTTTGGAACAACATCAAATTCATTACCAACTCAGTTAAATCAAGTTTTTAACACAGGGTATTGCAACAAAGGATGTTTCTCGGTTCTTGATCTTGATCAATCAACACGCGGTTTCAGTAATGATTCAATTTTAACCACAACTAACCGTTACGCATTGTTTGGAGGAGCAGAAAAGGTTGTTTTTGCCAGAATTAGCACAGCATATGATACTACAACAACAAGCCCACAAGAAGTTATCGAAGATTTCAGCAAGGCAGAAAATTTTTTAGTTACAGAATTAGGTCACTGTTGCGGCTGTGTTAACATTCTTGAATATTCTCGCAGCACAACTGCAAATTACAACTATTTCTTTGCTGGTACCGAATGCGGACTCTTTGTATTTGCAAATACTCTAAGTGGTGAAGGATTTAGTGTTGAAGAGTTAGGACTTTTCAATGCGGCACCATTTATAGAAAGTAAATGGCACTATATTAAACAATTGCAAGGCTCTGTAATCGATATCAAATCACTCGGTAACCGACTCTATATCATCATGTTCGAAACATCATGTAAAAGCCCACTCAAAAGTAAATTGTACGGGATATATTTTAAAGACAACAAAGATACACTATTTGATCAAATCAATATCTCTCTTCTTGCTGAATCAGGGAATGGTATATTCCAAAACGCACATCTATTTACGGGAATGGAGATTATAGCAACAGGAAGTTCTAATAATCCATTAAACAAAGAACAACTCATTCTTGTTACAAATGATGGCCTATTCTATTCAGATGCTACTCAAACCGACCCTATGAGAGGTATTATCGACGCAACAAATCAAACTGATGCAAATTGGCAACTACTCGTATCACAACCATACTGGGATATCACTGCTCCTGATGCACCAATTCCATCTACATTCTGGCCAATTACTATTCAAGATAAGGCAGATAATTATACATATGAACGCAGCAGCATCGAACAACTTAATGGAAGTTGGGGCACATCAAGCTTAGAATTTGGATTCATTCCACTATCGTTTAATGCACTGTCAACTGCTCAAGCCTTTAAAACACTTGATCCTATAACCCATTTCTGGTCAGATGGTGCGCGTAGATTTTTTATCACCAGGAATACAAATGATCCCTACTGCATAAATAAGCTTTTAAGCTTTCCATATAACACAAAGGAATGGAATATCGTTAATCCTGGTCAACACATTATTTTTGATCCAGCTGTACAGGTGCCTAACCGGTTTTATTGGGTTCATCATATTGGTGCATCTGGCATTCTTATGGCAGGAACTAATTTAGGCGTTGTTGCGCTCGAATGAATAAAATCTGGTAAATGAATTTAATACCAAATTCTAAACTAGAGAGAAGTTTTTGAAATCCTAACCTTATTCCCTTGTATTAAATATATTGGGCAAGCAATATATTTATTTACAAGCTCTTAGTTAAAATGGCAATTCATCTTCAAAGGGTGGTTCATCCTTAAATTCTACTTGCTCATGTTTTTCAGGGCTTGCTTCTCCTGCTTGTTGTGATTCCTGCTTTTCTGTTATATCTTTTTTCGCTGCTTCTTCTTTTTGTGCCTGTGTTCTGTTCTTTATCTGTTCAATCTGCTCAAGCAGTTCCTTCTCGAGCGGATCCTCTTTTGCTATACCAGCCGAATTTTCTCCTACACGTTCAGCTGCAGCAAATTCCGCACTGTTCGTTGCTGGTAAAAAGAGTACCCGATCAGCAACAATCGAATGTTTACTGCGCATTTTTCCTTGCGGATCTTCCCATGAATCAAATTTCAAACGTCCTTCAACCAATACAGCACGGCCCTTTTGCAAATATTGACGGCACGTTTCTGCCTGAGCACCCCATACATCAATATCAACATAACAAACTTCCTGCACCATTGATCCAGTCTGTCTATTTTTAAATTGACGGTTGGACGCTAATCCTAATCGACAAACTGCTTGCCCCGATGTAAGTTGCTTATAATCTGGATCACGCGTCAGATTTCCAATAATGATAACACGATTAAAATTGGCCATGAATGTATCCTTTCATCTAACTTGTTTGCAAAAAGCCTACTATCAGTAATACTTTATTTAAAGTACCTAAAAATAAAGAATTGTTCAAATGCAAAAAGGTTCCTCTATAAATTCCTTCACGCATAAGCTTTAGATTATGATTTTCATTTCAGAGAAACAAATAGCTCTTTTATTTGTTCATCAAATGATTGAATATCCTGCATAAACTTGGCAATTTTTTCCACACGCTCTTTTAGCTGCTCTTTTGTTGCACGTCCAATTCTGCTGTTGGCATTATTATGAAATAATGCATACACATCATCAATAACAACACGCTGCACCTGTGATACATGTTTTTGCACCTTTGGCAGCACCTTAATAAGCTCCCCACTCTTTTGCGCATACTGCTCTTTAATAACAGTCATAGATGGTCTTTTTTTCTTTTCTTTTTTTATTACAAAGCTCTCTGCTAATAAAGTTGAACACACAAAACAAAAACAAAGTATAATAACATGTTTCATTGTACATTTCATAATTTTTCCCTTTACATTACCCCTCAATAGTATGAAAACCAATACGCACATACTGTATAAGGGATAATAAAGTAAGTAAAATAACTATACCCAACATTGTATGATACGTTTTTATAGGAAGCCAATGAAAAAAATAACACGCAAAAAGCCAAATGATGAAACTAATTTGTGCAACTGTTGTAATTTTTCCTAACCAGGTAGGACAAATATTCAATCGTCCCCCAAGAAGCAGAATAATAAGCGCACCACCAATCACAATAAGTTCTTTGATCAGCACAAGAAGCACAAACCATAAAGGAATAGTAAAGAGAGGCGATTGGACAAAGGCAAGTGTAAAGAAACAAGAGAGTATCAACAGTTTATCAGCTACCGGATCAAGACAAGTACCTAAAAATGTTTTTTCACCTGATAGACGGGCAAGGCTGCCATCAACTGTATCAGTAAATACAGCAATCAGAAAAAGCCAAAAAGCGATGCCCCAGTGATGCACAATCATTGCTATGACAATAAATGGTACAAGTATCATTCGACTAATAGTTAAAACTGTTGGAATAGTCAGACGTTTTTCCCGAGCAGATAGTTTTTTAAAAAAAGAAAAATCAAACTTAAGCATCTATTTATCTAAATACAATCACTATCAGTTTTTACTTGATCACTATTAAAATTTTATTATAAAACGGATTTATAGCCAATAAAATTTTGTATCTGAACAATTATGAACTCTTTTTAACCCAAATATAACGGAGCAAAATTAAGAATTACACAACCGCTTGTGTAATAACACCAGATCCCAAACAATGATTTCCATCATATAATACCGCAAATTGACCGGGAGCAATCCCCTGATCACGTGAAGCAAGCTTTACAGCAGCAGTATTATCAGGATGAAGTTCAAGAGAGCAATCATGAAGTTTCTTACCATGACGAAGCTTTACCTGCACATCAGACTTAACTGGTTCTGCCCCTTCAATCCAGTTGCAACCAGTTATTTCGAATGTATCACGCTTTTTATCTGAAGCATAATAATTACGAGAAACATAAACATAATTAGTTTGCGGATCCTTGCTAACTACATACCACGGTCCACCAGCAAGACCTGATCCCTGACGCTGACCAATCGTATGATACCAAAAACCACGATGTTCACCGAGTTTCTTTCCTGTTTCAAACTCAATCAAATCACCGAGTGATTCACCCAAGTAATGCTTAATAAATTCATTGAATTTGAGCTTGCCCAAAAAGCAAATACCCTGACTATCCTTGCGATTGCTCGTTGGCAAGGCAAAATCAATAGCTAGTTGACGAACCTGATCCTTTCGCAGATGACCAATAGGAAATAATGCTCGCTTGAGCTGCTTCTGCGTTAAATTTGCCAAAAAATAGGTTTGATCCTTAATTGGATCTGGAGAACAGAGCAACTGAACAACTCCATTGATTTCATTCAGCTGAGCATAATGGCCAGTTGCCACTTTATCAAATTGGTCGCCAATAAAATCTAAAAAAATACCAAACTTGATCAAACTATTGCAGAACATA
>SOKE01000003.1 GCA_004375875.1 Candidatus Babelota bacterium
AGCTGACGATTGTAATAAAGCCAAAGCCTTTGTAGTTTATGAAGCTTATTAAATATATTTTCAGGTAAAGTAGTAAGCTGATTACCAGAAAGATGAAGTTCTACAATATTATATGCAGCAATAGATTGAAGAAATGACCTTAGATCTTCGCTTGGTATCGATCCAAGATTATTACGGCTTAAATCTAAACAAATCCATTGTTCTGGATGCTCTTGCGCTGTTTCCCGTAATCTGTTTAAAACTGCTTCTTTGAATTGAGCAAAGTCAGGATAATTGGATATTTGCCGCCTAAAATCTATTTTTCTTCTACTTAACCACAACGATAGTTCTATGGCAGCTTGCAGCTGTCTTTGTGCAAGTTCATCTTCTAGAAATTGACTTGCTTGTTTTGATGTTTGCGCCAAGCTGGCTAAATTTCCATCGGATAATTGATAAACAATTTTTTGCTGCATCTCTAGGGGGAACTGTGCGAAATCTCCTGGTAAGCCGGGAGGAGTCATTCCAAGTAATGCCTGATTAAAACATGCGAGTATTGCTATGGTAATTATTAACGATTTTGTACACTTCATAATTTTACTCATTAGATTATATAAGGGTTATTAATACACTAATTATTAGTCAGCATACCAGAACTTAATGCTAATGGCAAATATATTATTCAGGAAAAAAAGGTAAAAAATAGCTTAAATAAGTCTAAAAAACCCCCTGTAAAATACATGAAAGTAGGCATGTGCTAGAGTAATTCTTGAGTGAGATTATTGACCTTTCCTGCACCAATAATAACAATAAAAGATCGCCAGGCTTGAGAATTTGGGAGTAATTGACCTTTTATTGAGTCAAAATGAGTAGATTGAGATTTACCTCTTTAAAATAGTTAAAAAAGCTTCTTGTGGTATTTCAACATTGCCGATTTGTTTCATTTTTTTCTTGCCAGCTTTTTGTTTTTCTAAGAGTTTACGCTTTCGGGTAATATCGCCACCATAACATTTGGCTGTAACATCTTTACGCAATGGAGCAATTGAGGCGCGTGCAATAATTTTTGAACCAATAGCTGCTTGAATAATAATTTCAAAAAGCTGTCGTGGAATGATTTTTCTGAGTCTATCAACTAAATCTCTACCAATGTAATATGCTTTGTCAACATGAACAATGCTTGAGAGAGTATCAATTGATTTTTTATTGAGTAAAGTATCCATTTTGACTAATTTTGCTGGTTCATAGCCTGCTTCTTCGTAATCAAAACTTGCATATCCAGAACTGAGCGATTTGAGCTTATCATAAAAATCGGTTGCTACCTCATTGAGAGGAAGTTTATATTTCAAGATAACTCGCTCTTCATCCATGTAGCTTAAATCTTTCTGAATCCCGCGCTTTTCTTCGCACAGATTAATGATATTGCCTAAATATTGTTGTGGAACAATAATGGTTGCGTTAATTACCGGCTCTAAAATTTCTTCAATTAAGTGTTGCTTTGGAAAGTCTGACGGGCTTTCAACAGGAATAGTTCCTTTATCGTGTTGAAGCTTTATCAAATAGCGAACGCTTGGTGCAGTGATAATCACAGAAAGACCGTATTCCTGTTCAATGCGTTGCTTAAAAACATCCATGTGTAGCAGGCCAAGAAAACCACACCGAAAGCCAAGTCCTAACGCTGGGGAGCTCTTTTTTTCGATTGATACGCTGGCATCATTGAGGGTGAGCTTTTCTATAGCTTCCTTAAGTGCTTCAAATTCGATTTGTTCAACTGGATAGATACCGGCAAAAACCATTGGTTTTGCAGGTTTGAAACCGGGAAATGGGATTATAGGATTTTTGCTGTGATAGATAGTATCACCAACCCGTGCCTCTTTAATTGTTTTCATGCCGGTAATGATGTAACCAACTTGACCTGCATAGAGAGCTTCCGCAGGTGTTTCATTAGGATACATCAAGCCAAGTTCTTGTACTTCATAAGAAGTTTCTACTTGAGCGAGGGTAATATTCTCACCTTTTTTAATAATGCCATCATTGACAGCAATGAGACAGACGATGCCTCGATATTCATCGAACCAAGAATCAAAAAGTAATGCCTTAAGTGGTTTTTCACGCGAGCCTTTTGGGCTTGGGATACGTTCAACGATAGCTTTGAGAACAGTATCAATGCCAATACCAGTTTTAGCAGAGGTATAAATAATCTCTTCTGGCTTAAAGTCAAATAAGCTGATTATTTGGTTTGAAACACGTTCTGGATCAGCAGCAGACATATCGATTTTATTGATAATAGGGATGATAGTCAGATCTTGGTCAAAAGCCAGATAAAAATTGGCCATTGTCTGTGCCTCAACCCCTTGAGTAGCATCGATCAAAAGTAATGCCCCCTGACAGGCATAAAGCGATCGTGAGACTTCGTAGTTAAAATCAACATGCCCCGGTGTATCGATTAGGTTAAGCAAATAGCTCTGCCCTGCATGATTGTAAAACATAGAAGCGGTCTGTGCTTTGACCGTAATTCCCCTCTCACGTTCAACCTGTAACTTATCAAGAAACTGTTCACGCTTGGTACGATCCGTAAGTGTTCCAGTAGCCTCAAGTAAGCGGTCAGAAATGGTTGATTTGCCATGATCAATATGGGCGATGATCGAGAAATTTCTGACTTTATCGGAGGTAAAATTCTGTAAATTAATTGTTTTTATCATGGATTTTTAGAAACTTAAAAATATTAGCTTATTAACACTATAAATTATAGTCTAATGAGAGGAATTTTGCAAATTGCAAGGACTTTAAATAGGGGCTAAAAAGCACCTATTTTTTAGTTGTTAGAGGGAAAGCAGTTTTACTTTTTCGACCTTACTTCTCATTGAAGGAAAAGTCTAAGGAACTTGCATATTCTTCAGTAAGCTTGCTCCACTGACCTTTTAGAGCATAATAGAGAGGAAGAATTCTGTTTCCACGCCTTAGATTTTCTAATTGTTCCTTAAGCTTTGATTCTGATTCTTCTTTTGATATTTTTAGAGTTAGGTTAATTTGCTCCTCTTCAGTTTTTGCTGCTTGAGCGCTTTCATTCAAATTAGCCAAATTAACTAATCTTTGTTCAATTCCATTGATTTCTTCAATATCCTTTAAGCTTCCAGGCAATGAATCTGCAACAGAAAGCTCAATCGAACCATCTTCTTTTTTTCGTTCAGCGAGGATGGTAATATAATGACCCATTTGTCTTCCAGTAACTAATATGATAACTAATTGATCTATGTTTTGATCTGTGAAGTTTTGTATTAATGTTGCTGCGTGAGCATTTTCTAACGCATCTTCAAGAGTCATTGCTAGAACCTGAGGCAGAAAAAGCATTTGTAATTCTACAACAATTGTATTTTTAAGCTTAAACTTTTCTACAAGATAACGCATCTCATTTCTGGTTGCCCATGCGTATCGATCTGCTGGATTTTCCTTTTTTAAATCTTCCTTTCTTTTTTGTTCCTGTCCCAACCATTGTCTTATTTCTATAAGCATTCTTTCGAGCATATTACAGAAAAAATCTCTATTAAGGCGAATATCATTGTTAAATTGGTTGCTGAAGCAGAAAGCACTCCATAAGGAATAATAACCACAGTAGGCAGTAACATTTTCTTCTGGTTCTCCTTTAAGGGTCTGTTGAAGAGCTGGTTGTATTATGATTTTATCATTATTTTCTATAGTTATTTCTACAGGTTGATCAGGTCGTGGTTCGGAAGCTGCTTGCGTTCGATGAGCATTTGCAACTGCAATAATATCACCAAAATTACCTTGGATTTCGACTTTTTTGGTTTCTAATTCTGCTTCTAATTTTGGAACAACTGCTTCTTGAATCTGTATTTTGTGAATAATTTCATCGAGCTCTTTAAAGATGTTTTCATTTTCTTCATTTATTGTTTTTAATTGTTTCTCAAGCTGTAGTATTTCTTCTGATATTTTTAGTACTAGGGTAATTTGTTCCTCTTCAGTCTTTGCTTTTTGCCAGCTTTTATTTAATATTTCTATATCTTGTTTTAGTTTGTCGATCTTAGCGTCATTATTCTGCAATTGTGCTGGGTAATTGTCTCTTGTAGTTTTATATTCCATAAGATGTTGCTTTGCTTCTATGAATTTTTTTTCAGCAGAGGTTAATTTGTAGCTTGGTAAGCCTTCAGGCATAAAAAATGCCCAGGGATCCATCCCATTAATGTGAAGACAAATGCCATTTGATAGAATATAAACTAGAATTAATAGCCATCGTTTCAACATAATTTTTCCTTTCTTGCCTCGAAAAAGGCTTCTTTTTATTAATTCTAATTGTATAGAAATAATCGGAATATGTCAATAGCTTTTAAATTTTTTTCTGGTATATTGAAAAATGGGGAAACTAAAGGTGAGGAACGTAGATTAACCTGGGGATACAAAATTGAGCTCATTTATGATGGTCAATCGTCATAATCTAAAGGATTAGCAATTTGGGTTGATTTTTTAATTAAGGAAACAGCATGACTATTAAAATCTTTGTTTTGGTTCTTTCTTGTACGGTAGGATTTTCACTGAACGCTTTTTTCGAGTGGGTTACATTGTTAACAAAGGGCACGCAGCAAGTCTATTGTTTTGCTGATCATCATGATCGTTGTGATAATTGGCATTTGAATTTTCCTCATTTTTATCATCTTAATTCTTTCTTACAAAATTGTGATTTTAAAGATGAATATAAGATTATTGTTGAAGATTTTGGAGGAAAGGGAAAGCCTGAGATGTTGGCTTCGGCTTCTCCCTTGATTGAGTTGGCTTCATTTTGTCAAGAAAATAAATTCGATGTTGCTAATGTTGAGTATCGATTTTTGCGAAAGATTGCAAGTGAACCATTTTTGAAAAAAATTCCAATATTTCTTCCAGGAGATTGGGTTTTTACATGTAATCTGCTCGAAGAGTTTAACTCAATTGACTCACGTGTTGCTTCTTTTAATGATGGAGAGATGCTTGCAGGTTATTATAATGAGCAGCGTAAAATTGTACTTGAGGCGAGCACGTTATTGTGTGGATCTTTTGCTGCTTATGATGGATTATTTCATGAATATATGGAACAAAATATTCCACAACAAAAATGGAAAGCGTTTGTTCTTGCTCTCTTTAATTGGGATGTAAGATTATTTGATGCAAAAGTTATACATGAAATTGTTCAAGCTCGAGAGAGAAAAAAAGTTTTGCTTTTTTTGGGTGCTGCACATATTGCACAAATAAGCAAAACTCTCGAACGACTGCTTGATTATAAAAAAGTATCTGTTATTGGAAATGAACGTAATTATGACTATCCCGATGTTAGTTTTGAAGTAGCTGATTTACCGGATAATGATATGGTTAATGCAAAGATAGCACTAAAAAAGGAAGCAGAACATGAGCCACTTACTGTAGATCAACTTAAAATGTTATTTAATATGATTCATGGCTTACATGTAAATGCGTAAGTTAAAAATTGTATAGGTAATGAAGCATTGCGTAAATCAATAATTAAAACTTTTTTGTTTTTTCTATCAGTTTTTACATTTTTTCAAGAAGAGCTTTGACAGTAAGTGAAATTGGATAACCAAACTGTTTCGATAATTGCTTTTCGTCCTCTAATATTTTGCGCAAAGGCAAAACAACAAAAATATTATCTGCCGTCTTTATTTGTAATGAATTTGATGTAACGCCCTCATACAGTGCTGTTCTAAATGTTTCCAATGTTTTAACTTCTTTGCCATTGATGTCTGTTATAATATCGCCTACTTTGAGGCTTCGCAATTGTTGAATAGCTGAGCCATGAAGTATATGTGTTACGACCAATACTGGTTCTATCTTATTCTCAATTTTTTCAAAGCGCACAAGATAGGGGTTTTTATTTTTCAGTAAAGGGAGATGATTATCGGTCAACTGCATTACAACCATGCCGCCAATTATTTCATATTCGATCTTTTCATAGTCCGGATACATGGTGCGAATTGGATAAATAGGCGATTCTTTAAATTCAAGTGAAAGCTCTTTGCGTGCACTTTTGCGATAGATTGTGATAGGTATTATTTTCCCAAATTTGAGTCGTGAAATAAGATCAATAATTGGAGCTTTGTCAGGGCTCCAGGGAACAGTTGCTTCGCCAAAAACATCTATAGTAAAGCCATTGAAGATATAGATCATATCACCTTCAGTAAGACCAATCTTCTCAGCTAATGAATTTTTAAATATTTTGTTGATATAGAGTCCTCCTGGTTTCGGATTTCCTAAAAATGTAGCTTGAAAATCTGAACTATTGTTGAATGCAAAGCCAAAAAATGGTTTGCGAATAAATGGTTTTTTGTGTAATTCATCAAAAATCAACTTTAGTTCATTGATTGGGATGCTATATCCAACATTTTGAGCTTTAGTTACAGCCGCAGTATTAATGCCAATAACACGACCTTTCCTGTTAAGAAGTGGACCGCCGGAATTACCAGGGTTAATCGGTGCTGTTGTTTGAATAAATGATTGGCCTTCTAAAAATTCGCGTCCACTTATAATCCCCGTTGCACTTTTAAGATGTTGTTGTCCCAGTGGATAACCTAATATCAAAACATTGTCCGTTCGTCTAACTTCGTCCGAATTTCCCAATGGTAAGTAAGGTATAGTACCTAATATTTTTTTAAGAACTTCTTTGTCTTCTTGCTTAACGCGCAACAGTGCAATATCGCGCTCAGGTGCAATACTAAGGATGTCGACATTAATAGGTTTTTTACCGAGAGAGAGAAGATGAATCCAGATACGTTTTGCTTCTTCTACCACATGCGCATTGGTAATAATTTCACCTTCAGCGTTAATAAAAAAACCACTTCCATGGATCTCAACTTCTTGTCTTATATCATAGGGTTGAAGCCAATTAAATTCTCCAACCTGCGAGACAATCTGTACAGCAGCATTATTTGCCCGCTGTTGAATAGGTGCCCATATACCGGACCGTTGTATCCTTTGGTTAAAACCATAATAAGCGAAGAACATGATTATTAAGCAAGCAAGAGTGATGCCAATTGCTAAAAGTGGTCGTTTAGGTAATCGTGGTGAATTCCTTTTTTGTGCTCTAGTCATATTTTCTCCTTTTTTAGCATAAGCCTATATTAAGCTATGAGTGAAAGTCCAATGTCTGATTAAGGAAGCTCAATTTAATTTATAGAGCTGAGGGGATAGAAGAACTATTACTTGGCCTTATTCTAAACTATGATATGATCAAAAGAAAGAGAACTCAGCTTGTTATTTTTTGCTATTTGAGGTATAATGTAAACATCCTAAAAAACGTCCAACTATTCTTAGAAAAAAGGTAAAAAATCATATGGATCCAGTAGAGAAGCAACCTTCATCTTCTAATAATAATAAGCTGATAAGCAAGCCAATTTTGATTGAGGATGAGCTTAAAGGTTCATTTCTTGATTATGCTATGTCTGTTGTTGTTAGTCGTGCTCTTCCAGATATTCGTGATGGGCTTAAGCCGGTCCATCGGCGTATTTTGTATACCATGCATCAGATTGGTTTCCATTACAACAAGCCCTACCATAAATCGGTTCGTGTAGTTGGTGAAGTTCTTGGTAAATATCATCCACATGGTGATCAGGCAGTATATAATACAATGGTTGGCATGGTACAAGATTTTTCAAGACGTTACCCATTGCTTGATGGGCAAGGAAACTGGGGCTCTGTAGATGGTGATAATGCTGCAGCTATGCGTTATACCGAAATTCGTTTGGCAAAAATTGCCCAGGAACTTCTAGCAGATCTTGAAAAAGAAACGGTGAGGTTTGTTCCAAACTTTGATGAATCGACTATTGAACCGGTTGTTTTGCCAAGTAAATTGCCAAATTTGTTAATCAATGGCGTTGCTGGTATTGCTGTTGGTATGGCAACTTTTATTCCACCACACAACTTGGGAGAGGTTATTGGAGCGTGCTTAGCATTGCTAAAAAATAAAGATCTTACGGATGAAGAGTTGTTTTCAATCGTACCGGCACCAGACTTTCCAACGGGTGGTATCATTTGTGGTCGTGCAGGTATTAGGCGTGCATATACAACAGGACGTGGCAATTTAATTTTACGCGGTGTTATTGAAATTGAGGAGATAAAGAAAGGCTTAGCGCTTGTTATTACAGAACTGCCATTTCAAGTTAATAAGGCGGATCTTGCGATAAAGATTGCTGAACTCGCACGCAATAAGGTTATAGATGGTATTGCTAATATCAGAGACGAGTCAGATAAAAAGGGAATGCGCCTTGTTATTGAGTTGCGAAGAGGCGAATTGCCAAATGTTATTCTCAATCAATTATATAAACATACGCCACTACAATCTTCTGTTTCTATTCTTATGCTCGGACTTCTTGACAATAAACCAATGATCTTTACCTTGCGGCAATTGCTTGAGCAGTTTCTCTTTCATCGCAAGGAAGTTGTTTATAAACGTACTGCCTTTGATTTAACACGAGCCCAAGAGCGCGAACATGTTTTGGTTGGTTTTATTATCGCGCTGGAGAATATTGATGAAGCTATTTCCATCATTAAGAAATCAAAAAATGCTGAAGAAGCTATTAGCAAATTGAATAAACGCTTTTTGCTTACACCGGCACAAGGAAAGGCAATTTTAGAGATGCGTTTGCAGCGCTTGACAAGCCTTGAGCAAGAAAAGATTTATGCAGAAATGGAAGAGCTTAAGAAGAAAATTGTATACCTCAAGCGTATTTTGGAAGAAGAGGGAGTTCTCGAACAAGAAATTATTACAGAGTTTGAAGAATCACGTAATTCATATGCTGATTCCAGAAAGAGTCGCATAGAAGGTGCTATTGATATATTGACTGAAGCTGATTTAATACCAGATGAAGAGGTTGTTGTAACTCTTACCATGAAGGGATATATCAAGCGTGTTCTTCTTAGTATATATGGTGTGCAGCACCGTGGGGGTAAGGGAAAACGCGGAATGGCGGCGCTTACGGGTACTGATGATATAGTGCAAGATATGTTTGTTGCCAAAAATCATGATGAATTACTTTTCTTTACCAATCTTGGTCGTGTTTATAGCCTACGTGTTTTTGAAGTTCCTGAAGCTTCACGTATAGCACGTGGCCGTGCTATTGTTAATCTCTTACCACTTGGAGCAAATGAACGTGTTGTGAAGCTATTGTGCGCACGTGAAATGGATGATGATTATATTGTAATGCTTACTAAAGCTGGCATTATCAAGCGAACCGATGCAAAAAGTTTTATAAAAATTCGTTCCACTGGTATTCGTGCTCTTACACTAAGTGAAGGGGATGAATTGGTATTTTGTGGAATGGGATCTGGTAAGGATTCTATTGTTATCGCAACAGCGAGAGGAAAAGGTATTCATTTTAAAGAGGATGAAATACGCTCAATGGGAAGACAAGCTGCGGGTGTGATTGGTATGCGTCTGAAAAAAGATGATTATGTAATTGGTATGGAAATCATTACAGGAAAAGGTGATCTTCTTTTTGCTACTGAAAACGGATATGGTAAACGGGTAGCTATCACAGGTTTCAGGCTTGCTCACCGCGGTGGTGTTGGTGTTCGGACTATTCCAACTGATAAACGCAATGGTTTGGTTGTTGGGTTGTGTTTTATTGAGGAAAATTCAACTGTCTTACTCATTGACAAAGTAGGTAAAATTATTCGTCTTTCACCAGCTGAGATTCGAACAATGGGCCGTCAAGCAAAAGGGGTGCGCTTGATCAAACTTGATAAAGGGCAGAAATTATCAACGGTGGTCTCATTTGAAGAAAATGAAGAAAACAATCAAGAGAGTGAATCTTCATCAGCGTCTGAAATTAAGTCTCCAGAATAGATCCTTAGAAGAAATAGTAGCATTATGATGATGTTACTTTCTGCATTATAGCTTGTTCAACGGGTGATTATGGATGATTCGTTTGTTTTTTTACATCTTTCATTAATTGATGGAATTGGACCGGTAGCCATACACGCTATTATTGAGAAAAAATTAGATTCGTTGCATGAGCTATATCAAGTGACAGCTTCTGATTTGGTAGAAACGTTTGGTTTTTCTTATAATAAAGCGCATAAAATTGTTTTAGGGTTGAGCAATAAATTACTTTTAGAACAAGAAGTACGTGCGCTGGAACAACATCAGATTGGTTGGCTGACGATTCTTGATGAGAATTATCCTTCTCTTTTGAAACATATTTATATGCCGCCAGCGGTGATGTATTGGCAGGGGACGCCTCTTGAGGTTGATGAATCGTGCATTGCTGTTGTAGGTTCGCGTGCAATGGATTGGTATGGAAAGAAAGCGATTGAACAGCTTATTCCCTCTTTGGTTGAGAATGGCTGGACAGTTGTAAGTGGAGGTGCCATTGGTGCTGATAGTTATGCTCATCGTACAACAGTTGAGGTAGGAGGAAAAACTATTGTTGTTCTTGGCTCTGGAATTCTTTGTCCATATCCTTTCTGTAATAAACAGTTATTTGAAACAGTTATTGAAGCAGGAGGGACTGTTATAAGTCCATTTGCATTACATACTGTTGCACATCCGGGTAATTTCCCTGCACGCAATAGAATTATTGCTGGCCTTAGTCGTGGATGTATTGTGATTCAAGCAGGATTAAAAAGTGGTGCTTCCATTACTGCACAATTTTCTCTTGATCAGGGGCGTGATGTATTTGCTGTCCCAGGACCTATAGATAATAAACTCAGTGCTGGTTGTCACGCGTTGATCAAAGAAGGTGCAAAACTTGTTCATTCAGCACAAGATATTTTGGAAGAATATGGGCAAGTTGATCTAAAGGGAAATGAAAGGCAAAGTGGCACTAACAGGGCTCAGAAGTTGGTTACCGATCATATCAGTGAACAAATTTTAACCTGCTGTACCAATCCAACGACACTCGATGAACTTGCTGAAATTACTGGGTTAAGTGTTTCAGTACTGCATGAACGACTCTTTGAACTGCAGTTACAAGGGGTGGTATGTCAACAAATGGGACTCTGGAAACGATGTTGAGGAGTAGAGGACAGAAAGCCTTTTTTTTGCCTTTTTTATAGATTTTTGTATAATTAAATTACTGAATTTCTCTTTTTAAATCTTAGCCCTTTGCGTTTTTGCCAAAGGTTTTTTAGAAGAAGTAATAAGAATTTTTTAGCATAATTGAGGATTTTAATATGCCAGTACCTAAAAGAAAACGTTCTCATGCACGTAAAAGGAAACGATATGCCAATAAACAGTTTGCTATTAAGGCTTTTACTAATTGCCTTAATTGTAAAGAAGTAATACTGCCCCACCAGGTTTGTAAACAGTGCGGGTTTTACAAGGGGGTAAAAATTCTGACAACAAAAGCAGACCGTTCCCTTACCAGGGGTAAAGCGTGTAAGGCAAAGTCAGAACGGAAAAAGACGGTACAGCAGGTAGAACAAGAGAGCGAACAGACGTAAAGAACTAAATAGCATAGAATGTGTGGAGTGTTCATAGTGAAGTATGATTTAATAAAAAAATGGTATCGGGTAGTAATTGAGCCTTATATTAAAGAGATTCAATCATCTATATGGTCGTATAGATATTCTCGCCAGATAACTATTATACTTATGCTTATTTTGCTCGGGGCTACTGGATTTTGGTGTTATAGATGGTGGCAACGGCAACAAGAGGCAATAACACAAAAGGCATTGAGTGAATGTCTGTATGCATATCAAGCGGCGTTTCAAGATAAAGATGAATCGTGGGCAAATGTTACTATGTTGTTTAATGTTGGGTATGAACAACATAGTTCTTCATCGTTGGCACCATATTTTCTTATTTTTTATGCAGATGCATTGTTCAAACAAGGTAAGCGCAACGAAGCGCTCGAAAAATTTGATGAAGCAATTAAAATAGTACCATCTGATTCTCCTCTATTATTCTTATATAAAACAAAACGAGCTTTGATACAAATGGATGATGAAGAGCACACAGGTCGTGATGAAGGATTGCAGGAATTGAAACTATTGGCAGAGAATGAAGAAAATAAAAATAGAGATATGGCTTTATATTATCTTGGTCTTTATTATTGGGCGCAGGATAATGTAAAAGAGGCGCAAGCGATATGGCAGAAGTTAGTTAATGATTTTTTTACGCATGAAAAAATTGGTTCTTCACCATGGGCAGTATTAGCCCGTACAAAATTAGAACAGATAGTATAAGCATTTCAGATGTGCTTGAAAGCAAGAATAGGGAATAAAAAGCAAGGAATTGGGAGAATAATGAATCAGGGACAGAACGAAATTTCACCAGTTCGCGTACGATTTGCACCATCGCCAACAGGTCATCTGCATATTGGTGGTCTTCGTACTGCAATTTTTAATTGGCTCTTTGCACGTCACTATAATGGTTTATTTCTTATTCGTTTAGAAGATACAGATAGAGAACGCTCTAAGCAGGAATATGTTGATTCAATCTTGGAAGCTCTTGAATGGGTAAATATAACTGCTGATGAGCCAATTATTAAACAATCAGATTGCTTTTCGGAATATAGCCGCTTGACGCAGCAGTTACTCAATACAGGAAAGGCCTATCGCTGCTTTTGTTTGCAAGAAGAGATTGAAGCGCGTCAAAAAGAAAAAGGATTGGATCCTCTTTTTGTAGGGTATGATGGTTTTTGTCGTGGTAGGCAGGTAACTGCTACTGATTTAGAAAAACCGAATGTTATTCGTTTTAAGATTCCATATGATATTGATGAAGTTATTTTTGATGATCTTGTTCGTGGGTCTATTTCATTTTCTCGAGAACAATTAGATGATTTTATTATTGCGCGTTCTGATGGAACACCAACTTATAATTTTGCAGTGGTAGTTGATGATGCAGCGATGAGTATTTCTCATGTAATTCGTGGTGAAGATCATATTTCAAATACGCCAAAGCAGATTTTACTGTATCAAGCATTTGGATCTGCTATTCCAGAATTTGCTCATGTGCCGTTAATTTTAGGTCCAAGTGGCCAACGCTTAAGTAAACGTGAAGCGCCGACCGGTGTGCTTGAATATAGGCATAATGGATATCTTCCGGATGCATTGGTTAATTATTTAGTACGTCTTGGTTGGTCACATGGTGATCAAGAAATTTTTACACGCCAAGAATTGATTAGTTATTTTACGTTAGATCATGTAGGTAAAAAGAGCGCTATTTTTGATCAAGAAAAGCTTGATTGGATCAATGGTGTCTACATGCGCAACACTGACAATCA
The DNA here is from genome assembly GCA_004375875.1 of Candidatus Babelota bacterium. Classification (GTDB taxonomy): domain Bacteria; phylum Babelota; class Babeliae; order Babelales; family Vermiphilaceae; genus E44-bin52. The sequence continues at coordinate 13,200 of SOKE01000003.1, forward strand.
GGTTTTGCTCGATACCATTCTTGTCTCTATTAAATCAGATTTTCTTGATCAATTAAAAAAGTGGGGTAAAGAAAAAATTCTTATATTAATTGATCTATATAAACAACGTACCAAGACATTGCGTGAGCTGGTAGATGAATTGCTTCGATTTTATAAAATACCTCATCAATACGATCAGGATGCGATTAAAAAATGGATAATACCTGAAAGTATAAAGTACCTGAAATTTCTTATTGAAAGACTTGAATGTCAGGATGATTTTTCGGTTGAAGGGTTCTCATCAGTGATACATGCAGTATGTAATGAACTCTCTATAAAACTGGTAAAACTAGCACAACCTATTCGCATCGCATTAACTGGTAGTAGCGCGAGTCCTGGTATATTTGAACTTTTATCGGTGATTGGTAAAGAGGAAAGTATTGCCCGCCTAAAAACTTTCGTTGCTTTTTTAGAAAAAAGCGCAGTCAACTGAATGGAGAATTATGAAAATTGGGATGCTTTTTCCAGGATATGGAAGTCAATATGTCGGCATGGGGAAAGAGTTGTATGATACTTCGCGTACAGTACAGGAATATTTCGAAGAGGCTTCCAACTGTTTGAATGAAAATTTTGTCAAACTTTGCTTTGCTTCTTCTGATGCAGAACTTGGTAAAATGAGTAATGCGTATTCTGCTCTTTTTCTTGTGCGTGTTTCAATTTTTGCTCTCTTGAAAGAAAAAGGAATAATGCCAGATATTGTTGCAAGCTATAATCTTGGTGAATATAGTGCATTATCTGCGGTTGGTGGATTGAGCTTTCCTGATGGTCTCTATTTACTTAATAAATTTGCACATTTTTATCAAGAAGCATGCCGCAGTATGGAAGTTGCTATTACACAGGTGACCGGGGTGTCACGAAATGTTCTTAAAGAAGTATTTGCTGCAATTCCTAATACTGAATTATTAACTGTTGCCTTTTATCATAGTCCTACAGATCATATTGTAACAGGATATTGCACTGCTATAAAAGCATTTGAAGAGCGTATATGTTCTTATGAGAATGCAAAAATTAAATCTCTATCGCCTGCGGTAGGTCTGCATTCTTCCCTTATGAATCAAGTAGCGGGGCAATTTAGTATCTATTTATCAAAAGTTGATTTTCATAATTTGAATGTTCCTTTAATTAATTGTGTAGATGCGCAAGAAGTGACAATGGGGCAGGAGGTGAAAAATGGGGTTATTGCACAGATTACTCAGCCGATTGTTTGGGATCGAGTGTTGAATCAGATTAGTTCATGTGATTTACTCATTGAAATTGGGCCTGGCACCTTCTTGAGTGAATTGGCAAAAAAACAATATCCTGATAAACAAATCATATCGGTACAAAAACAGGCTGATATTAATAAACTAATTAAGATTGTTGAAAGAAGTGATAATAGAAATCCGGAGTTATAAATGGTTGAATTTGAGAGAGAAGATACATACAACAAAATTTCTGAAATTGTTTCAGAAAAGTTAAATATTAACCACGATATCATCAAACCAGCTTCGACCTTTCAAGATCTTGGCGCCGATTCGTTGGATATGGTTGAAATAATTATGAGATTTGAAGAACGATTTGGTATCGAGATAAAGGATGAAGATGCTGAGCAGATGCAAAATATGGATGATGTAGTTATCTATATTCATGAACGCAGAACAAGATAAAAAATTTAGACTGTTATTAATTACTAAAAAAGTTCTTTCATAAGTTCTTATTACGAGTAATTTTAAATTACATGCTTGAAGTCTAATTAATTATATATTAAGGTTTCATAAAAATCTGAAGTTTTTTGAAAAAGGATAAAAAAGCATGTGGCTTAAAATGGTTAAGAAGATTTTTTTTATCATTATTATTTTCTCTCTATCTTTTTTTAATGCTTCTCAGGGTAAAAAAGGTTTCGATATACTATCGATTTATAATAAAACGAATGATGATCTTTTTATTTGTTTTTGTAACCCTTCAGATTATTCTTCAGAGGATAAGGAAATATACTCTTTAAAAGAAGATTCTTCTGTTTCCATTGAAAAAAATAATGTATTGGAAGATATGTGTTTAGTTTTATTTAATAAAAAATATCTTTCTTCGAGACTCTTTGAAAACAAGAAATATTTATGTGTAGTGAAGTTAAAAGAATTGGATAATAACTGTGTATATATTATAGAAGATGAGCAATTGAGTGCTCTTGACAGTTTTGAATGGGAACTTTTTTCTGTTGCAAAAAACTATTTGGGGTTGTGCAGTTATAAGGAGGCATGCAAATTTGTGATTGATTGTATTGGGGGAAGTTTACATTTTTTTGGTGAGAAAATTAATGAAGTTAGAAGTGAAATTAAAAGAAAAATAAGAGAGAGCTTTGCCGTTGTAAGAGAAAATCCATATCGCTCTACTATTGGATTAGTTACCAAGGGTAATCATATATGTGAGGAAGAACGTAGGTATGTTGAGGCAAGAGAAAGTAGAGTGAAAAAGGCACTGGAAATTTTTCTTGGCAGATCTCTTGATGGTTCATATATTCCAAAGATTGCCTTTATTACCAGTGGTGGAGGTTATAGGGCATTACTTGGGACGTTAGGTTCATTTAATGGCGCTGATCAGATTAAGTTACTTGATACAATTATGTATTTAGCTCCCTCGTCTGGATCAGCATGGTTGGTTGCATTATGGATGACTCTTGGATGTTCTATAAGTGAGCTTAAAGAAAAGTTAATTCCAAAAGTGAAGGGACTGTTCAGAAATATAAATTTTAAAACTATGAAGCTTATATTCGATCAGCTTATTATTAAGTATTCTTTTGATCAGAAAATTACTTTTGTTGATTTATTTGGTGCTGGTTTAGCAAATTCTTTACTTGAAGATTTTGGTGATAAGCGACATATGGTCTATATATCTCAACAAGATGATATGATTAAGAATAGTGTTTTTCCGTTTCCTATATATTCATCATCGAGTGGTTCATCCGATCTAAGAGAATGGTGGTGGTATGAATTTACTCCTTTTGAAGCAGGAGGATATGAGTTAGGAATGTTTGTGCCGATATGGGCATGTGGAAGGAAGTTTAATAATGGTTTGTCTGTTGATTTTGCATTAGAACAAAATTTAGGTTTTTATATGGGTACTTTTGGTTCCGGTTTTGCTGCTCAGATACAGCAATTATATGATTATTTTACTACGGAATTGAAAGATGATGGTTTATTAAGAAGAATGTACAGTAGTATAGTGGTATTTCTTTTAAGTAAGATAGGAAAAAAAAGGTTATCTTGTGCTCAGTTATGCAATTTTACTTTTGGCATGCCAAGTTCACCGATTCAACATACTAAATATCTTAAATTAATTGATCCAGCTTATGTTCTCAATTTTGCCTATCCGACTATAAGTGGAAAAAAAATAGGAAGAAGACCAGATATTCTATTTTTCTTAGACTATTCGGGTAACATTGAAGGAGCACCAGAATTGAAAAAAGTTTCAGAATATGCCCAAAGTAAAAATTTTATGTTTCCCCCTATTAATGTTGATGGAATAGATCAGAGTATTATAAGTATATTTAAAGATGAAGATAATTCTGATGTTCCTCTTGTTATTTATATGCCACGTATTAAGGATGACTATACGTGGGAAAAATTAAAAAACGAGGAAGAATTTGCTAAATATAAAGATTATTTAGATAGTTTTGATGCAAAAGAATTTTTTTCCTCATATGCAAAAACAATAAATTTTTATTATGATGATTTTGAGGCGAGACAATTGTGTGCCCTTATGGAATTTAATATGCAAGCGAGTAAAGAGAAGATTGTGGAATCCATAAATTGGGTGATAGATAAGAAGACACTCGTGACACCGAGCGTTGGTAAGGAATATGGAGATGGAGTATCTGATTAAAAAGGGTGTGTAAATGGGTAGAAAGCGTTTAATTAATTGTATAGTAATATTTTTTTGTTTTTGTTCTTCTATTGAATTTGCTATGGAGGAAAGAGAGCCAGCTGTATCGTTAAGTACATTAGAAAGGGGAATAGGAACATCGGGTATGGATGCTGGAAACATTGCATCAATATTAACGAGTCAATTCTCGGCACCTATAACACCTAATAATTTCGAATCATTAAAAAAACATATAGAAAATATAAGAGAAGCTGAAACGTTGGACATCCAAAGGTCGCATTTCCTAGAAATTATCCACATATTAAAGGGACCAAATGTTTCGAAGGATCCTGAAAAAATAAGTAGCGCAATTATTCAAATTTTACCCTTTCCGAACGATGATCCTTTGGGTGATGCTATAAGGAATGCGTTACGCCGGGTTTTAAAATCAGATACTGAGAGTAGAGATGAATCATCTGGAATGAAAGACTTATTTGCAATGATACAGAGTATTAGTGATAATAATCAACGTATTAGTGATAATAATCAACTGAGAAGAAAGATTAAAAGATACAAGAAAGTTTTTATTGTTGTTATAGGTGCAATTACAGCAGTTGCTGGTGCAGTTTCCACTGTTTTACCCTTTGTTATATCAGACAAGCAAGAGTGTAATTGTGATTGTACTTCTGGGTAATTCAACAATGTAATTACCCTTTTCTTAAAATCCAGTACCACCTTTTAGCCATATGCTATATTGTGAAAGGCTGTTTTTATTTGGTTGGGTGTAATCTGGATAAACGCCCTCAAATTCTACACTGCCACCAATGCCAATAAATGGCATAAAACCGGTTGTTTCTTGTGTATTCCATGCATAGCCAAGATAAAGAAAAAGCTTATGAGTAAACGAGCGCTCTGATGCTGCAGATGATGGATCAAGATTACAGGTATTAATATAGCATGGTGATGGATCATCAGTAAGTTGTGATTGATTTTCAAAAAGGTTACCATGCAGGGTTGCAGAATGTTGTGTTACTGCACTTGCTTGGCCAATATCATTCACCACATTTTGAATACCTTTAAAACCATAACGGCGTGGTTCAATGCATCCGCATATAGTTATCTTCTCTCTCGTCCGTGCCCACGTATTGTAGCCGGCATCAAATTCAAAACCTCGGTAGAGATAACTGATCATTGCAGCAATATCGAATTGAGAATCAATTACAACATCACATGGCAATGTAGTGATATTGATTGCGGGAACAAGATATCCTGTATAATTACCATGACCATCGAATTGTTTCAACAAAGTATATCGGCTGCCAAAACAGTTGCGGCAAAAATCAAATGAACGGCATTGGCGTGATTTAAAGAGATGAGTAATTTTGCCATCAAAAAAGAGTGAAAGGGTTTGATCTCCATCAGCTTCCCAAATTAAAACACGGCCATTGAAACCAAGCCCAATTTCCCAATGATGTCCATTACCGAGAATTGGTTCAAATAAATAGCGAGCGCTTGAACGATTTCCTGTCGGTGCTGCACAGTGTGCATAAAAGCCTGCATGTCCATGTTCACGCAACCAGATATCGTATCCAATGGTGGCGCGAATATCGGCAATACCAGCTTTGGTTTGTGGACAATCAACAATGCCATAACAGAGCCCTTGTTTTAAATCACCAAACGTAACCCCTCCTTTTAATGCTCGGGTAAATGAGACGATAGGAGCAATGAGTTCGGTAGTTGTCATATATTTTGCAGGAAATGGTGTATCTGTCCCTTTGTTCTGAATTGTTTCGCATAGTTTGAACTCCCATTTTGTCCAAGCAATAGGAATGTGAAGCATTGCATATAATCGTTTCCATTGTCCGTAAAATCCGATATCAGCGACAAAATTTGCAATCGATGGATTTACCTCTACGGTGCTTTCAAATGCAGGAGAAAGGCCAAAGTAATCAGCCAAAATTGTTTCAGAAGTTCTACTACTTACTTGGCTCCCCGCGATATGAAGAAGGTTAGTACCAAAAAAATATTCAGCGATGCTATCTTTTTTATACGAGTGCATATACTGTGGAGTGATACTTACTGTACCATAGTAACTGTCTGTATCGTAGCGATGCATAAAACGATGAGTGCCGACAAGATCACGGGGTGCATCAAGACTTTGTGATCGGGGGCTAAAAAAACTACGGCCATATAATGGAAAGAGTTGACATTGTGGAGATTGACTGAGTGTAAATGAAGTTATTGTTGACATGATTATAATAAAACTGTGATTGAGAATAGAATTTTTTCGTGCAAGCATTGTCATTCTCCTTTCTTCATGGTGCTAGGTAATTTTTTAATGGAATGCTACTCCACCTTTTAACCAAATACCCCATTGTGATAAGGCACATGAATTGCAGCAGCGAGATGAATCGCATGTTGCTGAACAAGGAGGTACGCAACATGAACTACATGATCTATAGCACGAATTAGAACATGAATTACAACGTTTATCCTGGTATCCAAACTCTACTTCACCGCCGAGACCTATGTATGGAACCCATTCTTCTCGTTCTCTCCATGTATAATCAAAATGTGCAAAAACCTTGTGAGATATTCCTTTAGTACCTGCACCAGTAATATCGATATCACAGAATTTTATGAGCGTCGGATTATTTGAAGTATAAATCTGGCATGTTGTGGTGTTGGCTACATCATAAATGAGTAATGGATTTTTATTATCATCCCATGCTAATTGCCTTGAATCGATTCCAGGATTTTGTGGCCATGCAATACCATCAAAACCGTTTGGCCATTTATTTGTCCCTTGACAAATAGTTGCTCTTGATTGTGTTGCCGAAAGTGGAACTGCGGTGGTGGTAATTGATCCATCAAGTGATTTAAAGCCATACATGAAGGCATCGCCTTTGAGGCCCCAAGTGCCTTCCTCAAATGGGCATGGACAGTCGCAGCGGAGTTCTATTTTTTCACAACTTCTGCCCCAGAAATTGTAGCCAATATCGAATGAACAGTTTGAATTAACATATTGCAGCATCAACACAATATCTGCTTGTACACTTACACTTACATCAACAGCAATGGTGGTTATATTTGCTACGGGCGTATAGATACCTTGAAATTGTTTATTTGGAGGTTCTAATGAACTATTCTCTGGTTCTGCTTTTAGATCGGTGACTGGACTTCCAAATTTAGCGGCGAGCATATATCTGCTCAGTGGTTTTCCACACAAATCAAATGTTCTGATCTGTTTTGCTCCCATCAAGTAGGTTATGTTTGCATCAGCATGAAGTTCACAGTAACTTTCATCATCTCTGTTTCCCCAAAAGTTCCAATGAGCATTTATACCACAGCCAATTTCCCAATGTTTTCCATTACCAACAATTGGCTCAAAAAGATAACATCCCTCTGGACGATTGCCGGTTGGTGCAGCAGCTTGAAGATTAATACCAACGTGATAGTTTTCATTACACAAGAAATTCCATCCGAGCGTTGTACGTACGTCAGCGAGGGCTGTCTTTTTACGTGCATTGCATGCCATTTTTGCGGAGTTGAGAGAATTAAAGGTGATATCATTAGTATTGATGAAATCACATCCAGAGATAAATGAGGTAAAACTAGGAACTAAATGTAGGCGCTTTATGCCAAAAAGGTTTGGTTCAGTTCCTTCGAGGTTACCATTGAAGTAACCAGGCCAATGATCGTTGTTTCCATCATCTATAGTGCATTCGCACATATTTAAATCCCACCAAGTACATACAAGAGGGGCGTGAATTTTTACGTATAACCCTTGAACCCATTCGTCGAAGCCAAGATAAAAATTGAAATCCACAATAAAATTAGAGATTTCTGGTTTGAAGCAAACAATACTTTTATAATCAGTTGGAAGTCCAAAATAATCGGCAAGCAAATCACGTGATCCTCGATTTTCTACGTGCGATCCTGAAATATTAATGAAACAGCCACTATCCTCACAGCATGAATCACTACGTTGCATACAGCTTGATGTACAATATGGTACAGAATATTTTCCATACTGTGGTGATAGTTTACATGGGTTGCAGCATGGGTTGCATGGATTATAACAATTTGCAAAACATCCAAAAAGGCAGTTGCAAATTTGTTCTGATCTGAATGACTGGGTATATTCTGGTGTTATGGAGAAATTACCGTAACACTTTTCCATATTACAGAGATTAATCTGCGTATTCCATCCAGCACCAACAAGTTCGCGTGCAGCATTTTCACTTTGCGATCTGATACGGTAATAAGGAGTTACAGCCATACTAACAGAAGAACTGAATAGAATTGTAAAACTAATAATTTTTTTCATACTACTCCTTTAAGAAAGATAGAGTTTAAAATTGTATGTTCAAATAGCAACCTTTTTCTCATGTTGCTATTTTTTCCGTACCTCATTATATCTAGTGTGGAGTCGAATGTCATCATGATACATATAAATAAGTGGAAACTATCGTTTGTGTTTTTTTATACCGAATAATTACATGAATAAGCAATGTTTTTCTGAATATATTTTTTAGAAAAAATTTCTGCGATAATTAAAGAAGGGCTCTTAGAATTTCAAGCCCCTCTTTTTTCTGTGGATTACTACTTGTTTGTTAATTAAAGGCAATACCACCTTTGAGCCAGACACCCCATTGTGAAACGGCGCAATAATTACAGCAGCAATCGGGATAGCATGGATTGTATCTACAATTTCCACAGGATGTTCCGCAAGCAGCTTCACATGAACTGTTGCAGTAGTTGTTGCAACAATTATTGTATGGGCTATAAGCAAGCTCTAGTTCACCACCAATTCCGAGATAAGGAATCCACTCTTCACGATTTTTCCATGTATAATCTGCGTGAGCAAATAATTTATGAGAAATACCTTTAGTACGTGCACCACATAAGTCAATGTTGCAGAAGTTAATGAATACTGGATTTAAAGAAGTAAAAATTTTGTCAGTTGCATTAACTCCGTCGGTGAAGATATAGAGTTCATTTTTTGGTGTAGAATCATCCCATGCTTTTGCAGGATTGTCTATACCAGGATTTTGTGCCCAAAGTGAAATACCATTTCCGTTTGGATAGTTGTTAGTCCCTTTACAGAGTGTTGCTTTGGATTGGGTTGCAGATAGTGCAATCCCGGGGGTATTAAGAGAGCCATTTTTAGTGAATCCATACATAAAGGCATCACCTTTGAGTCCCCATGTATTTTCTTCAAATATGCATGGGTAATCACAGCGAGGTTCGATTTTTTCACAGTCCGTTGCCCAGAAATTGTAGCCAAGATCGAATGACCAGTTGTTGTGCAGATATTGGAACATTAAGACTAAATCAGCTTGTGCACCAACACTGATATCAACGGCGAGTGTGGTTAAGTTGGCAACTGGTGTATAAACACCTGCAAACTGTTTGATTGGTTTTTGATCCGGTTCTGCTATCAGATTTATTACAGGTGTTTTGAATTTAGCGGCGAGCATATATCGGCTCAGTGGTTTGCAGGTAAGATCAAAGGTTCTGCACTGTTTTGCCTTGAACAGATGGGTTACATTTGCATCGAGATAGAAGGCGCAGCTTATTTCTTCATCTTCACTTTTCCATGCTACCCAATGTCCAGTTAGTCCACCGCCAAGTTCCCAGTGTTTTCCATTACCAACAATTGGCTCAAAGAGATAACTTGCATTTGGGCGAGTACCAGTTGGTACAACAGCTCGGATATTTAGGCCTGCATGGTAATCTTCCTCGCACCAGAAGTTCCAGCCTAATGTCATTTGTATATCTGCCAATGCGGTATCAGTACATCTGTCGCAGGCCATCTTTGCATAGCAGAGTTTATTGAAGGTGATATCGTTAGAATTGATAGCACCGCATCCAGTAATAAATGAAGTGAATCGAGAAACAAGATTATTTCGAGCAATTCCAATTGTTGAGGTACTGCTTACACTTAATGTTTTGTTAAAATATCCTGGCCAATGAATATTTGTTCCTTCTACTTCGATACATTCACACATATCCAGATTCCATCTGGTATGTACCAATGGGGCATGGATTCTAAAATAGGTACCTTGACACCATTCATCTAAGCCGAGATAGAAGTTGAAATCGACGAGGAAATTATCAATTCGAGGTTCGAATGTTACGCAGCTTTGGTAATCGGTTGGAAGACCAAAATAGTCTGCAAGCCAATAAGTGTCTCCACGATTTGCAACTTGGCTTCCAGAAATTTTGATGCGATAGAATTCATCATTAGAACATGGATTATAGCAGAGTGTACATGGCGTGTCGGAGGTATTGCATGAGGTTTCACAAGATCCACATGAGGTATTGCAACAACTATTGCATCCAAAGAGGCATTGCGCAATGCGGTATGGCCTAAATGATCGTGTATATTCTGGAGTAATTGAGAAATTACCATACCACTTATTCATAGCGCAGAGATTAATCTGCGTATTCCATCCAGCACCAACAAGTTCGCGTGCAGCGTTTTCGCTTTGTGATCGAATGCTGTAATATGGAGCTATTGCTAATCCTGTTGAGAAACTCATCAGTAGTGAAAGGTATAAATATTTTTTAATTATGTTGTGCATAGGTTAACTCCTTTTTTGAATAAAAAGGACACCATTAAAATAATATTATATTGTCTGTATTGAGGTTTATTATTGGCTTACTCGATACATTCTCCTTTCATTTTTTAGTAAGAATTTCTTTTTCTTTTTGATTCTGTAATAGATGCTGGAGATTTTCTTTTTTCTTTATACTGCATAAGTGAAGCAATAAGCAAGTTTTTTATTTGGTAAATAATATGAATGTAATGAATTGAATAGGATAACTGGCATCAACCTTTATTTAAGAAGCATATTATTAATAATCATTTCTATAATCGCCATTATTAATAATAGCCTTGATTTATAATTTTGTATAAAAAGAAGGACTTAGAAAACTAAGTCCTTCTTGCACTCGTTTTTTATAAGCTTAACGAAGTTATAACCAACGATTAATCAAAGGCAACACCACCTTTGAGCCAGACACCCCATTGTGAAAGAGCACAGGTGCAGCAGGAACCACAGCAGCATGGATTACATCCACAAGTTCCACATGAGGTCCCACAAGTAGTTCCACATGAGGTTCCACATGAACTGTAGCATGGATTGCAGGAGTTGTTGCAGCTATCATCATATGGTTTCTGTGCAAATTCTACTTCACCACCGATGCCGAGATAAGGAATCCAATCTTCACGATCTCTCCAGGTGTAATCAAAGTGAGCAAATAGCTTGTTAGAAAGACCCTTGGTTTGTGCACCGCAAAGATCTATATCACAATTTTTGATGAATACTGGTTCGTGTGAAGTATAGACTTGTGCAGTTGATAGATCATTAGGTAAATTGGTGTAAATGTACAATGGATAACCAGTGCTTGCTTGCCATGCGAGCTCCGGATTGTTTATACCGTAGTTACGATTTCCATTATCAACGCCTTGATTGGTTCCTTTATAGATAGTTGCGCATGACTGTGATGATGAGAGTGCTACACCAGGAGTAGTCATTTCTGTTTCGTAATAAGGGAATCCATACATAAAGGCATCACCTTTAAGTACCCACGTGTTTTCTGTGAGTGAACATGGGCAATCGCAGCGGAATTCAATCTTTTCACAGCTTCTTCCCCAGAAGTTGTAGCCGAGATCGAATGACCAGTTGTTGTGCAGATATTGGAACATTAAAGCCAAGTCACCCTGTACACCAACACTGACATCCACTGGCATAGTGGTTAAATTAGCAAGTGGGCAGTAGGTTCCTTCAAATTGCTTTACTGGTGTATTTACGGAAGTATCTCCAGATTTTAATGTTGAATTAGTTTTGAACTTTGCAGCGAGCATATATCGGCTGAGTGGTTTGCCGCAAAGATCGAAGGTTCTGCATTGTTTTGCCTTGAACAGATGGGTTACATTTGCATCGAGATAGAAGGCGCAACTTCTTTCTTCATCTTCACTGTTCCAAGCAACCCAATGGCCAGAGAATCCACCGCCAAGCTCAAAGTGCTTTCCATTACCAACAATTGGCTCAAAGAGATAACAGCCTTCTGGGCGAGTACCAGCTGGAGCGACAGCTCGGATGTTCAAGCCTGCATGATAGTCTTCATCACACCAGAAGTTCCAGCCTAATGCCATTTGAATATCTGCTAGTGCGGTTTCAGTACATCTACCACAAGCCATCTTTGCTCTGTTGAGTCGATTGAAGACAAAGGTTGGATCAGTACCAGTATTAATGTATCCACATCCAGTAATGAATGAGGTAAAGCTCTGAACTAAGTTTGCATGCTTAATGCCATAGATTGTTGTTGCTGTGGTACCTGCAGATATTCCATTGAAATATCCTGGTTGATGGTCAGCGGTACTGGTCTCGGCACATTCGCACATATTTAGATCCCACCTAGTATATACCACTGGAGCATGGATTCTGAAATACATGCCTTTGCACCATTCATCCAAACCAAGATAGAAGTTGAAATCGACGAGGAAATTATTAATTTGAGGTTCGAATGTTACACAGCTTTGGTAATCGGTTGGAAGACCAAAGTTGTCTGCAAGCCAATCACAGGATCCACGATTTGCAACTTTGCTACCAGAGATTTTAATGCGATAGCAATCATCATCGCAACATGAGGTTCCACATGAGGTTCCGCAATAAGTTCCACATGAGGTTCCACATGAGGTTCCGCAATAAGTTCCACATGAGGTTCCACATGAGGTGCTGCAACAACTATTGCATCCAAAGAGGCATTGAGCAATGTGGCAAGGTCTAAATGATCGTGTGTATTCTGGAGTGATTGAGAAATTGCCATACCACTTATCCATATCGCAGAGATTAATCTGCGTATTCCATCCAGCACTAACGAGTTCGCGTGCAACGTTCTCGCTTTGTGATCGGATGTTGTAGTATGGAGCCACCGCTAACCCTGTTGAACAACTTATTAATAACGCGAGGCATAAGGATTTTTTAACCATATTGTGCATAAGTAAACTCCTTGTTGAATAAAAACGACACTACTACTAAATAATAATGTTGTATTACCTGTTGATTAAAATTCATTATTGACCTACTCGATAGATTCTCCTTTCGTTTTTTAGAAAAAAGTGTTCGACCTACATATTTCATAAATTGATATTTAATTTTACTATTTATTGCATGATTATTTTTTTTCTTCACTAGTATAATACGATCAACTTTTTATTGTAAAGAAAAATTTTCAGAGAAACGGCTGGTGGAGCTAAGTACAGACCTTTTTTTCACCATTTATTCCTTACATCCTATGTTTTCTAACTTTCGTTTTTATTTTTTGTCATGTTGGACATAATTCCCGATGATCTTAATATATCCTTTTTTCTTACCCGGATTTGCTTAATTGGTCTTAATTATTGAATATATTATCGATGTTCAATATGCTCATTTTATAGAGAACTATAAAAACTAGTATAACTATTTTGCAGAAGAAAAAATAAAAAGGCAATTCGAAAATGATCCTAGTAATTAAAAAACAAATTAATCGTTTGCTTTTTTGGATAATCATGAAAGATCTATCGTAAAATTGTAAGAATTTGAAAGGTATTTAAAATTGAGTTTTTTTAAATGAGGTTAAAAAATAGGTGATATATGTTTTACAGAATGATGCGATATGATATGGGCCAGTTATTTATGAAATGGTACTGGAAACGATTTGTAGCAGTATTTCTTTGCATAGGAATAGGACTTTTTATAGGGATAGTGCTTTTTTATTATTCTCCAGAAGATTGGTCTTGCTTATATTATCGAGGTGATGATTTTGTTGCTCATCCTTTTGGTCGTATAGGTGCTCATTGTGCTGCTCTATCGACCTATCTTTTTGGAGGTGCGTCATTAATTTTTGTAGTAGTTCTTTTTCTTTTATCGTACATATTTGCATTGCATCGATCATTTGTTCAGGAATTGGATCGAATAAGTTGTGTATTTCTTTTGCTTTTTGTGAGCGCTGCACTTCTATATGGATATTCTAGTGATCCCTTGCATTCTCCATGTCCGGGTGGATATTGTGGTGTAAAAGTATGGAAATTATTTGCCTATTTTTTCGATTCTAGTGCTGCTGCACTGATATTGTTTGGTTTTTTGCTTATGGCAAGTATTGTTATTATTCGATTTCCTTTTATTGCAACCTTTTATTATTCAACAATGATTGCACAGTTTTTGTATACCAAGCGATATATTCTTAAGCCAATCTATTATGGTAGTAAATTTGTGATTTATTATACAGTTTATCCAATCATTTTTGCATATCATTACATTAATAGAGTATTTACTGGTGCTGTGGTAACCAAAGCTGATGAATCAATTGTGTCATTTGAACATGACGATGAAGGTGTGATTAATGATATAATTGGCGATGAATTTTGGCGGACATATCGTAATGAATCTACTATAAAAGAAGGGTTTGAACCGGTATCATTTTCTACCCTACCTAAAGATGGTGAAGAAGATGATGGTCAGCGAGGAGTAGATACAAAGATTAATCTTGCCATGCAGCAACAGATAAAACAGCAGTACGAGAATAAAACTGAATCCTCAAAGAACCGTTACCATTTACCACAGCTTGATATATTTATTAATCAACGGGATATACAAGAAGATGTACAATTGATGAATGAACTTGAAGCGCGAGCCAGGATTCTAGAAGAAAAACTTGAGCATTTTGGAGTATGTGGCAAGGTAACCGCTATTAAGCGTGGTCCAGTTGTTACCCTATTTGAATATCAACCACACATTGATACTAAGTTGAGTAAAATTGTTGCACTTGAAGATGACTTGGCTATGGCTTTGCAGGCATTGAGTATTCGTATTATTGCACCAATTCCTGGACGTTCAGTTGTTGGTTTTGAAGTAGCTAATTCAACTCGAAAAAAAGTTATGCTTGGCTCTATTATTCAATCAAAGTCATTTCGTTCTTATTTAGGCGCATTGCCACTTATCCTTGGCTGTGATACATCTGGCAATGATGTGATTGTTGATTTAGCCAAGATGCCCCATCTTCTTATAGCTGGTTCTACTGGTTCTGGAAAATCAGTAGCATTAAATTCTATGCTGGTTAGTCTATTATGCCAGTGTACACCGAATGAGTTACGATTAATCCTTATTGATCCAAAGCGTTTAGAATTTGCTTCATATGAGGATATTGCACATTTACTTTTTCCAATTATTACCGATCCAAAACAGGCTATATTGGCACTTAGATGGATTGTGAAGGAGATGGAGAAAAGATATGAACAAATGAAGCATTTGGCAGCGCGTAACATTTTTGATTATAATGCTGCGGCTGGAAAGGAAAGTTGTGAGAAGCTTCCCTTTATTGTTATTGTCATTGATGAATTATCTGATTTAATGATAACTGCAGGTCGTGACATAGAAGATCTTATTGTCCGTATAACACAAATGGCACGTGCGGCTGGTATTCATATGTTAGTAGCAACACAACGACCGTCGGTTGATGTTATTACCGGATTAATTAAGGTTAACTTTCCAAGTAGAATTTCCTTCCGTGTTACATCCAAAGTTGATTCGCGTACTATTTTAGATTGTAGTGGTGCAGAAAAATTACTTGGTCGCGGTGATATGCTTTTTATAGACGCTGGTTCATCAGCGCTCAAACGTGTTCATGGAGCATACGTCTCAGATGGAGAAATAGAGAATCTTGTTTCTTATATTCGTGGGCAAGCAAAGCCTGAATATTGTGAATTACCAGAAAAATTTGCTGGTAGTGTTGATTTATTAGAAGGAGATGATCAACTCTATCATGATGTAATTGCATTTATTGAAGGTGTAGATGAAGTTTCTATTTCATTATTACAGCGGCGATTTAGAATAGGATATAATAGATCTGCTCGTATTATTGAAATGCTTGAAATTGAAGGATTAATTGCACCTTCTGAGGGAGGAAAAATACGTAAAGTAATTCGTCGTTAATTTTTTTGCTTGACAAATGTTCAAAAGAAATACATTTTTTCAGAGTGAGTAGTTATTGTATTCTTTCGAACAATTTTTTTATGACAAAAACGGGGAATAACCATGCGTCTAGACGAGCAGTTTGTAAAGAAGACCATTCTTGATGCATCAATCTTCTATGATACATTTCCTAAAGATCCTTGTTTTTCAATCGATTCACGAACTCTAGAAAAAGGAGAGATCTTTATTGCCTTACAGGGTGTGCATTGTGATGGACATGAGTTTATTAAAGAAGCACTTGATAAAGGAGCAGCAGGTTTAATAGTTGCGACAAATAAACAGCATCTTCTGGAACAGTATAAAAATGCATTAATTAATAAGGTAGTTATTGTAGTTAAAGATCCACTTAACGCATTGTGTTCATTAGCTGCTGCATGGCGTTCACAGTATGATTGTCCTGTTGTTGCTATAACCGGTTCGGTTGGAAAGACATCTACAAAGGAGAAAATAAGAACAATTTTAAATTTACATGCTGATGATTATTTTGTGTCCTATGGGAATCAAAATACAAACATTGGTTTAGCATTAAATATACTGCGTATTCGTTCTCATCATAAGGCAGCAATTTTTGAAGTTGGTATTAGCAGGAGGGGTGAGATGGCTGAGAGTGCAGCGTTGTTAAAGCCAACAATCGCTTTGATTCTCAATGCTGGCCATAGCCACATGGAAGGACTTGGTTCAGTAATAGATATAGCGCTTGAAAAACGTGATATCTTCAAATATTTTACTGAATCAAACATAGGTATCATTAATGGTGATCAATCAATTTTAGCACAGGTTTCCTATCAACATCCAGTGGTTAAGTTTGGTTCAAAGACAAATAATCAGATTCAAGTGCGTAAGATCCATGTAGGCAATGATTACATTACTTTTATTTTAAAGGTATACAAGACTAAATGTTCTATTGTTTTAGATCATACACATCTTGGAATGGTATATAATGTTGCCGCAGCTGCGGCGGTAGCCTATTTATTAGATGTTCCTATTACTACTATTATTAATGGAATACAAAAGTCGGTAGCTATTGTAGGTCGTTTTGAACAGCGTTTTCTTCCTACTGGCAAGGGAATTGTTATTAATGATTGCTACAACGCAAATCCAGAAAGCATGAAGGTTTCATTGCTTGCATTCCAGCATCTAGATACCAAAGCACAAAAAATAGTAGTTTTGGGAGATATGTTGGAGTTAGGAGTTAATAGTCCATTTTGGCATCGTCAATTAGGAAGATTTTTGCGTAAAGTTCCATCATTGCATCATGTTATTTTGGTTGGCAACTTAGTTAAATGGACGAAAAAAACTTTACCACTTGGTTTAAGTGTCGATCTTGTTTCTTCTTGGAAAGAAGCGGTTAATATAATTAAGAAAAAACTATCTACTGAATCAGTTGTCTTGGTTAAGGGTTCACGAGCTATAGGACTCGATAATCTCGTTATGTCTCTTACTCAGTCGAACCAACAAAAGCAAATTGGTACTTAATGAATCAATTATTAAATAATTACTTACAACATGTGACGGTAATAAAAAAAGTTTGCTTTAAATAGGGTGCAATAGAAGAAGAAAAAAATGGGCTTTCATGAACTTTCTCGTCATAAGCCAGTTCTGGTTGATAAGGTACTCTATTATTTAAATCTACAACCAGGCAAAATTTATCTTGATGTAACATTTGGCTCAGGAGGCCACACACGGGCTATTTTAGAAAAAGAACCCCAATGTGATGTAGTTGCAATGGATTGGGATGCGCAGATACTCGAAAAATATGGCCCTCCATTAAAAGCTGAGTTTGAAGATCGGTTGCGTCTTTTATGGGGTAATTTTGCGTTGCTTTATAAAATTGCCAAAAGGGAGAGAATTGGGCCATTTGATGGGATTTTGGCCGATTTTGGTACTTCACTCATACAAATAACAGAGCGTCCAGGATTTTCGATTTATCGAGATACCCCGTTGGATATGCGTATGTCTCCAGCGCATCAACGGCTTACGGCATCTGAACTTGTTGCCAAGGCGTCAGCGCGGAAATTGCAGGAGGTTTTTTGGCAGTTTGGAGAAGAGCGGTATGCAAAACATGTGGCCCAGGCAATTGTGAAAGAACGTTTGCAACGGCCGATAAAAACAACTCGTCAACTGGCACATCTTATTGAACGGATAATTCCTTTTCATAAACGCGATAAAATTCATCCTGCCACTAAAATATTCCAGGCGCTTAGGATCTATATTAATAAGGAATTAGAAAATATTCGGGCTTTTTTGGCGGCATCCGTACTTTTGCTCAAGCCAGGGGGTCAGCTTGTTTGTATTTGTTTTCATTCATTAGAAGATCGTTTAGTTAAGCAGTTTTTTCAGGAAAAGAAGGAGGAAGGGAAATTGATTATTTTGACCAAGAAAGTTGTGGTTCCTAGCAAAGAGGAGATTCAGGAAAATCCATCAGCTCGTTCTGCTAAGCTTAGGGCGGCAAAACTGGTGGTTAAAGAAGGGTAAGAAGTTGGATAGTTTGACAAAAAAAGCCTATAATATACAATTAATTTTGTTGGCTTAATTGCTTTTTTTAAATCTTAATTAAAGAGATAGTAATACATATCTTCAAAGGATTGCGACTATGGAAATAACAGAAGTTAAGGTTTACCCAGCAAAGGATGACGGTAGACTAAAAGCATATGCAACGGTTGTTTTTGATAATAGCTTTATTATCAGAGATTTAAAGATAATCGAAGGTGATAAAGGGTACTTTGTTTCGATGCCTTCACGCAAGAGAAAGGATGGAACCTTTAGAGATATTGTCCATCCGCTTAATTCTGAAACACGTCGAATAATTGAAGATAAGATTGTCGCAGAATATAAAAAGATTCTTGAGCTTGAAGAAAAGGGCATAGAGGGAGCCTAAAAACGCTCTTTTTTGGGGCGTGGCCAAGTGGTAAGGCACCAGGTTTTGGTCCTGGGATCGGAGGTTCGAATCCTCCCGCCCCAGCCAAGGTATGTTTTTTTCTAAAATATCCAATTACTTTTCTTTTTATCTTTTCATTAGGTAATTAAGGAATGAACATTTGTAATAAGTTGCTTTTAGGATCAAAGTCGCTAGCACGGCAACAATTACTCCGTGAAGCAAATATATTGTTCGAAGTAGTTGAACAAGATGCTCAAGAAGGAAGCTGCAACT
>SOKE01000028.1 GCA_004375875.1 Candidatus Babelota bacterium
AAGATACGCATTGCTCAATTTTACTCCTATGAAGATATTATCATTTTGTATGGCAGGAAGCTAATCAGAAAAGTTGACCCAATAACCTAATTATTTTAAGATAGAAAAGGAAAATGTTTTTAACCTTATTTTCGAATGGCTTCTTTCCATGTTAACCCTACAAAGCGCTCAAGATATCACAAACCTTCTTACCCGCCTGTTAGCCTACCTTCTGATAATTACACCAGCTGGATCCTTTCGATCATGGTTCACTAAAAAAATGGGTGATTCCACTGCCAACAATTTAGGTCTGTCCAGTTTAAATCCTCTGATACATATAGATATTTTTGGAATCGTTTGTTTGATTCTCTTTCGTTTTGGATGGGGCAAACAAATTCCTCTTAATCCAAATAATATTCACGGTAAATTAAGAACTATAAAACTCACTTTGGCCAGCTTCTCTGGTGTATTTATATATCTGAGTCAGGCAGTTCTGTATCTTATACTTCTGGCCTTGTTATTTGGAAGTGATCTGCAAATACTTGGGAGTGAACAAGTCACATCATTTTGGCTGGTAATTGGACGTATTCTTATAGCATCCATAGGATTATGTAGCTTCCTTGCTGTTGTAGAATTGATACTCAATGGAATCCTATTGATTCTTATATTCATCTCAGAAAAACAGTATTATCAACCATATCAGTTATGGTATATACTATTGATAGCAGCATTTATTATTCTTGTACTTATTGGACAACCATTACAAGAATTATTAATGAGAGGAATTCTTCAAACTGCTGATTTCATTGCCCAATTAACAGGAATTACGTAAACAAAAAATAGTAAAATGAAAAAAGATATCAATTCTATTATTAAATTGCTCGAGCAGGGAACTGTACAAGTTATTCCTGAACAAGAATTGCGAAAAAAAATTGAAAGTGGAAAACGATTAAAAGTAAAACTGGGTGCAGATCCAACCGCACCAGATCTACATTTAGGCCATACGGTTGTACTTTCAAAACTAAAACAGTTTCAAGATCTTGGTCATGAAGTTATTTTTTTGATTGGTGATTTTACCGCACGTATTGGCGATCCAACTGGCAGATCAAAAACACGTCTCCTACTAAGTGAAAAAGAGATTAAACGCAATACAAAAACTTATTTTGAACAGGTAAGTAAAGTTCTTGATCCAAAAAAAATTACCGTTCGTTACAATAGTGAATGGCTAGACAAACTTACCAGTAAAGATATTGTAGAGTTGTGCGCGAAGGTCACCCTTGCACGCCTTATCGAACGAGATGATTTTGCAAGGCGTATCTCCAAAAATCAGCCAATAGGATTGCATGAACTGCTTTACCCTCTTTTTCAAGGATATGATTCAGTAGCACTTCATGCAGATATTGAACTTGGAGGTACTGATCAAACATTTAATCTTCTTATAGGACGATATTTACAAGAACAGTATGGACAAGAGCCACAAGTTGTTATCACTATGCCTCTACTTGAGGGCCTCAACGGTAAAGCAAAAATGTCAAAATCATTAAGTAATGCTATAGGATTAAATGAACCAGCTGATCAGGCATTTGGCAAGTTAATGTCTATTTCTGATGATTTGATGTGGCGATACTTACAAATATTATTGAATACACCACAAGACGAAATAAGTATGGCACAAGAACGTATTGCCGCTGGAAAGATGAATCCAATGGCAATAAAAAAAGATATGGCATATATCATCATAGAAAAATTCTGGTCAAAGAAAGAAGCTGAAAAAGCACGTAAAATGTTTGAAGCTCTTTTTCAAGAACGGGAATATACTAAGGCACACACATTCAAAATGCCAAAAGACACGCCAAATCCAATTTGGATTGTTGATTTACTCAAAATAGTTGCAGATATTACCAGTTCATCCGAAGCTAAACGTCTAATCGAAGCAGGTGCAGTCACAATTGATAACAAAGTAATTACTGATTTTAAAGCACCTATAAAATGGAAACCCAACATGATTATTAAAATTGGCAAGCACCGAATTCTCAAGATCGGCTCCTAGGAAATCATGGAAGTAACCGGACTTGAAGGCTTTCTTCTTATAGATAAACCAACCGGTGTAACTTCATACCATTGCATCAAAAAAATAAAACAACTTCTTGCTTACAAAACAAAGGTCGGACATGCAGGTACATTAGATCTATTTGCAACAGGACTACTCATTATTGGTATAAGCAGAGCAGCTACACGTTATATTGGTCAGATCATGGAACTCGATAAATGGTATGTTGCAACAGGAAAGTTGGGACAGTTAACCGATACGCTTGATTTTACTGGTAATATTATCCAGGATGAAGACGTTTCAGGTATTACTTCAGAGCACATTCGTACCGCAATACATGAACTTGGACATCAATACCAGCAAATTCCTCCTATCTATTCTGCATTAAAATATCATGGAAGAACTCTTTCTGACCTTGCACGGGAAAAAAAATTATCCACGGAACAATTGCTTGCAATTGTTAAGGAAAAAGCAAAGGTTGTCACAATTTATTCTTGCGAACTCCTCTCTCTTGATTTGCCCTATTTCACTATTGAATCACACGTATCACATGGTACTTATATTCGTATTCTTGTTAACGACATCGCACGTAAGCTTGGAAGTTATGCAACAGTACATGAACTCAATCGGACAAAAATAGGTCCCTTTACAACACAAGAAGCAACACCACTCAATTATTTTAAAACAATCGATTCTATTCAAGAACAACTTATTTCTGTTGAAGGTATACTCAACCGTCTTTCTCAATATGTTCCACAAGTTGTTAGATCATAACAATTTTTATTCTGTTATATTTTTTAAATAAGCAAAGGATACTGTTTAAAACCAACTAGTTGACATTCTACCTTTGGTACAAGATTAAATTTCTCTTTAACTTGCCGCTGCATTTCTCGTGCAAGTTCAATAATGTCTTTCGATGTAGCGTCACCTGTATTTACAATCATATTTGCATGTTGTGATGAAACAATTGCACCTCCCACACATGATGTACCTTTAAAACCCAATTTATCTAGATAATAAGCAACCCAAACTGCTTTTTTCCCATTAATTTCAAGACCAACTTCATGATCATAGAAATTCCTAAAAAAACAACCACACGTATGTGACATTGGATATCGTTTAATGCGATGGCGTATTATTTCTGCACGACGGCCACGCGCATACGCTGTATCTAGTTCCATTCCTTTTTTTAAACAAAACGTAGCGCTGAGTAAAAAATAATCATGATCATGGAGCCTTGATTGATCATACCCAAATCCAAACCATTCCTTAGCAACATCTTGTATTTGTTCCGTTTCTTTATGAATAACCTCCCCTGATACCACAAAATCAGATAATGAATGCTCAAAATAGTGCAAATTATTATACACAGAGCCACCAACGGAACCAGGAATGCCACTAAACTCTTCAAGGCCAATTAAATTATGTGCCAGACACCATTCAATAAGTTGATGAATAGTAACGCCAGCGCCAGCTTTGACCAAAAAACAATCATCTTTTTCTTCGATCTGTTCAATATCACGCAATGCTGGCCGAACAACGAGCCCATCAATACCATCATCACTTATTAAAATATTCGCACCAAGACCTAATATAAATGGCTCTCGTTTCTGCTCTTGTGCATAAGCCAATGCTTCTTTAAATTCATCAACCGTTCTTGGTTCACAAAAATAAGCAGCATTTCCACCAGTTCGAAACCAATTTTTATCATGCAGGGGAACATTACGTTCAATTTTCATAAATCAACCTTATTTAAATTTTTATGCTCTTTAATAGTAGCAAAAAGCATTACACAGCGAAAGATCAAGATTGACAGTATACAGTTTCCATTTTATGCTCCATGAAAAATTATTTGTACTCATCATTATTCAAAAAGGAAAATCGTGGAACGAAAAACAGTTGTATTAATTGTTGCTAGCGAAGGGTATCAACCAATTGAGTACAATGAAACAAAAAAAGTTTTAGAAGAAGGGGGAATGTGCGTAAGAACGGCAAGTGACAAATCAGGTATGGCAGTTGCAAGTGATAAAACAACAACAATGGTTGATCTTACAATTAACAACATTATTCCTGATCGCTACGATGGTATTTTCTTTATAGGCGGACCAGGCGCTATGGATCATTTAGATAATCCAACCAGTTATAAACTTATCAAACAAATGGTTAAAGCAGGCAAATTACTTGGTGCTATTTGTGTTACACCTCGCATTCTTGCAAAGGCAGATGTTTTAACCGGTAAGCATGCAACCGGCTGGGATGGTGATAATGAATTAGAAGGTGTTTTTAAAAAATATGGCGTTATTCGTGAACCAAAAGATGTTGTCGTTGACGGCAATATAGTAACTGCCACCTGTCCTGCTTCCGCACAAAGTTTTGGCGAAGCAATTTTAAAATTATTACAAGAAAAATAATAAAAAGAAAAAAACTATGTATAAACGGTTTATATGTGCACTGTTGCTATTACTTTTTACAGTAAATACATCCACCTATGCAAAAACAGCAGTACTTGTCATTGCTCATCGCGATTATCAACCAACAGAATATAATGATACCAAACAACTTATTGAACAGGCTAGAATAACAGTTATCACAGCAAGCAACAAAGCTGGTACTGCTATTGGTACTGATGGTTCACGCACTACTGTAGATAAAACAGTTGCTGAACTTAATCCAGATATGTATGATGGTATCTTTTTCATCGGAGGTCCTGGCGCATTAGGTCATCTTGATAATAATACAAGCTATTCAATACTCAAAAAAACTGCTGCAAAAGGAAAACCTTTTGGCGCTATCTGCATTTCGCCACGTATTTTGGCAAAAGCTGGTGTTTTAACTGGTAAGAAAGCAACTGGCTGGGATGGAGATAATAAATTAGCCAAGATATTTCATCGTCATGGTGTTCAGTACATCCGTAAAAATGTAGGTACTGTCATTGATGGAAATATAATAACTGCAACCTGTCCCCTAGCTGCACAAGGTTTCGCAAAGGGTATTATTAACCTTTTAAAATAAACATTCCAACATCAATTATCTCTTCTTTTTTCATGAACAAGAGTCATAACTACCGGAAAAACTTCATATCCCAAACTATCTTCTTCTAATTCAGCAAGGTCATTTTCTAGAATTAAAAATCCTTTAATTTTTTTATCTCAATCTATTGATTTAAATAATATTTATTTTCTATCATAGAATTAAGGACAAAAATCTTAGAACTTTAAAAAAAGGAGAAGAGTATGAAGAAAAAAGCGTTATTCCTCCTTGCTTTTTTTGTGCTTGCAGGCCTTGTTACCAATAGCTATCCACTAAGACCTCGTGGACACTGCAGAGGTTGGTATTGCGGTCGGCGTGGACGAAGCTGGGGAAGACCTGGCTGGCGCAGAGGTTGGCGCGGCTATAGAAGACCATATTGGCGAAGAGGCTGGGGGCCCCGTATTGGTGTTGCATGGCCAATTATTTGGTCTAGCCGTTATGATAGAATGTATCGAGACTACTTAGACTTTGCTGGACATAGCTGGTGGGAAGTCACTAATAATACTCCTTATTCAATAGAGGTTGAAAATATGAGTGGTGGTCCGCGTATTACAATTGAAAGTGGTAAAACTAGCCACGTTGGACATCCATATAGCTTTAGTTTCTCAGTACAAACACCTAGGGGTAAAAGAACATTTAATACACAAGATCATTTTATAAACATAGTCCTCGATAATATGGGTAATTTAGTCATAAATACGTGGTAATAACATTAAAGTGACTAAAAAAAGCTCTGCCATCACATGGTTGATGACAGAGCTTTATCTTGCAAAAAATGCTGACATTAGTAGACCTAATTATCATGAAAGCTTTACTTTTCTTCGTCACTTTGAATTAATATTGCCCGAGCGGGAGCTGCTTCAAGCCCAATTACTGACAGTGGCAAACAACATAAGAAATACGCGCCTGGTTCTACTGTTTTTAAACGGAGACCTTCTATAATCGTGATATTATTGGTAAAAAGTTCCCAATGAGTTAAATGTCCCTTTTGTCCCCGTTCAATACCAAGATAATCAATGCCAACCGCTCTAATTTTTTGCTCTACCAAGTAATGAGCTCCAGAAACATCTAGATAAACAAAACCTTTATTAAAATTACCGGTAGATTTGAGAGCACTATTTGTTGTTTTAAGCAAAACAATATCACCTTCACGAATCGTTTGTGCTTCAAGCTGCTCTGCAGTAATACATTCACCTGCCTTGGTCATATCAAGAACAATACACTCACCTATATATGATTCTAATGGCACTTTATCAATTGTTTCTCCCTCCTTTAAAAAATGAGCTGGAGCATCCACGTGCGTGCCAGAATGAGAACATAATCTGATACGAGTTTCACGAATTTCATCCCTATCAAATTTCTTGATTTGTTCAAACTCAATCGTCTTTTTATCTTTATACTCAACAGTTGCATTGCTCAGTGACCAACTAATATCAAGAATTTTCATATTTTTTCCTATTCATCTTCTGTTTCTATTTCAAGTTCTTCGCGAATATCAAGTAAAACAGCGCGGGTAGGTGCCGCTTCAATTCCTAACACATAAAGTGGTAAACAAAAAAGAAAATATAAACCCGGTGTTGCGAAAAAGAGACGTAATCCTTCAATAACTGTTATTTCATGTTCAAGAAGTTCACGATGTGCACGATCAAACTCTCTTTTTGGTTCAAGAGTAATATAATCAAAACCAACTGTTTTAACCTTTTGTTTTACTAAATAGTTCGCTGCGGAATGATCAAGATAAACAAAATTAGGATCGTATGGAGTTGTAGGATCTTTGCTGCTATTTTTTGTTTTAAGTAAAATGATATCACCTGCATGAATCTCATGTGCATGTAAATGTTCTTCTTTAATACTTCCATCTACATTAGTAAGATCAAGAACATTGGCTGGCCCAATGCAGGTATATAAATCTATTTGATCAACTGTCTTTCCATCACGAAATAGATACGATGGCGCATCGATATGAGTACCAGTATGTGCATTAAGATGAATATGACTTTCACGTACTTTATCTTTAACAAACGTTTTTGTTGGTTCAAATAAAACCGGCTGTATTTCTTTTTGCACTGTCATGTGCTCATCAATTGGCCAACTGATATCAATTATTTTCATACTACCCCTTTATATGTCAATTAATTTTCCCCCATAAAAATTAAACCTCTTCATCAGTTATCTTTTTTGTCTTTCGCTTTACTGAATGTCCTCCAAAAACATTCCGCAACAATGCAACAATTTTCGTAGAATAGTTACCTCCCGTTTTACGTGACCATTCCCTAATCTTGAGAGATTCCTCGATGAGCCGAACAGGAATATGATTCTTATGAGCATCTTCAACAGACCAACGACCAGTTCCACCTTCTTGAATTTCACCAATAACATCATCAAACTTTTGTCCGTACTCTCTGAAAACATCACGAGTCAATTCTAAAATCCAAGAACGAATTATACTACCATTGAGCCAAATGTTACTAATATGCTCTAAATTAAAAACAGTATCTTTAAAGCTTCCTTGTTTGAGTAGTTGAAATCCTTCTGCATATGCTTGAAGTAAAGCATATTCAATTGAGTTGTGCACCATTTTTACATAATGACCAGCACCTGATGGCCCAACATAACCAACTCCCCCGGGTGCTGCAATAGCAACAAGCAAAGGATGAATTTTTGTATAGGAAGCTTCATCTCCACCAACCATTAAAGAAAAACCAAAAGCACGTCCTTGCAATCCACCTGAAGTACCACAATCTAAGAAAAAAATATTTTCTGGTTTGAGCATCTGAGCACGACGAATTGAATCAGTAAATTTACTATTCCCCCCATCAATAATAATATCGCCTCCCTTCAAATGGGGAATAAGTTTTTCAATCGTGTCATCAACCGGTTTGCCAACCGGTACCATTAACCAGATAATACGTGCTGAATAAGCAAGATCTTTAAGTGAAGAAGCTGTTTCTACTCCAATCTTATGCGCTTGATCCAACGCTTCACGATTAAGATCGTATCCAATAACTTCATAACCTGCTTGTACAAGGCGTTGTGCAATAGCATTACCCATTTTTCCGAGACCAACTATTCCAATATTCACGATTTCCACCTCATTCCATGTTTTTCTGCAAACATATCACATTCAACTGGTCCTTTACTGCCCAATTTATACTTATAAATAGGCAAATCAAGAGCCTTTAATTCATCAACAGTAACATCCTCAAATGCAACTCCTACCAATATAAAACGGGTTAATCTTTTAGCATTAATAAGAGTACACAAAGCAGGAATTAATTTTCGCTTGGCTAAATCACCGGTAGCACCAAGTAAAATTATGGTACATTCATTCATGCGCTAATATCTTCCTTGTCTCTTGTTTATAGAGTTCTACTTCTGGTTGATCAAATGGATTAATGCCAAGTAAATATCCAAGATACATAATACTAATCATATTCCATTGTAAAAATTGCCCAACACACCATGCATTTTTTTCAGGAATAACCACTGTATTAAATGGTCTTTTTTTCTCTTCATACGCTCGTTTTGTACCTTGTAAAATTGCATTCATTATAGAAGATAATGGCCTGCACTGAATATGTGCAACAAGTTGTTCAAATTTTTCAAGACAAGGCACTGGAATATTAGATTTATTCTTCTCAATAGAAACAAAAGTGGTAAATCTATTATTTGGTCCGCCAAGATGAAGTTGGGCAATTGAATGTAAATCTGTGCTGCCAATAGAAACGGTTGGTGTAATTCCAACAGTAACTCGTTTTCCTGCCCTATCATGCTCTTTGCCTATACTTTCTGCTAACAACTGCCGATACCACATACCAAGTAAATACAAATCTACCGAAAATAGAAACATATCATGAATGGTAAATCCTTTTTTATAGTTACCATACAATAAGGCTGCAGTAAGTGCTGCTGGATTAGCAAAGAAATCATTTGAAATACATTTATCAACCATTTCTTGTGCACCAGCATTGAGTAATTCTATATCCACCCCGATAAATTTGAGAGGAAAAAGACTAACAGCCGAAAAAACTGAATAGCGTCCACCAACATTCTTTGGTATCAATAAACGATCAAATCCTTCAGCACCTGCAACCTTCCATAATGGTGAACCTTCATCAGTAGTAACAACTACAAACTCATGATAATTTTGTGGTCGAGAGCGTCTGAGAATATCAAGAAATATTTCAAAATTAGCAATCGTTTCTGCTGTTGTGCCCGATTTACTTATCACGTTCAATAAAACTTCACGCCCACTTTGCAACTCTTGTTCTATCAGTAAAGCAATATCAAGAATATAATCAGAATCAACCGTATCAGCATAATAAACTTTAGTGTCTGGTTTTTGTTCATTATAGAACGCACCATAAAGAGCTTCATGAACAGCCATCGTACCTAAATTAGAACCACCAATACCAATAACCACTAATACAGACGGTTTATGTTTTTGTTTTTTCATAACCATCTGTATTACCTGTTCTCGCAACGCTGTATCAAAAGGCAAATTAATTGAAGCATAGATAGAATCATAACCCTTATCACGGGCAGCTTGTATACGCTTAATTTCTGATTCAAGCTGTTTGCCAATAATCGCCAATTCATCATGCTTTATTAAACATGTTTTTTCATAAAAAAATGAAAGAATATCCATCAGATAGAACCTCTAATTATTAAAAAGCTATTTTTATAAGAGGTTACTATAGATGAGACAAAAAAATCATTAAAAAAAGAAAAGAACAGGGGAAGTAAGAACAGTAAATACTTAATTGATTACAATTAAAGGGCAAACTTAGAAATATGAATTTTTTGAAATTTCTGGCGCATTATGAAAAACTCCGATTATCCCGTTGCCTTTCTCATGCGCCTTTTTTCTAAATTGAAGATTGAAGGTTATAATTTTTCTGGAGAAATTGATTCCAATTTTCCTTTTGATTTTCTTGATTTTCTGCTGACTACTAGGCCTATATCTCTAAAGGATGAACGTCCAAGTTTATAAGCTACATAACCACATCCAACACCAACTGCTAACAATAACATTCTATTTACTGCTGCTTGATTCGCTTCCACGTCTTTATTAGAAGTATTATCAGAAGCAAAATTAACACCCTGCCTTAATAATTCGAATGACAACAGACCATACGCTATTCCCCCGGTGCCTTTAGCTGCAGTAGAAACACATTTAAATGCATCATCCCTAATTCCAGCATGCATTGAATGAGTACCAAGAGTTATTATCACGCATAAACAAAAGATCTTTTTCATGACATTCCTTTCATTGATAGTTTAAATAGTATCATTCTTAATCTTAACAGCTTAATAGAAAACATAATTATCATTTTGGCTTTAGAATTAATGTAGCAAAAAAGGAAAGAAAGTCAATATTTATAGGAAATATTGCAAATTGAAATACCACTCTGATATATTAGTTAGTTAGAAACTAAATTTAAGACAGGAGATCTCGATGAAAAATTGTAAATGGCTTATATATCTCTTATTTATTCTTTTATCTGCTTTCATTATCTTTCGTTACATACAAAAAAGACCTTCTTCTGGCGATGAAAAGATGGTTAGTATTCCCTCCAAAGAAACAGAATCTATACAGAAAAAAATAGAAGTTATAGAGCCGGAAATAACATATACGCAAGACACAAATCAAAGTAACTAAATTAATCCTACCTAATCTAAGGATTAAAAATCACCTACTCGTGTACGTATTAATTTTTTTCCAACTGGGGAAGCACAGAACTGCAGGTAAAAGCCCTAAAATCCGGTGTTATCAAAAAAACATTTTAAGCAAATAATTTTTTAATTTTTTCTTGTAGTTGATTCTTAGTCAAAAGGCCAATGACACGATCTATCTTTTGCCCATCTTTGAAAAAAATAAACGTAGGAATACTTAAAACTTTATAAGTATCTGCCAAGTTCTTTAACAAATCAATATTAACCTTTATAAATGTAACATTTGGAAATTCCTTTTCAATATCACTCAGTACAGTCATCATACGTTGACAAGGAGCACACCAGCTCGCATAAAAGTCAACAACAACGTGTGGCTTTTGTTGAATAATTTGATTAAATTCTCCTTCAGATTGAATCTCCCGCAACGCTAACACATGGTGAGAAGCAAATAAAAAAGCAACTGCTCCGAAAAGACTAAGAAGAAAAAACTTCTTTCTCATAAAGAATCCTTTCATTTTGATATAATACACACAGACATAAAACATAGGCTATATGGTTCTTAAAAACACGTCAACTATGCCAAAAAAACTTTTCTTTTTGCACATCAACAGATAATACACTACAATTATTAATGAAAATTTGATATAGAATCAGGGAAAAATAAAATTATAAAATAAGGACTTTTATGAAAATAAAACAGGTAATTGGTCATGAAATTTTTGATTCTCGTGGTTATCCTACTATCGAATGTGAAATAACACTTGAGGATGGACAAACAGTACGTGCATCAGTTCCTTCTGGCATTTCTCGCGGTAAATATGAAGCTGTTGAATTGCGTGATGGTGGATCACGACTGTGTGGTCTCGGTGTAAGTAAGGCAATTGAAAAACTCGAAACAGTTATTGCACCAGAAATAATTGATAAGGAACCAAATGTAGTTGATATGGATCTCAAAATGATTGAAATGGATGGAACTCAAAATAAAGAAAAGCTCGGGGCAAACAGTACCTTAGCCGTAAGCACAGCGATTACCAAAGCACAAGCAATCTCTTCCAACATTAAAACATATGAACTTATTGCTCAACTATGTGGACTCGAACAAGTTTCACTACCCTATCCGCTTTGTAATATAA
Source organism: Candidatus Babelota bacterium (assembly GCA_004375875.1). GTDB lineage: Bacteria > Babelota > Babeliae > Babelales > Vermiphilaceae > E44-bin52. The sequence goes on from SOKE01000028.1 coordinate 11,869, forward strand.
TCAATGGAGGCCTCCATGCAGATAATAATCTTCAGGTTCAGGAGATTATGATTTCTCCTATTGGTTTTTCAACATTTCGTGAAGCATTTGAAGCCATCATCGAAATCTATCACTGTCTAAAAAAAATTCTGCGCAAACAAGGGAAAAGTACATTAGTTGGAGACGAAGGTGGATTTGCCGCTAACTTTGAAGATGAGACAGAGGCTCTTGATTTACTCATGCAAGCTATTGAAATGGGTTCTAAGGGTAATGGAAATTTTGTTATAGCCCTAGATGTTGCAGCATCTCATTTTTATGACCACAAAACAAAAACATACCAATGGCATAATCGTAATCTAACTGCAAAAGATATGATTGAACTGTATGATAAATTATCACGCTCTTATCCAATCTATTCTATCGAAGATGGGCTGAGCGAAGATGATTGGGAAGGGTGGAAGTTAATGATGAAAAAACTCGGTAATCGCTTGCAAATAGTTGGAGATGATCTTTTTGCAACCAATCCAGCGCGTATTGCAGAAGGAATTGAACAACATATAGCTAATACAGCTATCATTAAACCAACTCAAATTGGCACAATCACCGAAACATTACAAGCAGTTCTTCTGTGCAAAGATTATGGCCTCAACACAATCGTTTCTCATCGTTCCGGAGAAACTGAAGATACATTTATTGTAGATTTCGCAGTTGGTACTAGTTCAGGTCAAATGAAAATTGGTGGATGCTCACGTGGTGAACGTATAGCTAAGTATAATCAGATGTTACGCATAGAAGATGCACTCCATCTTAGACTGCTCAACGAATAAAATAATTTTACTTTTTTAGCCTTCTGCCAGAGGATTACTTTGACCAGCTAACAACGCGGTAAGTTTATCTTCATGCTCATCCCTTAAAACATTCCGCTTTCTTCGTTTTGCCATCGCTATTTTATCTTTTTTTCCAGCTTTCCTGCTCGTAACACCCGTGCTCTTTTCAATCTCATCTTTTTTACGGTCAGAAGTCGTCTCAGCACGCGCTGTTTTATTATTCAACTCTTCTTTAGAAACAAAATCATTAATCGATTCTTCTACCATATTTTCTGGTTTAAAGAACCATCGTGTTATTGGATCTTTAAGCGAGTCAAAGAGTTCACCTTCTTGCGTATAACGCTTGGTCAACTGGATATAATCTTGAGTATATATTCCCATACCACCACGCAATTTTGGTTGAATAACAGTAGGCATAATAAATACTGTCAAGTTCGTTTTTGGTGTCTTGCGTTCACGTCGTTTAAATAAGTACCCCAAAATCGGAATCTGCGCTAGTACTGGTGTCTCATTTAAGTTGTTTGCATCCTCTAGTCTCATTAAACCTCCTAATGCAAGAACATCACCACTATTGAGAATAGCCGTCGTCTCGAAATGACGAGTAACATGATCTGCATCGCTTTTTGATGTTGTCTTAAAATCGTCTATATCTACAACAATATCCAGCGTCAATGCTTGTTCCTTCTCACCATACGCTATGCGTGGCGTCAAATCTATTTTTAGGTCAGCTTTAATCCACTTCTTGGTTGCTGTAACAGTACCTCCTGCACCACCTACACCTGCATCAGGAACAAATCGTTCGTCACCTATTTTAATTTCTGCCTTTTTATTATTAACAGCAATAACATGCGGTAATGAAAGAACTTTTCTATATCCAAGTGTATGAAGAAACCGCAACAATGCCCATGTCCAACATTTGCCACAATCACTTAATGAAACAAAGGTAGAATTTGCTACACTTGCCTGATCTGCATAACTATATGTACCTGACTCCGTTTCAATTACTTTACCCTTTTGATCACTATAATAATTACGTAAAAGATCAGCAGCCAGCGTGGTAGGTTTGTCAACATTATCAACGAAAACATCAGCTATATTAGCTGCTTGAAAAGCAACTCCTTTAGGAAGATGAAGCTTATCAGAGTTGCGCAATATACTTCCTATCAAACGAACATCAGTTAAGTCCAAATCTGCTACAAGCACCTGAATTATAACTTGAGGTTGTGGCATATCTAATTGCTCAATCAATCGCTTAATTATTATCCAATCATCATTGCGAGCTGCAATAATTAATTTATTAGTCCCTTTAATTGGTTTTCCTTCTGCAACCTCTTCTGGCTTATCGGCCCTAATAATAACTCCTTCAAAATATCGCTCTACACCAACTTGTTTTCCTGCCTCTGCTTCGGCTTGCCTTGGCCCCGGTGCAGCAGCTTCTACAATCTTTTGAATTACCGGCTCAAATTCAACAGCATCCAAATATTGTAATTGATATATATGCAAGATCGATTTACCAGCATCAAGTGGTACATCAATATACTTTCGAACAAAATCCCTTATTCGTTCTACGGCCTGCTCACGTCCTACAACAATCAATGTATTAGTATAATCGTAAGGTATCACTTTGACATATTTTGAAAAGTAAGTGATTTCACTTGGTTTTTTTGTATCAACTCCATACCGATGCCGTTCTGGTGTTTTTAAAATACTTTCATTAAATAAATTAGCTACTGTGCTGACAGAAACATGGTAAAGTTTAACTGGCTCCATTTTTTCCTTGTATGTTGTTTGCTCAAGAAGTTTAACAATACGCATAACTGATCTAATTTCATTAGCCTTAGCAGTAATAATAAGCCCATTGCTTGCAGGTTCAATACGGTAGCTCGATGTTTCAGCAGGTAGTAAATCTTTAAGTAAGCTCTGCAGTTCATCTTCTGCTTCTTCTGAAACTTTAATATTGGACAGAAAATAAAGATAACGAATACGTTTATCTGTATCTGGCAAGTCATCAGGAGCAACTCCAATATATATAGGGAGTGCCTCCTTAGTTACTTCTTTATTAGTTCTTCTAATCACAAACGTATTATGTACACGCTCTGCCATGCTATAGCCAGCAACATCAAGAATGGTATAGAGTAAATCCCACGCTTGCTCCAGTGTTACTTTTTCAGCAATATGAAATGTCAATTTTGACGTTATAGCATTTGGTCCTTCTGGTAGTACAACATTAACTTCTTTCAAAGATGCTAAAGAATTTATTACATCAACAAGATCCTCGTTATCATAGTGAAAACTAATAATCTTCTCACTAATCGCTGCATTGGAAATCTTTTGATTATCTTTTACGGCATCCTCTTGGACAGCTGGCTTATCAACTGAATGAACATCCAATACAATAGAAATGCATACAATAACGCAGGCCACAATATATGACAGCTGAATCTTTAATAATCTCTTCATACATCCTACCCATTGGCAAAATTATTCAGACTTCAGTAAGAAAGTTCCAATGGTCATATTAACTTCCAATTTCTTTGGGGTTTTTGATCGTAAAATCTCTAATTTTTTTATAAATATTCGTCTATTTTCTTCTAACTCTTTTAACAACTCCGTCAATTGCTTCATATCCATATCATCGAAACTTATATCCAATATGCTTTCGCGATATTGGTCTGGACGCTCAATTTGTGAAGACGTCTCTATCACTTTTTTATCGGCCAAATTCAACTTATCCAAAACATCTTTAAAATAACCTACTATTTTAAAATTTTTATCCTCAGCAAGTAATGTATCAATATCTTGCAGTTGTCTTTGAATATAATTTGCCTTTGAAAGAATCACCTGAACATCTTCCTCACGCATTTTATTAATACTCTTTATACGCAATCGTAGATTTGATATAGTGCGATAATGATAAAAAAGAAGCACACCAATAAGCAATATAATACTACCTAGAAAAATAATCACATAGCGATAAAGCTCTTTCTCCTCGAAGTCGGTTATATAATCACGTATCCTGTCAAGCAATCCCACTATATTTCCTCAAAATTTTGTACCAACTCAATTTTTGCATCAAATTCCGTCTTTTCCTGACTCTCCGTATAATTAAACAATTTCGATTCACGCAAACTTGCTTCTAATTTACGCAATGCATCAAAATCTTTTACTTTTCCCTTTAGTACCAGAACACCATCACCAATGGTAATACGCTCAACAACAAAACCTAATGCTTTCTTATCTATCCTTGCTATCAACTCAAGCAGATAATTGAGGGAAGAAACACGTGCCGGACTCATAAGTGCTATGCGCTCCTCCTCTTCTTTTATTGCCTTCTGCGACTCCTCAACCACATCACCCAATCTATTTTCTTCTATAGTAGGAAATCGTTCCTTCAGTACTCTTACTGCCTCTTTTTCAGATGACACACGCTCATGACGCAATTTACGCACCTGCAAAAAACTGTGAATTAACAAAAGACCAAAAAGAAAGGTAACCAAAACTAAAGCAGCAATAAGTTGCTTGTTCACAACTGATGCATACAGAGATCTTTGCTCTTCTTGGTATAAATTAAATCGCTCGGTAACTGGCGACGGCAGTGCAACACTAAGACTAATAATAGTAGAACTGGCAATTCTCTGATTCTGTTTAAGTATTACGTTCTTATCCTGAAAAAGTCCTGTTACCGTGAAGGTTTCACATGATATATTTAACAGTTGATTAACAAAAGGAGAGAGGCCTTTAATTTCTGAACCGATCCCCAATAGTAAAATTTTATGTATTGAAAGGGCTTCAGTACGCATACTAAAGGAGCGTAATGTAAAACTAAGATCATACCAAAATGTGGTAAGAGCTTTATTTATCGCATCATTATATCCAGAATCATCACCTTCCAGCCCAAATCTCATAATCCGTTCAATCGCATCACTTAGTGATACGCCAATTTGGCTTCCCACTATTTTTGCAACTGCAGAGATTCCTTTTGGCACTGTACGAATAAAACTTAATTTACCATCGGTAATGTAAGCAATGCGTGTTGCACTAATACCAAGATCTATCAATGCAACATCTCCTTCCAGCTGCATATATGAAGGAATTCGACAGTACAAGCCATAGAGTGCAAACAAATCTACTGTTACAACCTCAGGGCTTACTTCGGCCTCCGCAAATAATTGCAAGTGCTGATCCAGTTGTTCATGCTGAACTGCTGCAGCAAGCACTTCTGATTTACCTTCTTTAATATTCTGGTCAATGATAATAAAATCTACAATAGCTTCATGAAGTGGAAATGGTAAGAGCGGTTCAACTTCAAAATAAATTACCTTTTTAATTTTGTCGTATTGAATAAATGGAAGCGTTAATTTCTTAAAGACAATACGAGAACTATCTATAGCACTATATATAGAATTATATCGGCCAGCTGCATCTATAATAGATCTAATTGCTTTCCCAGTCCGTTCTGGATAGCTCGCATTTTCTCCAGAAACTATTCGTTCTTCAAAACATTTTTCAATAGTTATAGCATATCCATGCAAGTGTACCAGGCAAGCATGTACAATGGTCTTTCCAATATCAAAACCAATAATACGTTTAGGAAACAGATAGTAAGAACCAATTTTTTCCGGAACAAAAATACGCTTGATCATAGCACCGACTCTCCACGATCATCTACAAGATCAGTAAGCGAAAATTTTTTGCGCTCGTTCTGTTTTGCCAATACTTGCGTATATAAACCTTTTTGTGGTTTTTTCTCGAATTGAGAATACTTATTTATGGGCATGTGTTGATTAGCTGTAACAACTGATTTTGTTGATTTTTGTTGCTCTTTCTGCTGTTCTTTCTTTTTTACACCCATCCTTTTCCTTGAGCGCTTTTTCTTTCTATCTTCAAATAAAAGATCTTCTACTTGCCTTGCAACATCATCTCTCGGTTCTTCAAAGAATAGCTTATGAATTGGATCTTTCTTCTGTCCAATAGCATACATCTGATCAAGAGTACCATAATAATCATCAATATGCTTATTGGTAAAGCGTTTTAGATCCCCTTCAGCACCAGGCTTAATAATTTTAGTAGAAACGAGAATAAGTAAATTTCCTTTTGATTCTTCTTTTCTCTTATTTTTAAAGAGCCATCCAAGAAGCGGTATATCTCCAAAAAGTGGTGTTTTTGAAGTGTTATCTACAATCACATTGCGAATCAAACCACCCAATGCAATAACTTCATTATCAGCCACCGTTGTCTTGGTAGTTATATTCCGTACTGATCGGGCTGCAGTATCCTGTGTGCTTCCTTCTAAAAATTGAATTATATCCACTATAATATCAAGAACAATCATTCCATCCGAATTTATTTGAGGTGTAATAGTTACATTCAATTTTGCTGATTCATCCCCATAGGTATCTGTATCTGTTGTTCCTTTAATTGTTGCCGTTTTCAACCGTCGTACTTCACCAACAGAAACATTCGCTTTCGTTTTATTGGTCGTTAACAGAAATGGATTTGAAATAACCTCAGAATTACTGATAGTTTCTAATACCTTTAATATACCCCAAACTCCAAATGCATCACACCCGAGAGATACAACAGTATTTCCATCAGATAATGCTAATCCCTTAACTAGGTTAAGCAAATTGCCTAACAACCGTTGACAGCCTTGAGTTCCTACCTCTTGCCTTGTTTGAATAGGACCAAAATTACCTGTTTGAAATTCTACATTTTGTCCAAGCACACCATTTATCCCATTCTCTTTGCTTCTAATCTGCGCACCAAGTTCTTTATTGTGTATAACTTCAACAGTAAGAATTAAAATTTCTATTGCCACTTGTGGTTGAGGTTCATCTAATTCTTTTATTACATCAAGAGCCTTTAAATAATCCTCATAATCCCCACGAATAATAAGTTGATTTGTAGATGACTCAGGAATAAAGAGCATCGGTTTGAAATATTTATCACCACCACGCACGCCTCCTACTTTTCCAGCGGCCGTTTCAGCACCAAATTTTGTAACATCATTCATAATCTTGGCAACAGTATTTGCATCTGAATAGCGTAGTTGATAAGTATGTAAAGGAGAATACGGTTTATCCGACTCAACATCGATATGTTTCAGCACAAAATCTTCTATCTTTTCTATTGCATCACGCGGACCTAATAAAATAAGCGCATTATTTCGTGGTTCCGCAATAATACGAATATTTTCTGGAAAATAAAGAGAAGTTGGCTGTCTACGAGCGGGGAAAAGACGTGCCATAACAGTTTGTTCTTCCGTTTTTGTGATTGCCTCATATAGTTTTTTAACCTCTTCAGCATCTGCCCGCCTTAATTTAAGCACCGACATTGCCTGCGGCATGCTTACTTTGTCTAGCTCTTTAACAATTTTCATGAGCATTTTAATATTGTACGCCTTATCTGTTACAATCAGGGCTTTCAGTTCACGCAATGCAAAGGAAGGGCCTGCAGAGCTACTGAGTATTTGATCAACAATACTCTTTAATGTTTCAGGATTAATATTTTCAATAAAATAGACATAACGAATCATCTGATCACTATCCGGTAACGTAGACGGTTCAACTCCAATGTAGGAAGGTATAGCTGCTCTTTTGGCTCTATCAATCGTTGTAATGCGAAACATCGTTGGGTCAGCATCCGGTACAATCGCGAAGCCTGCAATATCCAAAAACGTAAGAAAAAGATTCCAGCCTTCCTTTTTAGTTAATGGTCTGTGCGTTTTAAATGAAATCTTATTACCTTTGAGAGCTTTTCTCCCAGCTGCAATCGGAGTAATAATGTCATCGGTAATAAAGGTAACATCATAAAGTTGTGCAATCTGTGTTACAACACCTTGTAAATCAGTATTTTCGAAATAAAATTCTATAGTCTCTTCTTCCTCTATTTGATTACTTTTCTTTTCTTCAGCCGCATTTTCTTGAGCCGGTTTACGCTGATCAATCTCTTTCAACTCTCGCGGTATAGCAGCCTCAGGAATTTCATTTTCCTTCTGACTTTTTACTGGTTCTTCTGCCGGCTTTGTTTGCTGCTCATCCGGATTATCATTTTGTTTTTTTGCCCTTCTTCTTCCTCTTTTTTTTATTCCACGCTCATTAGGAGCAGCAACATTTTGATTCTGCGCTATTGTTGTAGTTACATTATTAGACTTAGAACGAGTTTTAGATCGTCGTCTATTTTTACCATAGATTGTAAAGCACAATGCAGAACAGAAAAGTAATGTTATAAACGAAAAAAAATATCCTCGTTTCATCATTTTTTACTCAGCAATACTGTGTCTCGGTCTTTTTCCCCGTCGCAGCATATTTTCTCTTTCTCGCGTTCTGATCTGCTCAACAGTTGGTGCAAATGTATAACATTCCTGCATACCTTTTATCTCTTTTTCTTTGATTTCTTCAGGCCGTGCTGCTCGTTCAGCTACAATCTGTCCGGATTCAAGTTTTATTTCAGGTCTTTTAGCATCTCGTAAAAAATATAAAAGAGCTACTGTCTGACCAGCTCGTTGTATACTTACTCTAATAGTATCACCTGTTTTTGTACTTATAACCGCTTTATAAATGGTATAGCGATCAGTTGCACTAGTTGCTGGAATAGTATTTATTGTCAAAATTATATCACCAGAGTGCAATCCTAATGCAGAACCTAAAGAATTTTCTGCTATAGCCCCAATACGACATCCTATATTTTTGCCGCGCTTATACGCTGTTGTCAAATCTAGAATATCAATAAATTGCGCTAAATTCTGTACTCGTTCAGCAAATAATCCAGGATCAACGGTAAATTCAGTATCTGATATTTTATCTATCACATCCTCCCAATTCCCTAAAAAGGTATATACCGGATCTTCCTGAGCATCTTTTTCACGGAGGTATAAAATTTCTTGCTGACCATTTGTCCGGACAAAAACAACTTTATTTCTGAAAATTCTTATTAATTGAGCATCCTCAATAGTATCACCTACTTTATAGATCGCTTCTTGATTAGTTCTATTATCAGAAATTGTTGCCATACTTTTTGCATCATTCTGCGATACTATTATAATACCTTTGAGCGTTATTGGTAGTGGTTCCAAAAATGATGGCCTCTCCTTGATAGGAATATATGGCGGTTTAGGTTTTGGAGGAAGAGGCAAAGGCAGAGCCGGTAAAAGTGGAGGTGCTGAAGGCTCTATATAAGTATCAAAAAGATCATGTTCATAGATTTTTGCTATATTAATAGTCGGTACTTCTTTGATAATCGCTGGATATTCTCTTGGTTCAATGCCACCTCGACGTGGAATCCTTTCTTGCGAAAACCAAACAAATAAAAGGGTAAGTAATACCAGAAAAAGTAACGAGCTATTTAAAACCCATAATGGATGTCTCATCCAAACTTTCCTTTTTTCAGTCTGTATGTTCACACAATACTCTGACTATTCTATATTTGTCAAGTAGAGTTTCATGCATTATCACGATAGAAACACAATACATAAACAGGAAAAAAGTCATTTTATGGAACAGGAATTACGTATAATATCCTTTTTATTACTTCGTCCGGCGTAATTCCTTCTGCCTCCGCTTCGTAACTCAAAATCAATCTATGTCGCAAAGCAGCCATACATACAGCTTTTACATCATCGGGTGTCACAAAATGTCGTTCCTTCAAGAAGGAATGAGCCTTAGCCGCATTATACAACGCCAATGTTGCTCGTGGGGAAACACCATACTGTATAAATCGTTTCAGATCAGCAAGTTTAAAATCTTGTGGTTTTCGAGTTGCAAAAATAATAGAAATTATATAATCAACAACCTTATCATCAATATAAATATCTTTAACGAGCTGTTGTACAGTATATATATTCTCTTTGGTAAATATTTTTTGAATAATATTGATATCCAGCTGTCGCCTAACAATTTCGCGTTCCTGAGTTATAGAAGGATAATCAACCTGTAATTTAAACATAAAACGATCTACTTGTGCTTCAGGCAAGCGATACGTTCCCTCCTGTTCAATTGGATTCTGCGTTGCAAATACAAGAAACGGTTCATCAAGTTTAAAGCTGGTTGAACCAATAGTAACTTGATGTTCTTGCATCGATTCGAGTAATGCTGATTGCACTTTTGCCGGTGCCCTATTTATTTCATCAGCTAACACTAAATTAGCAAATACAGGACCTTTCTTTGTCTCAAACTCTTGTGTCCTTGGATTATAAATAAGTGTCCCAATTAAGTCAGCTGGCAACAGATCGGGTGTAAATTGAATTCTACTAAAATTTAAACCGAGAGCCCTACTTATAGCTTTGATCATAGTTGTTTTTGCTATCCCGGGAACTCCTTCAAGCAAAATATGGCCATTGCATAACAAGGCGATAATGATAAAATCAATAACATCTTTCTGTCCAACAATAACTTTGCCGACTTCTATTGGAAGTCCTTGCAATCGAATTCCCTCCTTCCTTATCTTTTCTATTAGGGTATCTGTTTGCACTGGCTGTATTTCCATTAGTCCCCCTTATTATAAACAACAAGGCTCTTTGATATCAAAACATGCCTAGTTTAGCAGTTTTATGACAATTTAACAATGCAACCTATAAAAAATTAATGCTAAGGAAAAAAACATGATTCTATCGGGAAAAGTAATCCAAGAAAAATTAGACAAAGAAATTATTATTACTCCTTTTAATAAAGATCAGCTCAATCCTAATAGCTACAATCTACGATTGCACAATGAACTACTTATCTATGATGAAAAAATTCTTGATATGAAAAAAGAAAATAGAACAAAAAGAATTACAATCCCAGAAGAGGGCTTTGTTATGAAACCCAATAAGCTTTATTTGGCACGAACAATTGAATACACTAAGACAGATTATTACGTGCCTATGCTTGAAGGTCGCTCATCAATCGCTCGGCTGGGCATTTTTGTACACATCAGTTCAAGCATGGGCCATGTAGGTTCAAGTGGCTACTGGACTCTAGAATTAACCTGTGTTCAACCAGTACGTATCTACGCTAATGTTGCAATTTGTCAAATATTTTTTCATCCTATAGAAGGCAAATATGTGTGCTATGAGAACAAATACAAAGCAAGTTTAGACATCAAGCCAAGTTTGCTTTACAAGGAATTTAAATAAATTTTTTTACTCTTCAAATACCAGCACTTGCAATACTCGTTTTGGGGTTGCTTGTTGTACTTGGAAGTAATATCCCTTATATAAAAGACGCTCACCTTTTTTAGGTAAATGCTGCAATTTTTCAGTTAAAAATCCACCTAATGTTACTGCTGATTCCGTTTCAAAAGTTATATTGAGCAACTTAGTTACATCTTCGAGCGGCACAATTGCCTCAATTAACCAACCACCTTCTCTAAGTTTTATAATTTTTTCTGTTATACGCTCATGTTCATCACTAATTTCACCAACAATCTCTTCAAGTACATCCTCAAGCGTAATGAGACCGGTTACAATACCATGTTCGTTTAAAACTATTGCGAGATGCCTGTGTTTTTGACGTAATTCTCGCAGCAACTGATTAACCTTAAGACTTTCAGGAACAAATAAAATTGGCCGAATAATATCGCGTAATGGTTTTTCTTCTCTCTTTATCAAAAGCAACAAGATATCTTTAAGATGAACCATACCAATGATATTTTCTTTATTCTCATCATAAATTGGTAAACGTGTAAAATGATATTTTTCAAAAATACTAAGCACATTCTGAATAGTTAAATCAATATCAATCGAAACAATATCGGTTGCTGGAACCATAATCTCTTTAACCGGCGTTCTACCGAGCTCAAAAATATTCTGCAGCATTATGGTCTTTTCAGTTTCCATTAGTCCACGCTCGCTGATATAATCTATCAAAAACTGAATCTCTTTTTCCGAAGAAACCCATTCAGATACACCTTCTAACATCCTTTTGTTGCCCAATTTATAAATAAGCATGTTTGAAAAGTTAGTAAGAAATCGTGCAAATGGATAGAACAGATAATACGTAGCATTAACTATAAACAATGTTGAACGGAATAGACGCTCTCCACGCGTTTTAGCAATATTCTTTGGTATAATTTCGCCAAAGATAAGAATCGCTGTTGTTGCTAAGCCTATACCAACAGAAAAGCCAAGGCCTCCAGAAAACTTAAGCTGCACAAAAAGTCCTTCCATAATACTTGTAATCAATACAGCACTCGTAACACTAGCCAAGCTATTGGCAATTAAAATAGTGATAAGAATATGCTGTGGATTTTCTTCTAGAACATGAAAAAGTGTTTTATATCTTCCACCAACTTTTTGAGAAAGCTCTTTTAACTTAAAAAGCCGTAATGCAGTAACACTTGTTTCCAAAAAAGAATACAATGCACAAGCAAAAAGTGATATAAAAAAAAGTATTATTGGGATATATAATGTATTATATAAATGCAATTCCATATTTATCTATCATGCCTCATTTAAATTTTATCTAAAATAACGTTTTATGCGTTATTCTTCCTTTTGTCCTCCTTCTTCTTCCTCCTCTATTTCATGCTTAAATTTTTCATTCAATTCTCGTTCAATAAATGAACGCAATTTTTTACTGCGTGAAGGATGACGCAATTTCCTTAACGCCTTTACTTCAATTTGCCTGATACGTTCACGGGTTACTGAAAAATCTTTACCAACTTCTTCAAGCGTATGTTCAGAAGCTACATCAATACCAAAACGCATCTTAAGTACTTTTTCCTCACGTGGCGTTAACGACTTCAACACTGAACGTACACGTTCTTTCAAATCAGTATTAGCAACAGCATCTGAAGGAGTAAAGCCAGTTTCACTTTCAATAAAGTCTTTAAGAAATGCATCTCCATTATCGCCTACAGGTGTTTCGAGTGAAATTGGCTCTTTTGAAATTTTTATAATATTTTTTATCTTCTTTTCATCAAGATTTAGCTCTTTAGCCAACTCAGCATACGTGGGTTCTCTAGCATGTTCTTGAATAAAGGTTCGTTTAATCTTATTGATTTTATTTAATGTTTCAACCATATGCACTGGAACACGAATCGTTCGCGACTGATCGGCAATAGCACGCGTTATAGCCTGTCTGATCCACCACGTAGCATAGGTTGAAAATTTATAGCCGCGCTCAAATTCAAATTTCTCAACAGCTTTCATTAAGCCAATATTACCTTCCTGAATCAGATCCAAGAAATGAAGGCCGCGATTTATATATTTCTTGGCAATATTAACTACAAGGCGCAAATTGGCTTTAGCAAGATCATCTTTTGCCTTTTTATCTTTGACCTGCGCCTCTTTAAATTGCTTATAATATTTGAGAATCTGTTCTTTTGATAATCCAACCTCTACTTCTAGTTTCTTAATCGATTTAACAGCTGCACGTATATTTCGTTCTACCTCCTCCATTTCCTGTCTTTGTTGTTCACTTGGGCGTCTTATAGGTTGATACTCTGCAAGTTGTTTTTCTGCTTCTTTAGCTATAGTCTCTTTTTCTTCAATTTTTTTGATATACTTTTCTATTTTTTTACCAAACTTCCTTAGAAGTTTATTGGAGAGCTTAATAGAGCGGATCTTTTCACCAATCGTTTCCCTATTTTTTCTAACCGAATCAAGCATCTCCTTCTTTTTCCCGTCCGAATCGAGGTTACCACGATAACTCTGATAGATCCTTTCTTCGTTAGTAATCAAATCTGTGATTTTATCAATTGTCGCCAAAAGTCTCTTTTTTTCTTCACCAATTTTAGGCAGATTCTCTTCATCAAATTCAGAAAACTGAATTACATCTTTAAGCGCAATAGTGTCCTTACGCAAGCGATCACCAATAGCAACAAACTCCTTATGAATAAAAGGGAAATGCAAAATCGAATCTATCGATTCTGCTTTTCCCTGTGCTATCATATCGGCAATAATTTTCTCAGTTTTTTTGTTAAGCAGGGGTATTTTTCCAATATCACGCAAATAACATTTGACTGGATCAGTGATATGACCAGCTGCTATTTCACGAGCCGCTGAACCTTCTTCTTCATCCTCATCACTCTGAAGATTATCTAATGAACTCTCAAGTTTTGTTTTAAAATCAAGATTCGAAACCCCCTCATCTTGTTCAAAATCCTCAATATTAGTACTGCCCTCTAATTCTTCTTGTAAAAAAAGATCAATATTTTCCTTCTCAAGGCAACTCAACAAATCATTTGTTTCTTCTTCCCTTAGATTATTCTTATCACTAAATTCAATAATTTCCTCATAGGTCAAAAAACCATATCTTTTGCCTTTTTCAAGCAGGACAGCCATAAGTTCCTGTGTCAGATCTGTTCCTTTTTTTGTCTTCACTGTCTGATCGGAAGATTCCTTATGAAGAGTTTTTCTAACTGCTTGAAGAGTCTTTCTAATATCCTTCACAGATTTTGTTGGAAGAGAATGTACCGTTTTTTCCCTTTTCGTCCGAGAAATACCAAGACTAGTAATAGTTTTTTTAGGATTCTTCGTCTTGATCTTTTTATTCGATTCCTTTTTTCTGACAATAACCTTCCTGATCGTTTTGCTCCTGCACGTCGTTCCGGTCTTTCTTTTTGTAGAAAATTTCACCTTGGTTATTTTCCTAGCCAATTTTTTAGCCTTATTTTCTTTTTTCTTTTCAATTTTCTTTGCTACCATAGCACCACCATTTAAAGTTAAAAACTATCTTTACTAAATACCTTATTTTTAAGTCTTAAGAAACCATGCAATAGCTTCTCATTTGCATCAGGTTTATTCCTACCAGCCCTTACTTGTATCATAAGCGCACGAACCATTCTCTTCCAGTTTTTTCGCCGAAACTGATCAAGAAGATGCACAAATTCCTTGTTTTCTATTTCTTGATCACATTCCAATAGAACACTACTCACCAATCTCTGATTCTCCTTATTAAGACTGTCGAAAAATTGCTGGAAATCAATATCCAAATTCTTGGCCTTAGCCCGTTGTAAAATCCTTAAAATAGACTGAAATGGTTCAGAAAAATATCTAATCAAGTACTCCTCATTCTCACTATTAAATAATTGCATATTATTTATTATAGCAAAAAAAATTTTCTTTTCCAGCACATTTACCCCCCCACTCAGATTCCTTTGTCTTTCTTCATCAGGCTTAGGGTATACACTAGTAATAGAGGTACTCATGCTAGACCCTCCAGATTTTTCCTGTATGGTTATCAGTTCTTTCTGCAAAGAATCATAAGGAATAGAAAATATAGTGGAAGCCCTTTGTAAAAGCATAAAACATTTAAGAGAATCTTCCAAACCTGCAATTATTTTAAGAATCTTACGAACAGAAGCAATCTTATCACCTAATGACTTTCTTTGAAAATCTTTTCCCACCATTTCCAAAAAAAACTCGAAAATATCACAACTTTCAGTAACTAACTCATTCAAATCTCCTCCCTTACTTAAAAAGGAGGCCGGGTCTTCCCCAACAGGTAATGAAATAACACTCAACTCAAGGCTCACTTGCCAACACAACTCGGTTAAACGCATAATCGCCTGTTGCCCAGCACTATCCCCGTCATATAAAATTAATATATATTCGCAATATCGAGCAAAAGTCCTCAAATGATCCGATGTACAAGCAGTTCCTAAGATAGAAATTGTATTGACAAAGCCATGTTGTCTCATAGTTACACAATCGGTAAATCCCTCAACCAAGAATAACTTACCCGCTTTTTGGATTGATTTTTTTGCAAAATCCAACCCAAAAATAAGCTTACCCTTCTGAAAGTAACTATTCTCACGTGAATTATAATATTTTGCACGTTCATCGTTTGGTTTAAATACACGACCACCGAACCCACAACATCTACCTAAACAGTCCCTTATTGGAAAGATAATACGCTCTTCAAAAGGAGAATAAATATACCCCTTATTTTCACTAACAATATTCGCTTCTATAAGATCTTGAATAATAATATTCTGCCTTTTAACAGTATGAATTAAGGAATAAATACCACGCTGACCCCCAGAAAAATAGCCGAGCATATAATCATTAATACTTGATCTATTTATACCACGTTTAGAAAGGTAGTCCATCGCCTCGTGAGATTTAATCAACGTTTGATATGCCCATTTCGCTACAGCTTCACATACTTTAAAATAATATTCTTTTTTTTCGATAGTTTGACTATTTTGTTTCTCCCATGTCATTTCATCAGGAACATCTATATTGTACCGTTCAATTAAAAAATGCGCTGCTTCGAGTGGGCTACACTGTTCAATCTTCTCAATAAATGTAATAATATCACCACCTGCTTGACAACCAAAACAGTAAAAAATTTCCTTGTGTGGGCTTACTGTAAATGAAGCATCCTTTTCACTGTGAAATGGACAGGTCGCCTTCCAATAAATTCCTGCCTTTTTAAGACTCGTATACTCACTTACAACATCAAAAATAGAAATACGAGATTTAATTAAACTAAATATGTTCATATTGTTTTTTGTTAATTACCAAAAACCCAAATAATGCCATGTTTATCACAAGAAGGGCCAAATATTGATGAATAGAGAAAACATCAAAATAATTATTTCCAAAAAATTCCCGATCTCCTCGGAAAAAATCTACAAGAAAACGTTCTGTACCGGTCAGTATTAAATAAAACATAAGAAGCTGGCCAGGCTTTCTATAAAGTCTACGACCAATCAGTATAACTATCAAAAAGATAACAAAAAGAAAGAAGGAGCTGTATAACTGTGTTGGATGGAGATAAATATCCGTAGGAACATCAATGCTTTTATCAGTATAAACTATTCCCCATGGAGCAGTAGTAGGCTTTCCATAACAACAGCCTGCACACAAACATCCAATCCTGGCAATTGCTTCAAATAATGCACCATAACTAGCAAGAACATCAAAAAAAGGCAAAACAGAAATCTTGAAATATGTGAGATAAAGTGGAAGAACAATTAAAATACCAATAATCGAACCCATTAATGAAAAACCTCCATCCCACACGGCAACAATATCCCAGACACTGCTCATATAGTTAATATTGCAGAAAAGATATAAAATACGTGCTCCAATAATGCCAGTCAATACCATCACGGAAATACTATCAAGAAGTTGCCATTTGCTTATAATTTGCTTTCGCAAAGGATCCCGAATCATCAGTATAATTGCAATAATTAAGCCCAAGAATATCATTAGACCATAACTATGAATAGAAAATGGCCCATATATATGTATTAACTCTCGATACATAATCCAACTCCAATAATCATATTTCTTAAGTATAGCACGTTTAGAAATTGTAGGTCGTATTAAGTTTATCCCTAATCTATACCCCATAATTCTAAATCTATCTTTCAGCTTGTCTTTGTAGTAGCATAAAATTATAAAAAATAGGGGAAATAAGTATGATTAGATTATTACCTACTCATAGCACCATAAAGATAGTCATATTTATGACTATTCTTAGTCTTGTAATTATTGGAAAATCAATGCAGAATCAAAAACAATCCTCTCCTACAATAGTAATTGGTTTGGGCGGTGATACCATGCTTGGCAGGTTAGTCAATGACACAATAAACACAAAGGGATACAAATATCCCTGGGGAAATCTTCTCCCTTACCTGCAAAAAACAGATCTTACTATACTTAATCTTGAAAATACATTCACAAAAAGCACCAAAAAGGTATCGAAAACTTTTAATTTCAAGGCAGATCCAGACAAAGTAAAAACATTGCAAATAGCTGGCATCGACGTTGTTAATTTGGCCAATAATCACATTTTAGACTTTGACATAGAAGGCCTCGAAGAAACAATTAAGACACTTGATAATACCGACATATACCATGTTGGCGCAGGCAGTAATTTAGAAAAAGCACATAAAGCTGTTGTATTAACAAAAAATGATATTATCATCGGCATTATTGGCTACACTGATAATGAACCAGGATGGGCTGCAGGTCCTAATAAACCCGGCATAAATTATATTCATGTTGGTGATATTGCAACAGTAAAAAACGATATAGCGAATATTCGTAACAATGTTGATCTACTAATCATAAGCATTCATTGGGGGCCAAATATGCGAGAAAAACCTAGCCAACAATTTATTTCTTTTGCACATCAAATGATAGATGCTGGTGTTGATATCATTCATGGTCACAGTGCTCATATTTTTCAGGGAATAGAAATTTATAAAAACAAACTTATTCTCTATGATACCGGAGATTTTGTTGACGATTATAGGGTAGATCCAATTTTACGAAATGATCGTTCCTTTTTTTATAAGGTAATTATTGATAAAAAGAGCATAAGACAAATACAGTTAATTCCAACTCTCATTAGTAATATGCAAGTTAATTTAGCTTCTGGAAAAGATTATCAAGAAATAATATCACGCATACAAAAATTATCAGCTCCATTTGGTACTGTAATAAACAACAAAGGAACCATAGAACTTGTAAAATAAAGAAAACCTGATAATTAAAAAAGTGTATCAATTTTTCAAAAGGAGAAAATGATGCTAGATAATACACATTACAACAAAATGAAAATTTTACATCGATTATCTAAAACAGCTTGGTTTATCAAAAAATGCGCAAAGAAAGATGCCAAAGAAGCGGGGCATATGGAATGCCTTAAGCAATATGAAGAACTTGAAAAAGACCTAAGTAATCATATTGATAAATTATACGATTCACTGTGTAAATCCTGCATGTCAAAAAAATAAGAAATTTTAAGAAACTCTAAAACTGAAAAAAAGAACAAAAAAGGAGATTCCAAAAAAAAGATACAATATAGCTGCTATTTCCTACCCTGTTTTTCTTGGAAAAAAAATTTAAATAAAAAACTTTGAAAAGAAAGGATATTAATGAAGCATGCAAAACTTGCGATTATTGGAGCAGGAGCAGTTGGCTCAACAACTGCATATGCACTCATGTGGAAAAATGTAGCAACAGAAATTCTACTCATTGATATTGATGAAAAACGCTGCAAAGGAGAAATACTTGATCTTTCGGATGCATTACCATTCTGTTATGCATCAAAAATTCAAAGAGGAACCACAAAAGAGGCTGGGCAGGCAGACATTGTCATAATCACTGCTGGAGTTCGACAAAAGCCTGGTCAACCACGAAGTGACCTAATTGCAGAAAATCAAAAGATTATTAAATCAATCATCAATGATATGAAGCCCATCAATCCTAATACCATCATTATTATGGTAACCAATCCAGTTGATATACTTACCTATTATGCACAGCAGATTACTGATCTTCCCAAAAATCAGATTTTTGGATCAGGCACCTTTTTAGATTCTCAACGATTACGCGGCATTCTTTCTAAAAAACTAAATATTGCGGAACAATCTATTCAGGCATATGTACTTGGTGAACATGGTGATTCTCAATTTGTTGCTTGGTCAAATATGAATATCGCCGGTATTCCACTTTTAGATTTTCCAATCTTTTCTTCTAAAGATCTCGATGTTATGGCAGATGAAACAAAAAACAGAGTATATGAAATAATAGCATGCAAAGAAGCAACCTTTTATGGTATTGCAGCGTGCGTTACTGATATTTGTGAATGTATCATTTTCAATCAAAAACGTATCATTCCTCTTTCCTGTTTTATTGAAAAATACAATGTCTGTCTAAGTATGCCAGCAGTATTAGGAGAGAAGGGTATTGAACAAATTCTTTCTATCAGGTTAAGTCAAAAAGAACAAGATCTACTTGAAAAATCGGTTAAAAAACTCAAGGGAGTTATAAAAGATCTTCAATAGCCATATACTTAATAGGAAAATATAAAAGAATTAACCCCCATTTCCATTTATTCTATAGCTTAAAAATCA
This sequence comes from Candidatus Babelota bacterium, assembly GCA_004375875.1. GTDB lineage: Bacteria > Babelota > Babeliae > Babelales > Vermiphilaceae > E44-bin52. The sequence goes on from SOKE01000028.1 coordinate 31,473, forward strand.
TTATTTACATGCTATATATTTAAAACTTTCTATAGGCAAGGTATCATCACCAAACCATTTTTTGTTTATTTCTTTATCTTCTTCAACAA
>SOKE01000002.1 GCA_004375875.1 Candidatus Babelota bacterium
CTAAACTACCAATATCTTCTCCATTACCTTCTTTTTTTTCAAGCAAAACGGGCTTTGTTTGTTTTTGTCCGTCTCGCTCGATCAATAAATGTACTGTTTGTTTGGGATGAGCTTGAATCTCCTTGATAAGGTTTTCTACATTCTCATTCTCCTGAATATCAATTTGGTTGATTTTCAAAATCCGATCCCCTGTCTGTAGACCAGCCTTTTCTGCTGCAGAGCCTTTAGCGACCATTTCTATCACTGACTTGGCGTTGATTGGATAAAGCATCTCTGTTTTAGGAAGTCCAAGGGCAAAAAGCAAACAAAGGACAAAATAAGTGAAAAGGACATTAAAAATGATTCCACCGCTCATAATGAGTAGTTTCTGATAATAAGGCTTGGTGGCAAATGAGTACTTATCATAGCGATGTGCCTCTTTTTGTTTGCCTTGCCCTACTTCGGCTATACCTGCTATTTCTACATATCCACCAATAGGGATAGCAGAAAGAGAAAATTCTGTATCGCCAATTTTTTTACTGATCAAATGGGGTCCAAAGCCTATCGAAAAGGATGGAGTGTGTACTCTAAAAAGCTTACAGAACAGAAAATGGCCTAATTCGTGCAGGCCTATCAAAAAGCTCAACCCTATAATACCGACAAAACTAATTAAGAGCTTATGAGATGAAAGAAATATACATTCCAATAAATTCATGCGATTGAAACTCCTAATTTGATTTTTTATAATAAAAATTAAGTTTTTTCTTTAATTTTTCTTTAATATAGCAGGAAAATGTCTATTACGTCTATTGATTATTGATCTAGGACAGAAGAAACTGTTTCTGTTTTTTATCTACTGTATCATTTTTCCTTGAAAAAATTCACAAAAAGGGTAAAATATAAGTAGCTTCTATTTGCTAATTTTTGGATTTTAACTATACTCTTACGCTGTGATAGTAGCATTTTTGAATAGTTGTATTACCAAAAATTTTTGGGTATGAATTCCATTTTTTATTAGAAAGTTTAAGATATGCCTACGATAAATCAACTTTGTCGGTTTAAACGGAAGCCGGTTAAGTATAAGTCTAAGAGTCCTGCTCTTAAGGGGAATCCACAAGCTCGTGGTGTTTGTACAAGAGTATTTACGACAACGCCTAAAAAACCTAATTCTGCATTGCGTAAAGTAGCTCGTGTAAAACTTTCTACAGGAGCTGAGGTAACCGCCTATATTCCAGGTGAAGGACATAATCTTCAGGAGCATTCGGTTGTACTTGTGCGTGGTGGTAGAGTTCCAGATTTACCAGGCGTAAAATATCATATTGTTCGTGGTGCTCTTGATACAGCTGGTGTTGAAAATAGAAAGCAAAGTCGATCGCTCTATGGTACAAAGCGTCCTAAGCCGTAAAAGCTAAGTAAAAAATAAGGAAATAAAGTATGCCAAGGCGTAAAAAGGAAGAATTTAAACGAGATATAGGGGTTGACCCAATTTATGGCTCGGAAATTCTTCAAAAATTTATCAATATAGTAATGTTGCGGGGGAAAAAAAATGTTGCCCGTACAATTGTTTATGATGCTCTTGATATCTTGGCAAAAAAGATAAATGGAGATAAAGAGAAAGTGCTTGCTTACTTTACTGAGTCATTTAAGCAGATTATTCCAAGTGTAGAGGTTCGTTCTCGCCGTGTCGGGGGTAGTGTCTATCAGGTTCCAGTGGAGGTTCCATCGCAGCGAGGACGCTCATTGGCAATGCGCTGGATTATTAATTCTGCAGCAAATCGACCAGATAAAACAATGGGTGAGCGTCTTGCCAAGGAACTTATGGATGCTCATGAAGGACGTGGAAACGCAGTTAAGAAAAAATTAGATGTCCATAGAATGGCGGAGGCAAATAGGGCCTTCTCTCATTATGCGTGGTAGATGAAGAGTTGAAATGAAGAAGTACCCAATTGATAAATATCGAAATATAGGAATTGTTGCCCACATTGACGCAGGAAAAACAACGGTAACAGAGCGAATTTTATTTTATACTGGTGTTTCGCATAAAATAGGTGAAGTTCATGAGGGAACAGCTATCATGGACTGGATGGAACAGGAACGTGAGCGTGGTATCACCATTACTTCAGCGGCGACGACCTGTTTTTGGGATGGATTTCAAATTAATATTATCGATACGCCAGGACACGTAGATTTCACGATTGAAGTAGGTCGATCTTTGCGGGTGTTGGATGGTATGGTTGCTGTTTTTAGCGGTGTTGATGGTGTACAGCCACAATCGGAAACAGTTTGGCGCCAGGCAAACCGTTATAAGGTACCTCGCATAGTGTTTATCAATAAGATGGACCGTATTGGTGCTGACTATTTTATGTGTGTTGATGATATTAATAAAAAGCTTGATGCAAATGCGCTCGCAATGCAAGTACCAGTTGGTATTTCAGAAAATTTTGTTGGGGTTATTGATGTGCTTACCCGCAAAATGGCTACCTTTGAAGGTGAGATGGGCTCAGTAGTTAAATGGGCTGATGTTCCTGCAGAATATGTCGATAAGGTAGAAGAGCTTCGTATTAAGGTGATTGAGACTGCATGTGATTTTGATGATGCATTGGCTGAAAAATATTTAAATGAACAAGAACTTACGGTTGAAGAAGTTAAAAAGGCTCTCCGTAAAGGTGTGGTTGAACGTAAGGTTACTTTAGCATTTTGTGGAAGTGCATTTAAGAATAAGGCGGTACAGCCATTGCTTAATAATATAATTGCCTATTTACCATCTCCACTTGATGTACCACCAGTTGTGGGTATTGATGTAAAGACCGATGAAGAAGTTGTGCGTAATGCTGACCCTAATGAACCATTTTGTGCTCTTGTTTTTAAAATTATGACTGATCCGTTTGTTGGAGTACTTAACTTTATTCGCGTGTATTCGGGTGTGCTTAAGGCTGGTTCTTATGTTATTAATTCACGTACACAAAAGAAAGAACGTATTAGCCGTTTAATTAAATTGCATGCTGATAAACGTGAAGAGTTGAAAGAAGTTTCTGCAGGGGATATTGCTGCAATTGTTGGTATTAAAGATTCTAATACAGGGGATACTCTTTGCGAAGGTAAACTGATTAGTCTTGAATCTATTGATGTACCTATGCCTGTTATTTCGACTTCAGTTGAGCCGGAAAATAAGGCAGATTATGAAAAAATGGGCTTATCATTACGAAAAATCATGCAGGAAGATCCTTCTTTTAGGTTTTCCTATGATGAAGAAACGGGGCAGACAGTTATTTCCGGTATGGGTGAATTGCATTTAGATATTATTGTTGATCGTTTGCGTAGAGAGCATAAAGTTGCGGTTAAGCAGGGGCGCTTGCAGGTGGCTTACAAAGAAACAATAACTAAGCCTGCGAGAGTTGAGGGAAAGTTTGTACGTCAGTCTGGTGGCCGTGGTCAGTATGGTCATGTATGGATTGAGCTTCAACCACTTGATCGCGGAAAAGGTTTTGAATTTGTTAATAAAGTTGTTGGTGGAGCTATTCCAAAAGAGTTTATTCCTGGAGTTCAAAAAGGGCTTCAAGAATCATTAAATACAGGTATTTTGGGTGGTTATCCAGTGGTAGATGTTAAAGCAATACTGTGTGATGGTTCTTATCATGACGTCGATTCGTCAGAATTAGCTTTTAAGATTGCTGCATCTATGGCATTTAGATCTGGAATGGCACAAGCTGTTCCTGTATTGCTTGAGCCTATTATGAAGGTTGAAGTAGAGACTCCAGAAGAATATATGGGAGATGTAATGGGAGACCTGAGCTCACGGAGAGGCAGAGTTCTTGGCATGAATGCGAAAGCTGGAAAGCAGTTAATTGATGCTGAAGTTCCACTTGGAGAAATGTTTGGATATGCTACTGATCTTCGTTCGATGACAAAAGGACGTGCCAATTATACGATGGAGTTTGAATGTTATCGAGAAGTGCCAAAGAGTATTCAGGATGCAATAGTTGAAAAGAAATAGGTAATTAATAATACGTAATTAAAGAGTTAGGAGATATATATAATGGCTAGAGAAGTTTTTAAACGAGATAAGCCTCACATTAATGTAGGAACGATTGGCCATGTTGACCATGGAAAAACAACATTGACATCCGCTATTACGAAATATTTGGCGGAAAAAGGGCTAGCGCAATTTAAGGCATTTGAAGATATTGATGCTGCGCCGGAAGAAAAGGCTCGTGGTATAACTATAGCTACTGCTCATGTTGAATATGAAACACCAAAGCGTCACTATGCACACATTGACTGCCCAGGACATGCAGACTACGTTAAGAACATGATTACTGGTGCTGCACAGATGGATGGTGCTATTTTAGTTGTTTCAGCAGCAGATGGTGCAATGCCTCAAACGCGTGAGCATATAGTATTAGCTAAGAATGTTAATGTTCCAGCACTTGTTGTATATTTGAACAAGGTTGATATGGTCGACGATCCTGAAATGATAGATATGGTTGAAGAGGAACTCAGAGAATTGCTGAATAAGTATGATTTCCCTGGCGATAAAATTCCTATCATTCGCGGCTCTGCTCTCAAAGCACTTGAAGGTGATACTAGCGAAATTGGTTATGGCTCAATTCAAAAACTTCTTGATGCGATTGATGAGTATATTCCAGAGCCAAAACGTGATATTGAGAAACCATTTTTGATGCCTATTGAGAGTGTATTTTCAATATCCGGACGTGGTACTGTAGCAACTGGTAGAATTGAGCGAGGTAAAGTCAAAGTTGGTGAAGAAGTTGAAGCTATTGGATTTGGCAAAAATATAAAAACCGTTGTTACTGGCGTTGAGATGTTCAAAAAGACCTTGAATGAAGGTATTGCTGGTGATAATGTTGGTCTTCTTTTGCGTGGTGTAAAAAAGGAGGATATTGAACGAGGGATGGTTGTTTCTGCCCCTGGTGCTATTACACCACATAAGAAATTTAAGGCTCGGGCTTATATCTTGACCAAAGAAGAAGGAGGTCGGCACAGTCCATTTTTTAATGGCTATAGGCCTCAATTTTACTTCAGGACAACAGATATTACTGGTGTTGTTACGCTTCCTGAGGGAAGAGAGATGGTTATGCCCGGTGATAATGTTGAGCTAACAGTTGATTTGATTTCTCCTATTGCGATGGATAGAGATCTTAGATTTGCTATTCGTGAAGGTGGTAGGACGGTAGGATCTGGTATTGTGACTGATATTTTAGAATAGGTACATTTAATGGCTAAACAGCGAATTCGTCTTACTCTTAGATCATATGATCATCAGTTGTTGGATAAAGCTGTAAAACAGATTGTTTCAGCAGTTCGAAGAACAGGTTCACATTTGATGGGACCTGTTCCACTTCCCAATAAGCGTCGCTGTTTTACCGTCTTGCGTTCTCCGCATGTGGATAAAAAATCGAGAGAACAATTTGAGCTAACTACGCATCGGCGTATTTTGGATATTGTTTCTCCATCAGATCATACGATGGATGCGTTGATGAAGTTGATTATATCGTCTGGTGTTGATGTCGAAATAAAGTAAAATAGTGGAAAGGTCATTCGATGGTGATAGGTGTTTGGGGAAAAAAGATTGGAATGACCCAAATTTTTGATAATGAACGTGTAATACCGGTTACCGTAATAAATCTCGATCATTGGATAGTAACCAATATTAAGCGAAAAGATCGAGATGGCTATGAAGCGGTTCAAGTTGGATGCTTGAGAGATAAGTATATTTCTCAGCCTTTTTCGTTGCAATGGCTGAAAAATTTGAAAAAATATTTTTCTCATATTCGAGAAATTAAGGACGTAGATATAGTTAGTGATGTTAAAATAGGTCAACCAGCAGAATTTTATACGCTCTTGAAGTTAGGTGATAGTATTGATATTTCCGGCATAACCAAGGGTTGTGGATTTGCAGGTGTTGTGAAGAGGTATGGTTTTAGTGGACCTCCAGGAAGTCATGGTTCGACAATGGGTAATCGTCCTGGTTCAATAGGTTCTTTTTGCTCTCAAGGAAAAGTTGTCAAAGGAAAGCGTTTACCTGGTCATAAAGGGGTTCAAAAACGTTTTATTCGGAGGCTTAAAGTGGTACGTATTGAGCCTGAAATGAAGATTATGTTAGTGAAAGGATCAGTTCCAGGTAAAGTAGGATCGTTGCTTTTTGTAAGAAAAGCATAATGTTAGGTGAGCAAGACGATGGCTAGTGCAAAAGTTAAGCAAAAAGAAAATAAGTTGACTGTTTCTTATCAAGATTTGGGTATAAGAAGTATACCGCCCAAGAATGATTCTGAAACTTCATTTGCCCTATGGGTACGGTCACTGATACAAAATTGGCGCCAAGGGACAGTGTCTTGTAAAGGTCGTTCTGAGATTGCTCGCAGTGGTAAAAAACCTTGGAAACAAAAGGGTACTGGAAGAGCACGTGCTGGTTCAGCGCGATCGCCGTTGTGGCGTGGCGGTGGTGTTACTTTTGGTCCACAACCACGTGTCAGACGGCTTAAAGTTCAAAAAGAAGTAAAGAAAAAGGTATTTGGAGCGCTTTTTTATGATTTTCTTAACCAGGGCAAGATAGTTGCTCTTGAGGTAGCTGAAGTAGATAGACCCAAAACATCAATTTTTAATGATTTATTTAAGGGCCTTAATTTAACAGATAAAAAATTACTTATCTTTCTTCCTATCGAAGATCTGATGAGCTATGCATCCTTGCGTAATCTTCCAAATGTGCGGCTTGTGTTTTTTGATCAGCCAAATGCATTTGATTTAGCAAAAAGTGATTATTGGGTGTTTTTTAAGAAAGATTTTGATCGTTTTAAAGAGATGGTTTTACGATGGACAAAAAACGCGGCAAGTTAACAATATACGATGTAATACAGGGGCCTGTTGTTACTGATAAGGCATTTAAGTTAAACAGGGATTTAAAAAAATTAGTATTAAGAGTGCACCCATGGGCTAATAAACCACTTGTTAGAGAAGCTCTTGAAAAGCTTTTTAATGTAAAGGTGGATAAGGTTCATATTATGTGTAGAAAAGGTAAGCGGCGTATAGTCAATAAGAGAACAATAGTAGGACCGAAAATTAAGAAGGCTATTATTACTTTAACTAAAGGTTATTCGCTTAATTTCTTTGATCAGGCAGGTAAAACGGTTGTTAAAGCTGAACAAGATAAAGGACTTACTGAATAATGGGTAGGAATTTATAATGGCAATAGTGAAAAGAAAACCGCGAAATTCTTCATTACGGTTTCAGACGTATATCGATTCAAGTGATATAACTAAAAAAGAGCCAGAAAAAAGTTTGGTTAAAGGGCTTCTTAGAAAGAGGGGAGGCCGTAATTGTTATGGACGTATAACAGTGCGTCATCGCGGTGGTGGTGCTAAACGTAGATATCGTATTATTGATTTTAAGCGCATTGAAAGAGACGTGCCGGGTAAAATTATAGCCGTTGAATATGATCCTAATCGTAATGTACGTGTAGGCTTGGTTTTGTATAAAAATGGTGCAAAAGGCTACATATTACTTCCTGAGGGGATACAGGTTGGTAGTGCTGTTATGGCAAGCAAAGATGCAGAGGCAAAACCTGGTAATGCAATGCCTCTGGCCAAAGTTCCAATTGGATTTATGATTCATAATATTGAAATTGTGCCTGGAAAAGGTGGTACTTTTGTTCGGAGTGCAGGTACTGCAGCCCAATTAATTTCAAGGGATGAAAAATATGCTATTTTGAAGTTGCCTTCTGGAGAAACGCGTTTAGTTCCTGTTTCCTGTTGGGCTACAATTGGTGTGTTGGGTAATGCAGATTACAAAAATATTTCGTGGGGTAAAGCTGGTCGTATTCGGCATATTGGTTTTCGTCCAACAGTACGTGGTATGGCTATGAATCCAGTAGATCATCCTCATGGTGGTGGTGAAGGACGGTCAAAATCTGGTTCTCACCCGAGGACACCATGGGGTAAGGGTTGCAAAGGTACAAAAACAAGAAAACGAAAAAATCCGTTGATTTTGAAAAAACGTAGTAAAAATAGGTGAATAAGATGGCTAGATCAACAAAGAAGGGTCCATATGTACAGCCTTCACTGATGAAAAAAATTCAAAAAATACAGGAAAGTGGTAAAAGAGAGGTTATCAAGACCTGGTCGCGTAGAAGTATGGTAACGCCGGATTTTGTTGGACTAACCATTGCTGTACATAATGGTAGAAAGTTTATATCAGTTTATGTAACAGAAAATATGGTAGGTCATTATTTCGGTGAGTTTGCACCAACACGTACCTTCAGGTTACATAGTGGTCAGCGCAAAGCTGGTGTTGCAGCAAAAAAATAAAAGAATAAAAGTTGTCAATAATCGTTATTTTGATAAACTAGTAATAACTTAGATCTTATTTTAAAAGAGTAATTAGAGGGTTTTTGGTAATATGCAATTTAGTGCTAAAGCAAAGTATATTCGTTATTCACCAAATAAGTTACGGCTATTAGTTGATGCTATTCGTGGCAAGAATGTTGATTATGTATTAAATATTCTTAAAACAATACCGATTAAAAAGGTTTTGCCAGTTAAAAAGCTTGTAGAGTCGGCAGCTGCTAATGCCAAAAGTTTGAAAAATATTGAGGCAGCTGATTTGGTTCTTAAAGAGATTCGTGTCGATCGGGGACCTATTTTTCGTTATTATAAACCGGGCGCCATGGGCCGAGCATCTGTTCAACGCAGGCGCTTAAGCCATATAACTGTCATGTTAGAATCTGTTGAAAGTTAAGAAGGATTAATGTGGGACAGAAAGTGCACCCTATTGGATTTCGTGTTGGAGTTTATCGAGGATGGGATTCTCGTTGGTTTGCACGAGATTCTTATGGGGAGCAGCTTATAGAAGATCTGAATATTCGTAAATATTTGCAATCAGCTCTTGAAAATGCTGAAGTTGCAAAAATAGAGATTGAGAAGGCTGCAGATAGTATCCGTATTTTTATTTTTACAGCTCGACCAGGTGTTGTTATTGGCAGGAAAGGGCAGGATATTGAAGCGCTTAAGAAAGATTTGGCTGCATGGTTAAAGAAGCAAAATATTGAAATTTCTGTACATGAAGTGAAACAGCCAGAACTTAACGCGCAACTTGTTGCAGAAAATATTGCAGCCCAACTTAAAAAACGTGCAAGTTACAAAAAAGCGATGAAACGGGCTGCTGCATCTGTGATGAAGGCTGGCGCAAAGGGAGTAAAAATTCGTTGTGCAGGTCGCTTGCAGGGTGCCGAGATAGCTCGTAAGGAAGGGATTCGCATAGGTTCCATACCACTTCATACGTTGCGTTCTGATATTGATTATGGTTTTGCGCAGGCGTATACAACCTATGGGGTTATTGGGGTGAAAGTGTGGATTTGCAAAGGTGAATTTCAGCATGCTGCCTGAGATCACTAAAAAAGCTTTTGTGAATTAAGAGAGAAAACATATGTTGATGCCAAAAAAGACAAAATATAGAAAAGTACAAAGAGGAAGGCTCAAGGGATATTCAAAAGGAGCACGTACTGTTACATTTGGTGAATATGGACTACAAGCGGTAGAGCCTTCGTGGGTGACAGCTCAACAGATAGAAGCAGTGCGAGTTACTCTGTCACGTCAGTTCAAAAAAGGTGGCAAATTCTTTTTGCGTATGTTTCCCGACAAACCTGTAACTAAAAAGCCGGCTGAAACTCGTATGGGCAAAGGAAAAGGTGCTGTCGATAAATGGGTTGCCGTGATAAAAAGGGGGCGTGTTATTTGTGAAGTTCTTGGTGTTGATGAAGATGCTGCTCGTGCTGTTTTAAAATTGGCGGCTTATAAGTTGCCTATGAAGACACGGTTTGTCAAAAAGGGACATGAGTTAACCATTAATTAGTATTGTAATTAGATATGAATTGTGATGAAAAGAAAAAAAATTAAAGAAGAACTTAAGTTGTTGAGTAACGAAGAACTTAAGATAAAGCTTGAGACTCTACGGCGTGAGCGACTTAATTTGCTTATGAGTTCTTCAACATCGCATGTAAAAGATTATTCTCAATTTAAAAAATTGAAAATAAATATTGCACGGGTGTTGAGCTATTTGCAGAAAAAACGAAAAGAAGTTTAACAAATATTTTAGTTAGTGAAGGCGATGGAACCAACAAAAAAAGAGAAAAAGATATACATAGGAACAGTTGTTTCAGGCAAAATGGATAAAACTATTGTTGTCAAGGCAGAAAGAACATTTCAAGATCGGCGTTTTCACAAGATAATTAGGAAAACTAAGAAATATAAGGTACATGATGAACACAAACAGGCAAAAAAGGGAGATACAGTAATATTTTATGAAGGGCAACCGTGTTCCAAAATGAAGTATATGTACCTTGAAAGGGTCGTTAAATCAAACTTTACTGATACTCTTGATGTGTAATGAAACGAGGTAAATAGATGATTCGGAAGGAATCGTATTTAGAAGTAGCAGATAACTCTGGTGCTCGTTTGCTTCAATGTTTTCATATTATTGGTAGTACCAGAAAACGATATGCTTATTTGGGGGATCTTGTTAAATGTGCAGTTAAAAAAGCTATTCCGGGTGGTATGGTTAAAAAGGGAGAGATTGTAACGGCGCTTATTGTTCGTACTAAAAAAGAATTTAAGCGTGAAGATGGAAGTTATATTCGGTTTGGTGATAATGCTGCTGTGATTATCAAAGATGGAGTGCATATAGGCACACGTATTTTTGGTCCAATTGCCCGTGAAATACGAGTAAAAGGATATTCAAAGATTGCTTCGTTAGCGCCAGAGGTGCTCTAACAGTAGGGAATTAATATATGATAGCACGGATCAGAAAAGATGATACAGTAATAGTTATTTCTGGAAGAGATAAAGGCAAAACGGGTATGGTAATAGAAGTGTTACCAAAAAAGAAGAAAGCTTTTGTCAAGGGTATAGCAATAGTTACAAAACATGCTAAACCTCGTAGGCAAGGGGAAGCTGGAAGTATAAAGAAAAAGGAAAGTAATGTAGATCTTTCTACATTAATGCCCGTTTGCGGTGCTTGCAAAAAGCCTTGTCGTATTAATACAAAACGATTGAAAGAAGGTAACTGTGTCCGTGTATGTAATCGGTGTAAAGAAGTTTTTTGATGATGTGATAAGATATGGAAAGATTGCGTAAAGCACGTTTGGAAGAACTATATATCAAAAAGATTAGGCCTCAACTAAAGAAGGATCTTGGTATAAAGAATAATTTAACTGTACCTATGATCTCAAAAGTTATGCTTAATGTTGGTGTTAAGGATGCTGTTACTGATAGCAAGGCTATTAGCAAAGTGATTAAAGGTATTACAAAAATTTCCGGCCAAGTGCCTGTACGAACTTTTGCTAAAAGATCTATTGCTGGTTTTAAATTGCGTGAAGGAATGCCTATTGGAGTGAAGGTTACGCTTAGGCATAAAAAAATGTGGGAGTTTTTGGATAGACTTATTAATTTGGCTTTGCCGAAGGTGCGTGGTTTTCAGGGTGTTCCAATTCGCTGTGATGGACGTGGCAATTATAATCTTGGTATTAGGGAATGGATTATTTTTCCTGAAATTGAGTATGACGTTGGTGATAAAATTTATGGTATGAATATAACTGTTCATACTACTACGCGCAATGATGAGTATGCGCTGATGTTGTTAAAGAAGTTAGGAATGCCTTTTGAAAAGGCATAAATAAAAGATAGTTGAGGTATATTAATGGCAAAAAGAGCATTAATAGAGAAATCAAAAAAATCTCCTAAATTTGCGGTGCGAATACATAATCGGTGTAAGATTTGTGGACGTCCACGTGGCTATATGCGAATGTTTATGACGTGTCGCATATGCTTTAGAAATCTTGCTTTGCAGGGGGTACTCCCCGGTGTTAAGAAAACAAGTTGGGGATAATTTTCAGATACAAGGATAACTATGTCGATAGATACTATTGGAGATTTTCTGACAATTATTCGAAATGGCTTAATGCAATCTAAACCGTTCGTTATTGCGCCTTACTCAAAGATGCGAGAGGCGATAAGTCAGATTTTAGAAGGAGAGGGCTTCATCCGTGATTATGTTGTTCTCGATGATGTTTCTGCTTTAAAAAAGTCTTTAAAGATTTTTTTAAAGTATGTTAGTGGTGAATCGGTAATTCATGAGATACAACGAGTGAGCAAACCAGGTCGTCGTCGTTATGCAAAAATAACAAAAAAACGTGGCCTTCATAGATTGAAGCCAGTTATTGGTGGGCTTGGGCTTTCCATTTTGACCACAAGCCGCGGAGTAATTTCACACAAGAAAGCACGAGAATTGGGTGTTGGTGGCGAAGTTATTTGTACAGTCTGGTAATTTGAGAGGTTGATATGTCGAAAATTGGTAGAAAACCGATAGATATAGGTGCTGCACAGGTTGAAATTGATGGTCAGACGGTACGTTATAAGGGTGCGAAAGGTTCTGGTGTATACGAATTACCAGATTTTATAAAGGTTGCGCTGGAAGATAATAAGCTAAAGTTAACCGTTTCTAATGATAAACTCAATCGCGAGACAAACGATGTTTGGGGATTGCATAGAGCATTGCTTGCAAATGCTATAAAAGGAGTAGACAAAGGTTTTGAAAAGCAGTTAAAGATTATTGGGTTGGGTTATAAAGCTGCTTTATCAGGTAATAAGATAGTTCTTTCTTTAGGATATAGTCATAAAATTGATCTTCCTTTGCCTAAAGGAGTTTCATTGGAAATAGATAAAACTGGTCAGTTATTGACGTTTAAATCACATGATAAGGCCCTTTTGGGTGAAGTGTGTGATAAAGTTCGTTTCTTTAGGCCACCTGAGCCTTACAAAGGGACTGGAATTAGATATGTTTCTGAAGAGGTTGTTCGTAAGGCCGGCAAAGCAAAGGCAACTGCATAATAGATGTATTAGGATAGAACGTGAGTATCGAGCGAAAAATTAAACAACGAAAAAAACGAAGGACACTCAGAATACGTAAGCGTGTTTATGGTAAGAAATTTCCGCGTGTATCTGTATTCAGAAGTTTAAAGCATATTTATGCGCAGCTTATTGATGATATGGAACAAAAAACGCTTGCAAGTTGTTCTACGCTCGAATGCAAAGAATTAAAAGGTGATAAAAAAGCGATTGCGCATTCTATTGGATTAAAATTATCAGAAAAGATCAAAAAGCTTGGAATAACTGAGGTGATCTTTGATAGAGGTCCGTATCTTTATCATGGTAGAGTGAAAGCGCTTGCTGAAGGGTTACGTGAGGGTAACATAAAAATTTAAGAATTGGATGAAATTAGAAATTTAATAATATCGGGATTTTAAATAGAATGGCAAGAGATAAGACAGATGAAATTATTGATTTTGTCGTAGATGTTAATCGTATCACCAAAGTAACAAAAGGTGGAAAGCGGTTTTCATTTTCTGCATTTGTTGTATCTGGTGATCGGCAAGGAAAAGTTGGCATTGCTTTAGGTAAAAGCCGAGAGGTAGCTCAGGCAATTGCCAAGGCTACGGCGAAGGCGCGAAAAAGTATGATAGAAATACCATTGCGCGATGTTACACTTTCTTACAGTGTTGAAGGGCGGCATGGTGCAAGCAAGGTGATACTGCGGTCAGCTTCTAAAGGTACTGGTGTTATTGCAGGTGGAGCTGTTCGTGCAGTAATGGAAGCATTGGGTGTTGAAGATGTTTTGGCAAAATCTCTTGGGTCAGCGAATCGCCAAAATGTGGTTAAAGCAACATTGAATGCTCTTGCTAAATTACGATCTGCTCGTCACTTAGCACAGTTGCGAAATTAAATGATTAAGAAAATGGTTGAAGGTGAATGATGCTAAAACTTAATAAATTGGTGCCATTACTTAAGAAACGAAAACGAATTGGTCGTGGTGGCTCGCGAGGAGGAACTTCTGGCAAAGGGCATAAAGGACAAAAGGCCAGGGCAGGTCATAATATTCGTTCAGGATTCGAAGGTGGTCAAATGCCGCTGTTTCGTCGATTGCCAAAGCGCGGTTTTACGAATGCGCCTTTTAAACAGGATTTTTTGATTGTTCATTTAGGGCGTATTAGTGAACTCTTTGAAGATGGCGCCGAAGTCACCAAAGAGGCTCTTATTGAAAAAGGAATTATTAAACATAAAAAGAGCATTAAGGCCAAAAAATTGCCTCTAGTTAAAGTGCTTAGTGATGATAAATCAGTTAAAAAATTAATTATTTATGCTGATGCCTTTAGTAAATCAGCATTAAAAGCGATAGAAAAGAGCGGTGGAAAGGCAAAAGCGATAAAGGAGATTCGAGGTCGTGATACTATTTAAAAACTTCAAAAATATTTTCTTTATCCAGGATCTGCGAAAAAAGATTCTATTTACACTTGGCATTCTTATTATTTATCGATTGGGAAATCATATACCTGTTGTTGGTGTTAATGTTGAAAAACTTCAACAGCTTATGCAACAGTCTAAGGCGCTTGGTGGTTTGTTTAACTATCTTGATCTTTTTTCTGGTGGAGGATTGCGGACATGTACCATTTTTGCTCTTGGTATTATGCCATACATTACTGCGTCGATTATGATGCAGATGTTGAGTATGACTATACCAACTTTGGAGCAGTTAGCGAAAGAAGGTGAATATGGCCGCAAAATAATTAATCAATATACGCGTTATCTAGCGCTTGGTATTTCTATATTCCAAGGGATGAGTTTGGCATTTATGACTGAACGATTTGATTTAGTACTCTATCCTGGTTGGGCATTTCGGTTTCTTTTTGTTCTATCGCTGACTGTTGGTGCGATGTTTGTTATGTGGCTTGGCGAACAGATTTCTCTTTTTGGTCTTGGAAATGGTAGTTCATTAATAATTTTTGCTGGTATTGTTTCACGTTTTCCATTTGATATAGTTCGAATTATTGAGCAAGTTCGTCAAGGGCTTATGGATCCATTTATAGCTTTGATATTACTTGCGGCTTTTATTATTATTACTGGTTGCATTGTCTTTTTGGAAAAAGGAGAACGGAAAATTCCAGTGCAATATGCACGACGTGTTGTTGGGCAGCGAGTATATGGTGGACAAAGTACTTATATCCCTTTTAAAATTAATACCGCTGGTGTTATGCCAGTTATTTTTGCGGGTGCAGTATTGAATATTCCTCTCTTTTTAGCGACAGCATTTTCAGAGAAGTATGCCTTCTTCACGTGGCTAGCTCAACATATGGGAAATCCAACGAGCATATTGTGGAATACGACTGAATTTGTTCTTATTATCTTTTTCTCATTCTTCTATACAGCGCTTGTTTTTAATCCTGAAGAATTAGCTGAAAATATTAAAAAGAGTGGTGGTTTTATTCCTGGAATCCGTCCCGGCAGAAAAACGGCTGAGTTTTTCAATTATATTTTAACCCGTATTGGTCTTATCGGTGCTATTTACTTGGGTATATTAGCTATTTTTCCGAATATTTTGCAAATTATTTTGCAGACGGATATGCCGCGAGGTCTTTTTAGTGGCACTGGCTTACTGATTGTGGTTGGTGTAGCGCTTGAACTTTCATCACAGATTGAATCCTACCTTATTGAGCATCGCTATGAAGGATTTTTATCATCTGGTCGTATGAGAAGTAGGTGGGCGCGATGAAGCGTCAGATGGAAATATATCTTTTTATAGGACCGCCAGGTTCCGGTAAAGGGTCGCTTGCACAAAAGTGTATACGAGAGTTGGGATGGAAGAAGTTTTCAACTGGGAATGAGTGTAGAAAGCACGTAAGTGAACAGACAGAAATTGGCAAAGAGATAGATTTTGCTATAAAATCTGGTAAACTGATAACTGATGAGCTTGTAATTGCTATGGTATCTGGAATGGCTCAACCAGAATAATCAAGATGTGCCTGCAGTTATTTTAGATGGTTATCCTCGCAATATATTCTCTTGATACAAGCATGCCATTATCCTCAAAAAATGAGATAACTTGTGAAATATGCCTAGGCCAGCTTGAACAAAGAAAGGATGATGAACCTGCGATGGTTCGTGAGTGACTTGTTATTTATCATAAGCATGAGGATGAGCTTTTGCAATTTTATCGCAATAGGGGGCAAACAATAAAAGAGCTTAAATGTGAGAAGCCATTACCGGATGTATTTAGGGATTTTAAACAATTAATAGGTTTTAATGTTGAATGATTATTATTAAAGATTCATTTTCAATTGATAAAATGAAACGAGCAGGTCAAGCATTGGCGACTATTTTTTCATCTATGGTTAACGTTATAAGACCAGGTGTTACTACCTTAGAGTTGAATTCTTGGATTGTGCGAGAATTGCAAGCGAATGGATTAGAGTCGCAGTCAAAAGGGTATATGGAATATAAGTATTCCAGTTGCATTTCTCTCAATGACGAACTCGTGCACGGTGTACCATCTGCAGAGCGTATTTTAAATGAAGGTGAACTGATAAAAGTTGATATTTGTGCTGCTCTTGATGGATATTGTGCTGATATGACTCGTATGTTTATAGTTGGGCAGCCAACAGATAGTCTTTCGCACTTTGTAGATGTAGCTTGTCAGGCGTTGAATAAAGGTATTGAAAAAGCCAGAGCTGGTAATCATTTATCTGATATATCAGCTGCTATTCAACAGGAAGTTGAGCGTCATGGATTTGGGATTATACGCGATTTTGCTGGCCATGGTATAGGCTGTTCTATGCATGAGGATCCTAAGATTTTCAATTATGGTGAGCCCGGTAAAGGTCCAATTTTGCAGCCTGGTATGACATTTGCTATTGAGCCTATGATTACAATTGGTCATTATGATGTATATATTGCTGATGATGGTTGGACGGTTAAAACAGTTGATGGAAGCTTAGCTGCTCACATAGAAGATACTATTGCTGTTACCGATGGTGATCCAATTGTGTTGACGCGAATATCAAAGGAAAGTGGTCAGAGTTGAAGAAAAAGAGAGAACAAAAAAAGAAAGAAGAAGTTATCCGTGTTGATGGTATTGTAAAAGAAACATTGCCTAATGCTATGTTTCGTGTTGAAATAGAAGGGGGTCATGTAGTACTTGGACATGTTTCAGGCAAGATGCGTATGCATTATATTAAAATTTTACCGGGAGATCGGGTTGCCTTAGAGCTTTCGCCCTATGATTTAACACGAGGTCGTATAGTATTGCGATATAAGACTTAAAAGGTTTGTGTTATTTATTTAATGATTGGCTGTTTATGAAAGTTAGAACATCAATAAAAAAAATTTGTAATCATTGTCGTATTATTAAGCGAAAGGGCGTTGTGCGCATCATTTGTAAAAGGAATGCACGACATAAACAACGCCAAGGATAATGTGTTATACTAGGATTTTTTATGGCTAGAATAGAAGGTGTTACGATACCAAATAATAAACGTATTGAATATGGGTTAACCTATCTTTTTGGTATAGGTCTTACTGCATCGCGCGCTATTTTACTCAAACTTAATATTGATTTTAATAAACGCGCAAGGGATTTGACTGACAAGGAGGTTGCAGATATTCAAAAAGAAGTTTCGAGCAATTATGGCGTCGAAGGTGAGCGGTATAAGGATATTATGCTCAATATTAAGCGGTTGCAAGAAATTGGATGCTATCGTGGTCTGCGTCATAAAAGGGGGCTTCCTGTACGAGGACAACGAACACGAACGAATGCGCGTACACGAAAAGGACCACGTAGAGCAGGATGTGCTGTTGCACTCAAGCGTAAAGTAACTAAGAAGTAATAGGTAGAAATTATTTTAGGTGGTAAAATAAGAATGGCATACAAAAAGAGGTCGAAGAAGTTAAAACGTCAAGTAGATTTAGTTATTGCCAATGTGCGTTCTACTTTCAATAATACATTAATTTCTATTACAACCCCTGAAGGTGATGTATTGCTCAGAGGGAGTTCTGGTAAGTTGGGTTTTAAAGGGTCTCGTAAAGGTACGCCATTTGCGGCTTCTCAAGTAGGATCGAATTTGGCAAAAGAGATGAACAGTATGGGGGTCAAAAGTGTAGAAGTCAATCTGCAGGGCCCTGGTTCAGGAAGAGATTCTGTTGTCCGTGCGCTTCAGGCTTCTGGATTGAATATTACTGTTCTGCGGGATGTGACTCCATTACCTCACAATGGATGTCGACCACCTAAAAAACGTAGAGTATAAGCTGTTAGTAAATGCTTTAGTTGTAGGTATACAAGTAATATGGAAAAACGATCAGCTAATAGGGAAAAGCAATCAACTGGAAATCCAGGTCGGCCCTCAAGGCCTTCGCGAAAAGTGTCTGAATATGGTAGACAGCTTGCAGAAAAGCAGCGTGTTAAACGCATGTATGGAGTGCGAGAGAGACAGTTTAAACGATTTTTCAAGATGGCTGTCAAAAGTCGTGAAGGAGCTCCTGGAGAAAATTTGCTTAGTCTCTTAGAGCGACGGCTTGATAATGTTATCTATCGACTAAAGATGGCTACATCACGAGTGCAAGCACGACAAACTATTGTACATGGTCATTTTTTAGTGAATGGGAAAAAGGTTTCTTCTCCTTCTTATTTAGTTTCAGTTGACGATGAAATTTCGCTTGCCGAGAATGTGCTCAATAAGAAGGCATTCTTAGAGCAGGTAATTGATAAACGACTAAAGATTGGTATTAAGGTACCAGAATGGTTGGAGTTGGATAAGAAAGAACATAAGGGTCGTGTACTACGTTATCCTGTTCGATCAGACATTCAAGTGCCTATTGAAGAGCATTTGATTATTGAATTGTATTCTAAATAATTTATGCCTTGCGATTGTGTTTAAGTTTTTAGGGAGATTGCATGACAAAAAGGGAATATCAACCATTGATTATTCCACGGTTAAGCTGGGATAAAAAAACGCTTGGTGATACCTTTGGAGAGCTTGTAGCTCAACCATTAGAACCTGGATTTGGTATAACACTGGGCAATGCCTTGCGACGTACTCTCCTTGGAGGTATCGAAGGATCAGCAGTAACTTCGGTTATTGTTAAGGGAATTAATAATGAATTTTCTACTGTTCCTGGAGTAGTAGAAGATGCTATGCAATTAATTTTGAATATTAAAGGTATTGTTATTCGTAACAAAGAAGGTAAGCCAGGGAAGATGCATTTGCATAGTAAAGGAGAATCAAAGGTATGTGTTGCTGATATCAAAGCAGATAAATACCTTGAATTGGTTAATCCTGAACATGTTCTTGCCCATTTGGGATTAGATGGTGAACTGGATATCACTTTCTTTGTAGAATCAGGACGAGGCTATCAACCAGCACGATGGCTTATTGAAAAGGGGTTGCAAGAGGATGGTCGCATTTGTTTAGATGCAATGTTTTCACCAATACAGAGGGTTGCTTATGATGTGGAAAAGACTCGTGTTGGTGGGGAAATTGATTATGATAAATTAATATTGCGTATTTGTACTGATGGTTCAGAAAGTCCAGTTGATATGCTACATTATGCGGTATCAGTGTTACGTACACAGTTAGAGAATTTTTTAGTAAGTGCAGAAGAGATTCCATTCAATGAAATATCTGCGGTGGCACAAAAAGGGGAAGAAGAAAAGGCGATTGATCTTGAAGAGTTAGGATTGAGAGGAGTTTCTCTAGAGCTATTGCTTAAACCTATTGATGAACTGGAGCTTTCGGTTCGTGCACATAATTGTTTGCTTAATGCTGATATAAATCGTATTCTTGATCTTGTTAATTTCAATGAAGATAATCTGTTAAAGATTAAGAACTTTGGACGTAAATCATTGAATGAAGTGAAAGAGAATTTAAAGAGTTTTGGACTTTCGTTTGGTATGAATATCAAGGAATCTGACATAGAAAAAATTTTAAAGAGCAAACAAGAACAGAACAGCTGAAGGTGTGATCATGAGACATCAAAAAACACGAAAGAAATTAAATCTTAAACCTCCTCATAAACGATCATTACTACGGAACCAGGTAATTCATTTAATTACTTATGGCCATTTAGTATCAACCAAAGTGAGATTAAAAGAAGTAAAAAAACTAGCTGAAAAAGTGGTTACTATAGCGCGTGAAGGCAATACATTTAATGCACGTCGCCGTGCTAAAGCTCTTCTACCTTATAAGAATGAAGCGGTTATAAAACTTTTTACAGAGATTGCTCCGCGTTATATTGATCGTCCAGGAGGGTATACCCGCATTATTCCGTTAGGACGTAGAGTAAGTGATACAGCAAACATGGCTCGTCTTGAATGGGTATAGTTTTTTACAGCAATTTTTATAGTGAACATTGTTTTACTGATGATGAAGGCTGAGTACATGGGATTGGTATATCAAATAAATTGGCCTTCTCCATAGCATGTTCCAAACGAGTCAAACCAATACCTGTCCCAAATCGTGGAACAAATGGTAAAGAAAGGTATTCATTAAGTTCTTGCAATACTCGATCTTTGCCACAAGTATCAAATAACAATTGTGCATACTGCCCATCTGAAACAGCAAAAAATTGGTCTCGCATTTCATCTGCATTGGTTGAACGTTCGGCTGAACCAAATGTTTCCATGCCATATAAAATAATATCGACCTTGTTAAATAATCCATCAGGTGTGCGTTTCATGTTCCAAAATGGTTGCGAACGTTTTGGAAACTTTTCGAGGCTGATAACATTTCCGTAATCATTCATCAAAGTGTCTTCATGTTCTGCTTCTAAGCACGGATAATTATATTTTCTACAGGTTTCTTCATAGAAAATTGATACTGGTCGTTGAAAACCTAAATATGTGAGTAATTCTGCTTCTATTTTTTTTAGTTCATTAACATCACCAAATGATTCAAACTCAAACAGCGGAAAGATTCGTTGATGCCGACCTTCAATAATAGATGGTTCATCACGATAACTCGTAGTCATACAAAAAACGCCATTCCACTGAGGGTTTTTCAGTAATTCATATTCGAGCCACAGTTGTCCAGTTTGTGGCAGAGGGTAAGGAATATGAGCCAAATTATACTTTGATATTGTTTTTGGATCTTCACAAGCAGCTAAAATAGAAAGTCGTGATTGCGCTGGTACTTCAATATACCCCTTTTGGTCCTGAAAAAAATGACGTAATTTATGTGTCATAATATCGTAATGAATAGTATTAGTCATATAAGAGTCTCCCTTTTGAGATTATAAAAATACGTCAAAGATTTATTTTTGCACAAATTGTTAGGAGACTACAGAAAAGATAGATAGCTTGTCAAGCCTTATATTTAAGAACATTCAAACAGAAATAAAAGAGATCTGCATCTCTATGTTAGAATTCGACTCTCTTTTTTAAAGTTATTGTTGTTTTTTTTGTAATGTGAAAAGATCGGGATCAGTCCAAAATCTCTTTATAATTGTGCGATGTTGCTGACAATAAAAGCCCACAGCTTAATGTTAATAAAAGAGATTTATGTGTATCGATTTAAGAAATATTTTTTTTTGAGTTTGTAATACCGTTCTAATGACAATTCTAATTCATACTAATTATTTATCTTATAATTTTAAATTGCCTCATGCCAGTGGGATATAAATATATTGATTATCCTTGCTCTAATACCGTTACCGTACTACCGGTAAATCCCTTTTCAACGAGAAAGTGAACGGGAAATAGATCTTTCATGAATGATAGGTGGGAAACAATAATTACTTTAGCAAAATCATCCTGGATTTTGTAGATAGCATCCATAATATGTGAAAGCCCATCTTCATCTTGGGAACCAAATCCTTCATCGATAATAAGTGTTTGCAAAGAGGTACCTGCACGTCGTGCCAAGAATTTGGAAATGGCAATACGCAAAGCAAAGTCTATGCGAAATGCTTCACCACCAGAAAATAGTTCATAAGATCTGATGCCAATAGTATCAGATATTTTTATATCGAGTGTTTCTTTAGTTCCCCCTTTTTTGAGGTCGCGCAATGATTCAATAAAAATTTGTGACTGATTGTCGGTAAGTTTTGCTAGTAATGCATTAGCTTCTTGTTCTATTTCAGGGAGAATATCCTGTATTAGTAATGCTTGAATTCCATCTTTGCTTGTAGCCATTGCAATTGCCTGGTAATCATCAATTGTTTCATTAAGAATAACTACTTTTTGTTTGTACTGAGTTAATTCTTGCTCAAGTTGATTGTGTTTCTGCTGTTGTTGTTCAAGACGACCTTTTTCTTGAAGCAGTGTTTCTTTATGTTTATTCAACTTTTGGACTTCCATAACAAGCATTTGTTCTTCACTTTTAAGCATTTCTTCATGAGATACAAGATCGGAAAATGGTGCAAGTGCTTTTTGAATAGTACTCTTTTCTTGTTTAAATTTTTTAAGAGCAAGACAAAGTTCATGAATGGTTTGTTTGCGTTGGTCTTGTGCAGCGATCTGTTCAAGATCCTTCTGATATTCCGACAATTGTTCTTCAACCTGCTGCAGTTGTGTACGTGCTTGATTGTGAATCTCTGGCTGGTATTGTACGTTGGTCAGCTGCTTTACAAGCTTTTGTGATTCTTGTTTTTTTATTTGATAGGTTTGATTATTCTCAAGAAGAATATGACTATTTTTTTTTCTCTCTTCAAGTTGACGTGCGGCATCATCAACTGTGCAGACAGCTTGTTCACAGCCTTTTTGCGCTACTTGTTGTTTTTCTTGCAATGATTGCAATAGAGCAATAAGTTTGTTGCACTTTTTTTCACTATCTTCCTGTTGAAGCTGAAGGAGTTTTTGTTGCTCTGCAGTCTTGGCGAGTATATCTACCTCTTTATGTTGTGTAATTAGAAGTTCTTTAAGTTTTTTGAGAACATTTGTTATGTGATTGATCTTGTGTTTGAGAAAGTGCTCTTCTTTGATAAATTTTTGCTTTAAAAAACGGCGGCGTGAGGCTGAAAGATTTTGTTCACACAATGGGCAACTTGGATTAGTATCATCATGCGCAAGTCGCTGTTTATGTACGAGGTTAGTTAAGTTTTGTTGCATCAAAGAACTTTGTGTAACAAATTTTTGATAATATTCTTTACGCTTTTCGAACTGCTTAATAATGGAAGTTTGTTTTTGTAGTTTACTGTCCAGTTTTTGTAACTCTGTACAACATAGATTACGTTCTTGTTTAATTGCTTGGTATTCTTTTTTATGTTCTTGTTCTGTATTTTTAAGCTGTTCAATTTGCTGTTCATGAAATTGTTTTTCAAATGTTAGGCGTTCAACTGTAATGGCTTGCTGCTGCAATGTTTGGTGCTGTTTTTTTTGTAGTTCTTGCATTAGATGTTGTAATTGCTCTTGAAAAGCAAGATATTGTTCTTTCAGTTCAAGGCTTTGCTGAAATTGTAACTGATGTTTATTAATAGTTTCAACAAGCTGTTTTTTGCGTAATTCAAGTTGATAGTAATCAGGAAGATGCAACTGTTTTGCATGTATAGTTTTCCACTTAGTGTAAGTGGTACGAAGAATTTCTTGTTGTTTTACCTCTTCTTTGCTAAGATGCTCGAGTTTAAGGGAAAAAAGCTGCTGTTGTTGACGTTTTTCCAATAGTTGTTTTCGTTTATTTTCAATTGTTTGGTGTTTTTGTGCATATTGCCCTTCTTTTTGGGTTATAGTACTTAATTGCTGTTCTATGGATGTAAGTTGTTCTGAAACCGTTTTAGTTGTTGCTAATTCTTGAATTATTTTTTCTTGATACATAAGTAAACTTGTTTTTTCTATGGTTGCCTGGCGTGTTTTTTCAGTAGCTAATTTACGAATCGTTTCATAGGTGCCAAGGCCTAAAATTGTGCCAAGAATCTCTTTGCGTTCTTTTGGTGATTTTTTTGAAAATTCATTGGCTTGTCCCTGACGTAAAAATGCAGAGTTTATAAAGGAATCAAAGTCAATATTGATTGTTCGTTCGATTATTGTCTGGGTTGTGCGGATAGTCTTACCACTTATTGAAATAAATGTATCATTTTTTTGATTAAGTATCCCAAAATTAACTGCTACATATGGTTTTCCATATGTCTTCATATATTCACGCCGTATGCGGTAAGTTTGGTTATTACAGAAGAAATCAAAAATAACAATCATTTGAGTCTGACCAATGTGCAAGAGTGCTTCATCTGATTTGGCGGTTCCACTGATTTTACGTGCTTGTCCCCATAAAGCCCAGGTGATAGCATCAAGCAAGGCCGATTTGCCATGCCCATTTTTCCCTGAAAGACAAATTAATGAGTATGGTTCAAAATTGATAATTTGTAATTCTGGTCCGTAACTTAAAAAATTCTTAAGTTGCAATTTTAATGGAATCATATTTGCCTTGTCTAAAATCTTAGTACAATGCGATATATTGTTTAATATGCTGACCTGCTATAATACTGTATTTTGTTGTTTTGTACTATTGATTCTTTATTTTTAAATCTTTATTTTTAAAAAAATGAAATTTATTAATTTGGTGTTGGCAAGAATACGCTACGATAGTATCATAATTCTTTGATGAGTAATATGTGGGAGCTTTGTTTATGATCGATAATAATGAATTACGGCACACACCAATGGCAGATTCAGTGTTCAAAGAGTATGATATTCGTGGCAAAGTTGGTGAAGAACTATCACTTGATGAGATGTATGATCTTGTGTGTTCTATAGCCTATTATTTTATTCACAATAATCCTTCTACAAAAACAGTTGCTGTTGGTATGGATGGTAGGATTCATTCGCCACACATAAAAAAACAAGTCTGCAAAGCACTTTGTGATAGTGGACTAAATGTTTGGTTTCTTGGTTTGTGTCCATCGCCTGCGCTTTATTTTGCTATGCATACGCTTCCCGTAGAGGCAGGTATTATGATTACTGCTTCACACAATCCAAAAGAATATAATGGACTAAAAATATGTCTTGGTAAACATTTGGTGTATGGACCAGCTATTAAAGAAATTGGGAGGTTATTCAAGGAACAAAAAAAAGTAGAAGAAACGGATTGTGGAAAACTTTCAGAGTATCCAATTATCGAACCATACATTAATTGGTTGGCTGATCATTTTACCGATCTGAAAGGTATGAAATTATCAGTTATTATTGATTGTGGTAATGCGGTAGCAGGAACTGTTTTTCCACAGCTTATAAAGAAGATGCACTGGCCTAATGTTCAGTTGCTTTATGAAGAAATAGATGGCACTTATCCACATCATACAGCTGATCCAGTAATTGAAAAGAATATGTTAGATGTAAAAAAAGTATTGGCTGGTACAGATATAGCGTTTGGCATAGGGTTCGATGGGGATGGTGATCGTATGGCGGCTATGACAAAGGAAGGATATTTACTGCCTGGTGATCGATTATTGGCATTGTTTGCCAAGAGTATTTTAAAAGACAACCCAGGTGCTGCGGTTGTCTTTGATATTAAAGCATCATCTGGATTAATTGATCTGTTACAACAGTGGGGTGCAGAGCAAGTTATGACAAAAACTGGCCATGCTTTTATTAAAAAGGCAATGCAGGAGCATAATGCATTACTCGGTGGGGAATTGAGCTGTCATTTTTTCTTTAATGATCGTTATTTTGGATTTGATGATGGTATTTATGCTGCATTACGTTTATTTGAATTGCTCGTTAAGTCTGGTAAATCATTGGATGAATTACTCACGATATTTCCACAGAGATATAGTTCGCCTGAAATTCGCATAACGTGTCCTCCAGAAAAGATGGGGATGATTATTGATCAATTGAAGAGTACTTTTTCACAGCGTAATGATACAGAATTAATTACTATTGATGGTGTTCGTGCAGTAATGCCGTATGGTTGGGGAATTGTTCGTGTATCTAATACGCAGCCGATGTTGAGCATGCGGTTTGAATCGGATTCGTCATATGGTTTAAAACAGGTTAAAAATGATTTTTTAACTATTTTACGTCAATATTTTGATGAAGACCTTTTGCAGAGAGAGATCATGGAACAATAGGGAGGTTAATTGAGAAAAATTGGCTTACATTTAGGTATTACAAGTACCTTGAATGATCTAGTCCAAAGAGCAATTTGTCTTGAGCTTCCGTTTTTTCAATGTTTTTTTACTGGCAGAAAAACTGGAAAGGTAATGATACCAGATGATCAGGATGTGCGTGAGTTTTTGTCTTTACGTCGGATCTATTTTAATAAATTATATGTACATTCCTCATATTTTATTAATTTGGCTTCCATTGATCGTAGGTACCATCCCCTTTTATCAAAAGAGATAGTGCTTGCTAAGCGACTTGAATTTACACATATGGTGATTCATCCTGGAGCAGTAAAGAAGGTTGAAGATAAATCAGCCGGTATCGATGCAGTTGTACGAATAATTAATTATCTGCTCAGAAAAGAGCGCAGCATTCAATTTTTATTGGAAAACAGTGCTCATGGTGAGCTTGCAATTGGTAGCAATATTGAAGATTTTCAGCAACTTCTGACTAAACTTGATCAACCGGATAGGATTGGATTTTGTATAGATACTGCTCATGTACATGCAGCTGGGTATGATATACTTTCATGCAAAGGATATGAGCAGTTTATTAAGCTTTTGGAAAAAACAATTGGATTGGAAAAAATTAAGCTTATTCATCTTAATGGAACACAGGAATTGTGCGGCTCTTGCGTAGATATGCATAGTTATATTGGTGATGAGCACGCTATTCTTAGTGAATTTGGATTAAAACGTTTTGTGCATGATAAACGACTTATAAACATTCCTATATTGACTGAACCACCTGCAATTGCAGAAAATGATGAACGACGTATGCTTGTTAAAGTTAATGAATGGCTATCACCTAAGTTACCAGATCAAATAATGAAATGATAAGGAGAGAAAATTATGCGTATTGCTATCAATGGATTTGGACGTATTGGAAGAACCTTTTTGCGCACTATTTTAGAAGATCCAGCAGCAATCCAGACAGTAGAAGTGGTGGCTATCAATATTGGACCAGCACCACGGGATTCTGTAGCGTATGCGTTTAAATATGACTCAGTTATGGGTATATTTCCGGCGCCTGTTATCGTGCGTGATAATGAGTTGTATATAGGTGATTATGTTATTCCTATTATTGCGGAGCCTAATCCTGAGAAAATCGAGTGGAAAAATTTTGGTGTTGAGTGGGTCGTGGAAGCTTCAGGTTGTTTTACGCAGCGAGAGGATGCAAGTAAGCACATTGAATCTGGTGGTGCACATGCAGTATTAATTACTGCACCAGCCAAGGATGAGGATATCTCTCTTATTCCTGGTGTAAATGATCATCAATTTGATTTAAAAAAACATAAAATTGTTTCACTCGGAAGTTGTACGACTAATGCCCTTGTGCCGATGCTTCATGTTTTACACAGTACTTTTGCAGTTGAAAAAGGGTTTATGACTACTGTACATGCATATACCACTTCGCAAAAGCTGCTTGATGGCATGGCAAAAAAAGTAAGGAGAGGACGTGCTGCAGCATTAAATATAGTTCCAACAACAACTGGTGCTACAAAGGTTTTGGGTAGGGTATTACCAGACCTTGCCGATCGTATTGGTGGCATGGCATTACGTGTACCAGTAGCAAATGTTTCACTCGTCGATTTGGTAGTTACTACGAAGCAACCATTAAATGTGGATAGAATTCATGAGGCATATAAAAATGCCATTGCTAATGATATGGGCGGTATCATTGATTTAACAATGGAGCCGCTTGTTTCATCCGATTTTATGGGTAATAATCATTCAGTTGTGATAGATGGTCTTTCAACGGCCGTAGTACAAGAAAATACTGCGAAAATTTTGGGGTGGTATGATAATGAATGGGGTTATTGCCAACGATTAAAGGATTTCTTTATGCATATTGTTGCATTTCGAAAGTAATAGAATTGCGAATTTACTCCGTATTCTAATTTTTTTGCTTCACAAGCAGACTATTTTATTTTACCCTATCTATAAGGTATAAGTGGTTTGCAAAACCCCTTCCTTTTTTGAATACCTAAGTGGTTGGGCCCATAGCTCAGCGGTTAGAGCAGTCGGCTCATAACCGAAAGGTCCCAGGTTCAAATCCTGGTGGGCCCACCAGGTGGTGCCTACGCAGAAAGTATCTTATGAAAACAATCCTATCGATCTCTCGCAATTCAAATGAAAGGTTTATATCATGAAGGAGCATCCATTTCGTACCTTTGTAGATCTTATCCAATTTGACCAGGAAACGCGGGCGTTACACCAGGATCTCAGCGTTTTAGAAGATGAAGTTGTGGAGCTTGAAACAAAAAAACAACAGTTTATTCTTGCGCTTGAAGAGGCTAAGAACGCTGCAATCTCATTAAAAAAAGAAGTAGATGCAAATGAACTGGCGATGAAAGAGATTGATCAATTGGAGGCTGAGAAGAAAAAAAAAATTGATGAAGTGAGCAGTCAGCGTGAATATAAATCAGTTCAAACTGAGTTGGCATCAATTAATCGTAAACAAAGAGCAGTTGAAGAACGATTGATAGATTTGTGGAATAAATATGAGGCAGCTCAAAAGCAGTATGAAAAACAGCAGGAAGAGCATGTTAACCGAATGAAAGAACTTGATGAGGAGATAAGTAAAAAAAAGACTAACATTGCCAATGTAATTGCAGCAATTGAAGGACGAGAGAAGGATCGTTTGGCAATAAAAAAGGAGTTACCTGAAGAGTGGCTTGAAAAATATGCAGCTATGCGTATGCGTGTAACTAATCCCGTAGTTCCTGTTGTTGGTGGTAGTTGTAGTGCTTGTTTTTATCCAATACCACAACAGGATTTGCTCATGTTAAAAGCACGTAAATTGTTGCAGTGCAAGAGTTGTTACCGTTTGTTATATCTAAAACCTGAAGAACAGGAACAGAAAGAAGAAGCGGTAAACAATGAACAGGAAATGGGTCAGACGTAGAGTTTATGAAGCAACTCAATTTTTTAGATTTAGCATCTCATAATCGATCTTTGCAAAGTTCCGATATTCATTATTGGAAATTGTTTATTGATGGTGCAGCACGCAATAATCCAGGCCCTGCAGGTATAGGTATGGTCATTTTCAAAGATGAAGATTTAGTAGAACAGCAGGGTTTTTTTGTAGGAAGTAAAACAAATAATCAGGCTGAGTATCTTGCGCTTTTGCTTGGGTTAATTAGAATTAAACAGTTGGTGGGAACAGACGATTTGTTACTTATTCTTTCTGATTCAGAACTTTTAGTCAGACAGTTAAAGGGGCGTTATAAGGTTAAAAATCCTGCTTTAAAGTCATTGTATGAGGGTGCTCAACGACTTTTAAATGGGCTTAAGTATGATATAGGACATATCTTACGATATAAAAATGAATCAGCCGATGCGCTTGCCAATCGTGGTATTGATCAAAAGATCGCAGTTCCTCAATATTTTATAACAGTTTTGCATGATTATGGTATATCGTTATAATTGTTGCTTTCTTATTTTTTTCTTGTGCAGTTGTTTATATGCTGATCTTGATGCAAAAAAACGTAAAAAAGGTGCACTGGACAAAGGCTCTCAATCTTGTTGCATACAAGAGGCGGTGCAAGAAGAAAGTCTTGAGCAGCAAGAAAAAGATGCCGAAGAAAATACAAAAGAAGAAGATGTGGGCGAGCAAGAAAAAAAGGAACGCCGCTACATTGTACGTGTACTGTTATATTCATGGACTGATGATCATGAGAAATCTATTCAATTAAAATCACCAGAAGGTTTTTGGGTAATAGATCCACAAAATAAATCTCACCCATTAGTATTTAATACTGATACTCTGTCTATTGATACGATTGGTGGCAACTTGTGTCTAGAAGGAAAAAAGGTTGCGCGCGATCATTTTTATCTTGTCCCCAAAGAAGGGTGTATTTCTTTTAATGGCAGACAATATAAAGGAGCATTTCTTATTGTCCATGATAGAAGGAATATCTTACTCATCAATTGCGTTGATTTAGAAGATTATATTTGTTCGGTGTTACATACTGAAAGTTGGCCTGGCTGGCCGCTTGAAGTTAACAAGGTTTTTGCCATTGCATCACGCAGTTATACTATTGCTATGATGCAACAAGCAAACAAGAAAAATAGTTCCTATCATGTTTGCAATACCAATTTGCATCAGACATATACCGGTACTCATTCAGTGAAAATATTACATGATGCTGTTGAGCAGACAAAAGGTCTTTTTCTTACGTATGAAAATAAACCAGTTATTGCTATGTTTGATTCCTGTTGCGGTGGCATAGTTCCTGCTCATATTATCAATTTTGATTTTGTAAAAGCCCCTTATTTAGCGCGCAGCTATCCGTGTGAGCATTGTAAGTGTTGTAAGATTTATCAGTGGAAGGTTAAATATGATCGTACTGAGCTTGAACAAATTTTTGCGAGTTTAATTCCAAATTTTTTGAGATTAAAAGATATGCGCGTAAGCAAAAAGGATAAGGCTGGACTTGTTCAGGAGGTTATGCTCAAGCCGGGTTCATATACTACTTCAGGAAAACGGCTCTATTCATTACTAAAGGGGGTGAAAAGTTTTTGCTTTACAATCAGACGGAACAAGACTACATTCACCTTTACTGGTAGAGGGTTTGGGCATCATCTTGGATTATGTCAGTGGGGTGCATATGAAATGGTGTCTGATGGTTTTGATTACAAACGTATTTTATATTTTTATTATCCAGGTACTAAGCTTGCACGACTGAGCCGAGTATCTAAAGATGATGAAGATCATGAGCAGACTGAAATAAAAAATGAATTAAATGAGTAGATCGTATGCCTCTGTATAAAGGACATCTTCTTGGTGGATTTGTAAGTGGTGTGAGTTTGCTATTTCTTCTTTCAAAGACAGTTTATTCATTACCGGCAATTACTGCGTTAGAATGGTTATTATGCGCACTTGCTGGTTCATTATTTCCTGATGTTGATACGAAAAGTAAAGGTCAAAAATATTTTTATTGGTTAATCGGTGTACTTATGCTTCTTTCTCTCTATAAGGGGCATCTTTATTGTGCAGTCTATTTGGTACTTTTTTCAATTTTGCCTTTGATTGTACGGCATCGAGGACTTTTTCATTGTACATGGTTTTTGATAGTCGTTCCACTTGGTGCAGCTGCCATTGCAAGTGTATATCTTCCGGTCTATCGCTGTTTTCTTTTTTATGATGCTGCTTTTTTTATTGTAGGAGCATTATCTCATCTGCTCATGGATTTTGGATTTAAAGGGTTAATGCGGATGCGATAATAAAAAATGCCTTCTTATTTTTATAAGGCATTTTTTATTTGAAACTATTAATTTTAGCGGTATTTATTTGTGCAGGTGTTAGAATTTGTAGCCAAGTCCAATACCACCAACAACACCACCAAGGTGAATATCGAAGCAACAACTTGGGCAGCAGGAATTACAAGAAGTGGTTGAACTGCACGGATTGCACGATGTG
>SOKE01000005.1 GCA_004375875.1 Candidatus Babelota bacterium
CCCCGGACCTACGGATTATGATTCCGCCGCTCTAACCAACTGAGCTACGCCGCCATTTCTTGTTGATACACTTACTAATATACCTAAATTCGCAATGTTTTAATATTAAAGACATCAATTACAAAGTTTAAAAGCGACCGCAGGAAAAATAACCCAGTAACCAGAGTCGCAGCAATACCAAGCATCAACGTAATTGCAAATCCCTGAATTGGTCCCGTACCAACCCAATAAAGTACTGCACCAACGATAAAAGTAGTAATGTTAGCATCCAAAATAACTACCATGACATCTTTGAATCCTGCATTGACTGCATTTTTAATGCTTAGCCCCAAAGCAAGTTCTTCTTTAATTTTTTCAAAAATCAAAATAGAGGAATCAATCGCCATACCCACTGTTAACACCATACCAGCAATGCCTGGTAAGGTTAATGTTGCTCCAAGGTACCAGAGGCCAAATAAGACCAAAATGAGATTTAATAACAATGCCATAAAGGCCAAAAAACCAGTGTAGCTGTAATAGAAAAGAGAAAATATCAACAATAATCCCAAACCAAGTAAACATGCAATAAGCCCTTGGTAAATTGATTCAGTACCTAAGCCTGCACCAACTTGGCGCTCCTCTTCAAACGTTACCGGTGCAACATAGGCACCTGACTTAAGCAAAAGAGCTAGTTCCATAGCTTCATTCATTGCCATTCTGCCGTGGATATATGCTTGGCCTCCCGAAATTGGTTCATTTATTTGGGGGGAACTAATCACAACTCCATCAAGTATAATAGCAAGAAGTTTGCCTGGATTCTTCCTAGTCAAATCATAGAATCGCCTACTTCCTGTTTGATTAAAAGTAATACTTACAATTGGTTCACCACCTAATTTCCCACCTATTCCAGCCTTTGCAGATTTGAGTAACTTACCGGTTAAATCAGTAAAACGCTCAACTAAATAATAGCTTTCAGGACCACCTAATTGAACATTATATTTTCCTGGCAAAATCTCTTTATCATCTGGTAAATCACCATCATACTCATACAGTAAATCTTCTTTAGAACCAGCTACCTTTTCTACTAATCTAAATTCCAATTTAGCAGACTTTCCAATAGCAGCTTTTGCCTCTTGTGTTCCAGCACCTGGAAATTCAATCACAATATTTTTCTCACCCTGGCGTATAGGCTGGCTCTCGGTAAGTCCAAATTTATCAACACGTGAACGAAGTACCTCTATATCAGTTTGCACTGCTTCTTCGGCAATACGCTTAGCTTCTTTTTCTAGAAAATATGCCTTTACTACAGACCCATCAGTATCAACCTTAAGTTGTAAATCCTCACGTACCAAAGAAGCTGCGATCTGAGCTGCATCAGGCGTTTCAAACTTCAAGATAATTTCATTATGTATCAACTCTTTGGAGACCAATTTTACATTCGCCTTCTTAAAACGATCCGTAAATCGCTGCAATTTTTCGCTGAGCTCGGCCTCGATAGCCTTATCGGTTTGCACCTCAAGCGTGATATAACTGCCACCAACTAAATCAATACCGAACCGCAATTTTTGTTGAAATGGAAAAATAAAATACAAGGCAAATCCAGCTAATATAAGCCAAAAGAAAAAACCTGAAAAAACAAAACGGCGCACTAATGTTTCCATAATAGTCCTTTTTTAAACATTCTATGTGGTCTTAAATATCCTTAATAAAAAACTTTCTGGTGCCGAAGAGGGGACTCGAACCCCTACAGGATTTCTCCCACAGCCCCCTCAAAGCTGCGTGTCTACCTATTTCACCACTTCGGCTTCGGCTATTAAAAAATCACCTTTGCAGGCTCAAGGTAGCATATTTAGTGCAGTTTAGCAAACTTCACTGAATCAAAGAAAAGCATTTTTTCTAGCTGAACCAACTCTTCAAATAGTTCCAAAGACGTGCAAACCATCCTAATTCAGCTTTCTTTGGCACTGCTGAAACTTCCTTCCCAACTTCCTCTTCAGCTATTTGTGTAATCTGTTGCTTAAGATCTATACCCTTTTCTTGTAAGTTCTTGATAGTCTTTTTAATATTCTCTATCTGATCTTTTGCTGTTTTTAAAATCTGGTTAAAATAGTTTGAAAATTCTGTCTGAATATAGGTACTAATATCCTCGATGTTTTTGGAAAGTGCATCCATACTGTAATACAATTCTTGTGCTTTCTGATCATTTAATTCATGCGCAATAGCATCAAATTTTTGCCATGATTGATTTTCATACATTCGCGCTTGGTTTACTTGCTTCAATAAGGTTGTAAGCGCCTCATCCAGTTTATTATCCAGCTCATTAATTGCCTTCACATCTTTACTCAATTGTTCAAGATTCCTTTGCTCTAAAAGCAGGCTTCTGAGAAAATCACGCTCACCTAGATCAAGTTCTCCCTCACGCTCACGTTGCTGATGCATCTTAGCAATAAGAGTATTAATAATTTCCTGCAACTCACCCTGTTCAAGCCCAATATCTCGATAAAATGGATCCATAACCGATTTTTCAAATGCATTCTGTTGAGCAAAAAATGGCATTATAGAATCAGCAACTTTATTGACGTTTATGCGAATCTTATTGAACTTATTCTGTGCTTTTTCCCACCAGATACGCTTTAAAAGCCAATTACCGGCAGGACTTTCAAGATCAACAGTATCAAAACCTTCTATCTCCGCCTCTGGTTCTATTACTTTTTCTTCTTCGGACTTTGCTTCTTCTACCAATTCTTCTGGTTGAACTTCTTCAGAAGCTTTTACTTCCTCAATCTCTTCAGCCTTTTCTTCGGGCTTTACTTCTTCTACCATTTCTTCTGGTTGAACTTCTTCAGCAGCTTTTAATTCCTCAATCTCCTCTTCTGCAGCCTTTTTTTCGGGGTTCGCTTCTTTTACCAATTCTTTTGGTTTTATTTCTTCTTTCTTTTCTTCAACTTCCTTAGCTTCAACCTTTACAGGTATTTTTTTTACAATCTCTTCTTGTGCAGCGTTAACTTTAGCAATTTTTTGTGCCCAAATTGGTATCCCTCCAATTCCTAATATCACGCTTATTAATAGAAACCAACACCTTACTTGTGCCATTCTGTTCCTTATTCAAAAAATTAGACTTACAATGTTTCTGCAAGTTCTTTTAGCTCATTTATTAAAGCTTTTGATAACTCTTCTGCTTCTGGCGACGTATAGCTCCAACTAACACCCTGATCAACGCAAACTAAAACAGATCTATCGCTTTTGATATCAATAATATCAATTCGTACAACATTCATCAACGGATGTACAACTGACGGAGCTCGCACTACTCCAGCTCTTCCTAATACACTATATGCCACATTTCCTTCATCTAAAAAGCACATCATCACTTTTTTCTGCCAAATCATGTTTCGATAACCGGTGTGATCCTTGTGAATTGAAATCAAAATACTTTCCAAACCTTTGGGGTAAATGCATTGAAGAGGCGTAGTATGGGGCAATCCTTTCTCTGAAAATGTTGCAAGAACAGCCACCGTTTTACCACCCTTTAATATTTTTATAAGATCATCCGGAAGTTTAATCCCAACGTGCTTTGCCATATGTATCATCCCTCAAATAATAACTAATGTTTTTTATTGCATCCAGAAAAAGCCTTATTATAATTTCATATTCAACGCCATACCTTTTGTTTGGGGTTAATCATAGCCACCCATTTTGTTCACACATAAAGCCATGTTATTTAAACACTGTTAAACAGTAAATCGAGATATGCTTGATAGACCATTTGACAACCTCCTTTAGTAAAGATTTCCATATAACTTCATCAATCCCGGTAATCCAAGTATTAGATAATAGAAACATTATCAAATACAATTTGGTGAGTGTTTTTAAAAATAAACATCGCTTTTCTATTTTATGACGATTCAACTTACACAAAACCGCATTATCAAGAGGATTTGAACTCCAACATGTAATTGATTTATCCCTATTTCTTTGCCATAATACCAATTTCTCGACCTATACAGTGCCAAGATTTAGCTCGAGCACACTTTTCTA
This sequence comes from Candidatus Babelota bacterium, assembly GCA_004375875.1. Taxonomy (GTDB): domain Bacteria; phylum Babelota; class Babeliae; order Babelales; family Vermiphilaceae; genus E44-bin52. The sequence goes on from SOKE01000005.1 coordinate 4,018, forward strand.
AGTTTAACAAACATGTCAAGTATTAGATGGGAATGTTTGTTTAATTATGAATATGGCACTATCTAAATCTCGCATTAGCTGCTCTCTCAGTGCCTGTTCATCAGCATATTTAATCTGCAAGCACCCTTCAAAAATAGCCCGTACATATGAAAGCAAATCTGCTGGGAAATCACTTTCAACCAAAAAAAGAAGCAGTTCTTGATCAGTTTTACCCCGAAGAGCAAAATTATAGCGCTCGTGTAAATAGTTTTTTAAAATTTCTGTCAATTTAAAATAAAACTGTTTGTTTTTTTCTTTACTAAGCGGTTCTTCGATAGATAACGCAGTTAGTTTACACAATGCATTATCCCAAGGAAATTCAGGATGTTTTCTACGAATATAATACACAAAAAGAGCAATCAAGAAACTACAACCCACAATAACCAATAGGAATATAACTATCCCTCCAAATAACTTAGTTTGCCAAAAAGGAACGTGCCACATATCATAAATATCGTAAAGGCCTTGCTTAACCGTAGTAGTAATCATAGCCCCTCATCAATACATCATACGTCTTCTGAAAAATCGTATTATATCAGCTATCAACGATTTATGATCAATCAATTCAAGACAATCAACATTATATTTTTTGAAAAGCCTATTTTGCTGTGCAACACGATCCTGCACATATTTCTCAAGCTGAGCACGGTTTTTGCCACGGGTATCAAGTAAAATCTGTTGCCCTGTCTCAATATCTTCTACATGCAAGAAACCAACTGCTGGAATCTGTTGTTCATAGCGATCCAAGGATCGAACTGCAATAAGATCATACATCTTGGCAACAACAGATAACAAAGGTTCAGCATCATGAACAATGAAATCAGAAACAATAAATACAACTGCATCCGTCCGCTTCATCTTCGCCAGCTGTTTCAGCACAGCTGAAATGCATGTCTGCTTCTTTTTTGGTTTCCAAGAAAAAATATTGTGCAAAATGGCTTGTATATGCATACGTCCTCGTCCCGGCGGTATGCATAACTCAAGTTCATCAGAAAAAAGAATCAAGCTAACATTATCTCTACCATATTCTGCAACAAGTGTAAGAACTGCTGCTATCTGTTGAAATAAATCCCATTTAGATATTTTCGATGAAGTAAAAAAGGAAGAACCAGAAATATCTACCGCAAGAATAATAGTACGATTACGCTCTTCAATATACTGCTTTACAAGAAGTTTACCGGTTCTTGCAGAACTTTTCCAATCAAGAAATCGTACATCATCTCCTATCTGATATTCACGAATCTGATCAAACTCAAATCCAGATCCTTTAATGGCAGAACGACTATCTCCTACAAGAGAGCCACTTAAAAGACGCTTAGTACAAATCTCAATATATTTTATCTTTTTGAGAATATCATTTGTAATCATATTAGTCATAATCTAAAAAAGAAATTCATGCTTAAGGAAATCAGGAATAGCAATGCTTCCATCCGGCTGTTGATACATTTCCATGAGAGCAGCCATCAGTCGTGGCAATGCAAGTGAAGATCCATTAAGCGTATGAACAAAGGTAGTTCTTTTTTCACCTACCTTTTTGTAGCGAATAGCACCACGACGCGCCTGAAAATCAGTACAATTACTTATGGATGAAATCTCATAATAATCATTTTGACCTGGCAACCATATTTCTATATCATACGTTTTTGCTGATGGAAATGAACACTCTTGCGCTGCAAGCAATACAATCCGATAGGGAATCTCAAGTTTTTTCAATAATCCTTGTGCACACTCAAGCATGCGTTCTTGTTCTTGCTCTGATTTATCCGGTTCACAAACCGTATACAACTCCACTTTTTCAAATTGATGCATTCTAACCAGACCACGCTCAGCTGCTCCATAACCACCTGCTTCGCGACGAAAACAGCTTGTCCAGGAAGTCATACGACGTGGTAATTTATCCTGCTCAAAGATATGATCACGATACACATTCGTTAGTTCAACTTCGGCAGTCGGGGTCAAATAAAGATCTTCATCCACAATTTTGTAGACCTGGTCTTTAAACTTTGGAAAATTGCCTGTTACGATCAGCGATTCTGCATTAACAAGATATGGTGGTAAAATCATCTCATACCCATGTTCTTTATTATGCTTGAGCATAAATAGAGCTAATGCATAGAGCAGCTTAACTGCCTCTTCTCTGTAAAAGACAAACTGACTGCCAGTAATTTTTACTGCTGTTTCAAAATCAAACCATCCCAGATTTTCCCCAAGCTCAAGATGATTTTTGATAGGAAATGAAAATGATGGCCTTTTACCGACACTCTTTATAACACTATTTTGTTCTCTTCCGCCGGCAGGAACACTGACAGCAAGAATATTAGGACACAATAAATAAAGGTGATTAAACTTTTCTTTGCTCTCATTCAATGCCACTTCTTTTTCGTGCAGTTGCTTGCTCAATGCTATTGACCGCGATCGTATTTCTCTGGTAACCCCCTTTTTCGCTTGTTGTGCAAGTTCATTTTTTTCTTTACGAATATCCTCTACTTCAAGTTGAATTTCCCTGACGCGCTTATCTAATTCAATTAATTCACTTATAGGGAAAGAAGGATCTTTTTTCAACAATAAGGCTTTCACACGTTTCGGGTCATCCCTCAATAAATGTAAATCAATCATAACAAAGTCCTTATTTCTTCTCACTATTCTATATTTGAGAAGATTTAAGTATTAAACCGGCCATCAACAGATACTCAATAGAAAACGTACTTTATCTTTGAATTAATAATAGCGGAAAAGAAGTAATTTGAAAAGAAGAAAGAAGGCCGCAAAGCGGCCATGAAAGGAAAAAGCTTTTTTCTGAGATTAACGAGATTTTTTAACCAATTAACTTAACTTCCTTGCGCAGATTTTTTCCAGCCTTAAAACGTGGAACATTAACTGCAGGATGTTTCATGCGTTCTTTGGTTGCAGGATTAATCCCTATACGAGCTTGTCTAGTTGAAACCCAAAAACTGCCAAATCCAGTGATGGTAACCTTATTACCCTTTTTTAACGTACGCCCGACAATTCGGGTCAACGCGTCGAGAACACGAGTAACATCCTTCTTACTGAAAGTTGTCTCTTCACTCATGCAATTTACGAGCTCACTTTTGTTCATAAAATACTCCTCATAGTTGATAATGGTTAAAACACTGCCACTCCACAACGTAACTCTTCTTCACATTTTTTATATCCTTGTAACATATATTAATTTTATTTACTTTTTTGTCAAATTTAGTTCATCATGTCCATAAATATCCTCGTAAAAAATAGTAAAATTAAGAATAAGGCTAATGACATTTTATTTAATTTCAGTGTTTTTTTCTTGCATAGCATGGCTAAAGATAGCTTCTTTTTTTGAAAGGTTGCACCCAAATCCCATCATAAAAAAAATATTTTTAAATGATATATACTTTTTAAAACAAACCATAAAAAACATTAAAAGAAAATAATAAGGGGAAAAATGATGTTGATCGATACTCATTGTCATCTTAACATGATGGTCAAACACCAATTTGACACTCACTTGACAAAAACAGAACTTACTAAAGTTGGCACCATTGTTCAACAGGCACACACACAACATGTAACTACGATTATTACTGTAGGCACGAGCCTTATAGAAAGTAAAAATTGCATTGCTATTGCCAAACGCTATCCACACATTTATGCCACCGTTGGGTTGCATCCGAATGATTGTACATACAGGTGGCGAAATGATTTAGCAAAAATAAAAGAACTGCTCAAAAAAAAAGAAGAAAATAAAATTGTTGGCATTGGTGAATGTGGTCTCGATTTTCACTGGCCGGATTACAATGCTCAACGACAAAAAGAAGCATTCAAAGAACAAATAGAACTTTCTCTCGAACATAATCTGGCACTTATTATCCATACACGCGATGCATTTGAAGAAACATTACATGTACTCGAAGAATTTAAAGGGCAACTCAAGTGTGGCGTACTTCATTGTTTTTCTGCTGACCAGGCATGTGCAAATCAGCTCATTAATCTAGGATTACTGCTTGGCATTGGTGGTATTATCACCTACCCCAAAAATAATCAATTGCGTAAAATTGTAACTAATACATCATTGGAAAAAATAGTATTGGAAACTGATGCTCCCTGGTTGCCACCACAAATTGCACGCGGTCAGAAAAATCATCCTCAATACATCAATACGATTTCACATTATATAGCCGACTTAAAAAATGTATCATTTGAACAGATCGCCCAGCAGACAACAAGCAATGCCAGAACTCTTTTTCAATTAATGGTGCCAAATAATCAGTAAATGGATAAACTGTACCCTATTATGAATAAGAATCGATATTTAATAAATACTTTTAGACAATCAAAGTTTGCAAGAAATAAAAAAAATGGTATCGTATTTATCCTACTATAAGGATTAATAATTAGATATTTTATATATTTAGATCAGACCTCCAAAATAAGAAGGATAAGTTATGAAGCAATATTCTTACTTAAATTTACCGAGAACTATCTTCTCACTCTCTCTCTTGTTTTTATCGCTCACTACCAATGCTCAAAATCAAATACTTGAAGATTTAGAACTTGTTACTTCGCAAACGTATCAAGTTGGGCCATATGAAATTGTTTATTCAGTTGCTTGGTGTGATGGATGT
>SOKE01000026.1 GCA_004375875.1 Candidatus Babelota bacterium
GGGTTATCATCGCGCCACTTTTAATTCTGACTGGAGGACTGCCTTTACCAGCACCGGAGTTTGCAGAACTTGGGCCGCGCATCGGCGGATTTTTCACTGTTTGGGGTGAACAAGTACGATACATTGGCGTAGGAACAATGCTTGTCGGCGGATTATGGGCAGTATACTCAATAAGAAATAACCTTGTTGATAGCGTCAAAGAAGCAGTTCTTGGGATAAAAGCAGGGACAGAAAAAACCAAAAAAAGAACACAACAGGACTTAAGCTACAAACTAATATTCATACTGATAGGATTAATGATTATCCCTATCTTTGTTTTGTATCAATGGCTATCAGGAATGTTTGGAGTTTCCATTATTATGGCTGTTATGACCGTATTTTTAGCGTTTATTGCAAGTGCTCTTGCAGGGTATCTCACTGGTCTTGTCGGCTCTTCAAATTGTCCAATCTCTGGAGTGACCGTAGTGGTACTTTTGATTGTTAGCCTTATAATGCTTGGGTTTGGAGTAACAGGTATGGCAGGGATGGCTATTGTCATCTTTATCTCAGCTGTTATCTGTATAGGAGGGTCGATTTCTGGGGATCTCTTACAGACAATGGCATCAGGTCTCATGATTGGGGCAACGCCGAAAAAATTGCAGATTTCAATGGTTTTTGGAGTTGTCGCAATCTCTGCAGTAATAGGAATAATTATTGGAGTACTTCACCAAGCATTTACCATAGGCAGTCGAGCGCTTCCTGCACCACAAGCGTTTCTTATGAAGGGAATCGTAGAGGGGGTTTTAGGTGGCGAAATGCTATGGCCATTTGTGATTGCTGGTGCAGTGCTCGCTTTTGTATTGATCCTTATTGATCTTCCTGTGCTTCCTGTTGCTATTGGGATATATCTTCCTTTCACACTTTCAGTACCTATCTTTGCAGGTGGAAGCATACGGTATGTTACTGATCTTTATCTTAACAAAAGATCTGGAGGTACGGAAGAGGAAGAGATCAGTGATTGGGAACTTGCGATAAAACAAACAGACGTGAAACCAAGAGAAAAGGCAATACGAACAGGTCTCTTATTCACAGCAGGGCTTGTCGCTGGAGAAGCACTTATGGGTGTTGTTGTCGCAGTACTTGTTGTTCTTGGAATTCAACTGGCGCTTTTTGATATTGCACCATGGTGGCCAGGTCTTCTCATATGGTCGTTTATTGGTCTTTTACTTGCATATATTCCATTACGAGAAATCTTCTCAAAGAAAAACAGCACATAGAATCAGCTTGTGATTATATATTTAAATAACTATGCTATTATAAAATATGTTATTGTTTTTCTTTTACTTCATACAAATTATCTGAAAAATCCCTGACAAACAACAAATCCTTCCCCTCCTTTCTTACAAGTAATGGTTCAATACCATATTTCTTACAACGCTTGATAAATTCTTTTTTGTTATCAACCTCAATACACACATGTTCATAAAAAAAGTCTTTCATTTTTTTAGTAATGAAAACCTCAAACTTTGTTTTGCCGTTATCATACACATCAATCTCAACGCTGTTTTTAATTCCAAAAATAGCTTTTGATAACTCTTCAGAAACCTCAAAGGTTCTTATCTTTGGAATCTGCAATACCTTTGTAAAAAAGATTTCTGCTTTTTTTCTTTCTGAACATTGTAATCCAACATGATTTAGTGAAGTCTCTTTAGTCATTTATCCTCTCTTTTGCACATATTCTCTGAGAATTTAAAATGTTCCAAAATACTATTAAGAACAAATTCTATGTATATTCATGGATGGGGCTGACTGGTTTAAAAATGCAATTATTTACCATATCTTTATTGATCGTTTTGCAGGATTTCCATCAGCGGATAATTGGGATAAATCAATATTTTTAGGGGGAAACATCAAAGGCATCATTAAAAAACTACCATATCTTCATAATTTAGGAACTACTACATTATGGATTTCTCCTTTTTACAAAACATCTGCATATCATGGATATCATATAACTGATTTCTACAAGGTTGATTCTCATTTCGGTACGTTAAAAGATGTCGAAAAATTAATAAAAACGACTCATAAGTATGATATGTATATCATAGCTGATTTTATCCCAAATCATTGTTCACGTAAGCATCCCTTTTTCAAAGATGCTCAAGAAAATAGAAACAGTCCATATTTTGATTGGTTTTATTTTACAAAATGGCCTCATGAATATCTTTGCTTCCTAAGCATTAGTGAAATTCCTAAAATAAATCTAAATAATGAAGAAGCAAGAGAACATATTATCAATGCGGCAAAATATTGGCTCAATATTGGATTTGATGGGTTCAGACTTGACCACGTTATTGGCCCACCGCATTCTTTTTGGAAACAATTCAGAAGAGAAATAAAAGCCGAATTTCCACATGT
>SOKE01000011.1 GCA_004375875.1 Candidatus Babelota bacterium
AGGATAGTTGTGATATTATTAGTGACATTAACTGAATTATGAGGATCCCAGCCAATATTAAGTATACCTTGTGCCATGTTAGCAAGAGTTGCAATAGCGAGCCCTTGAATTTCTTTTTCATTTTGTTTTTGTTCTTCATCTTTTTGCATTTCTTGTGCAGGATGACAATGATGGCAATTATGACAATAATATGTTTTTTCTGGTTCTATGTTATTTCTCATTTCTTCCTGTTTTGTGAGGAGGAATGAATAAATACAGAGTAAAAAACAGAAAATAGAGCCTTTCTTCATAATAATCCTTTTTTAATGAGTTTTAATCCCCTTTATTTTAATGAGGGAAGGAATATAAGATAAAGATTTTAGTGGTATAATGGAAATAGTGCTGATTTTATTGGTTTTTCCCTTGTAGTCCATATTCCATATATAGATTAGATTTTTACAAATAGGAAAGATTCTAGAAAAAATGCCTGAAATTTCTATTCATTTTGATATAATTGTTAAATATAGTAGAAATGTAGGTTCTTAAATTATCAATACACTTATATTCTTAATTTTGAGGGGGATTTACTATGTTTAAGAAAAGAACATTTTTTAATATACTAGCTGGATGTTTACTATTTAGTTCTATGACACTATTTAATATGGAGCCAGAACAAGCTACTTTAGAAAATTTGACTGGTGTACCATCCGAAAAGATAGTGTGATATTGTGCGAGCGAATGGATTAAAAACCATCCAGGTTCTGCTGTAAATCTTATTCATTCATTGTGGTGGATCATTTGGTCCTCGATTAGCTAGAGAGATGGCTCAGGAAATATCAAGACAAGCAATAATTGTAGCGAATAAAGATACAGAAAAATTGATTAGCGTTGCCATAAACTTTCCGAAAGATAATGGTACTAATGATCACCTTGCTCCAATAGAAATAACCTTGAGGCCAGGAGAGAGGCATCTTGTGCAATTGCCGCGCGAGTTAGAATCTAAGTGGCAGAAAGGTTTTAAATCTAATATATCTAGTCGGGCAATAGGATCACAAGATCCTATTTCAGGTAATGTACGATTAACCTTAAATGCAAAAAGTACAATAGAGGTAAAGCAAGGTTATCGTAAGGTTAATATTATAAGAAAGGGCTCAAGTATAGGACCTATGCGCCCTAAAAGAAATCTGTTTGGTACAGAATGTTGTAGTCCTTACCCTGTTCGTTTTCTTGGCCCCATTTCCTAAATTTGAGAAGCTTCTTCAATCAAGAAGCTTCTTTTATTTTCCTTAATCCGTTCTTCAAATTCTCCATGATATTTTACACTAGCTACCAGATCAAGGGCAAGTAACTTATTGTTCTTAAAACTCTCTGGTACATCATTGTTCACAATTTGCTGTGTTATTCCCTCGACGATCGCCGTTTTTCCAACGCCAGGTCTCCCTATTAAGACAGGATTGTTTTTTGTCCTGCGTGAGAGTATTTGTATTACACGACGAATTTCATCATGTATTCCAATGACAGGATCAAGTTTACCTTCGCGAGCTTGTTTGGTTATGCTCGAAATTCATTGCTTCTCCTAAAATTCCTTTAATTTTTTACGACTTCGAGTGCGATGATAACTGATAGCGAAATGATGAGCATAATCTCGTAAAGCAATCAGTAATTTACCTACTTCTGTAGTAACATCAAGACACAAGCCATCAGGAAACATTGGTCCAAATAAGCGTTCTTCTTTTTTTGCCAAACTAATACATGTTGTTTTTGGTACTAAAGGGGCAATGGCATTCAACTGGCCTTTGCCTCCATCAATAAGGATTATATCAGGTAATTCTTTCTTATCCTTGTAACGACGCATAACTATTTCTTGTAGTGCAGCATAATCATTTTGTTTGCTGAGTGTTTTTATCATGAAGCGTCTAAATTTATTCTTATCAGGTATACCATCTGTAAAGCGTACACATGAACCGACTAAAGCATTGCTTTGAAAATGAGAAATATCAAAACAATCAATCGTTTTAATCGATTTGTTTAAGTTTAAAAACCGTTGCAGTTTGACATCAATAGATGATTTGCTTTCATTTATTTCAGTATGAGGACCTTCTTTTTTCTTTTGCCTGCTATCAATTGGTGTTGAATACTGTTTTATTTGATCAGTAAATGGATTGAGCGCAACGAAAATATCGGCGGCATATTTTGATGGCGAAAAATGAAGGCGTAAAGCACTAAAAATTGTATCAAAGTTTTTTAAATACTGATGTAAATGTTGAGCTTTTTCAAAAGCAAGTTCCTTTTTATATATCTTAATTTTTTCCTCAATTTTTTTAATATATGCCTTGTTATTTCCTTTTAAAACATCCATAGTAAGTGAAAGCCGCAAGAGATAATTATCATGGTCAAAGGTACTGCGACAAGTACCGGCGCAGGTGCCTATATGGTAAGCCAAGCATCCACTTTCTATCTTTTTATTACATATATTTAGACGAAATGTTTTAGTTAAAAAACTGTGAACTGCTCGTGCAGATCCTTTTTGTAAAAATGGGCCGAAATGAACTCCTTTTTTCTTTTTGTTCCGAACAACTAACATTTTAGGCAATAGCTCATCGGTAAAAAGGATATATAAAAATGGTTGCCCCGATTTAAATACAACGTTATATTTTGGCTGATGCTCACGAATAAGATGGGCTTCAAGCAATGCTGCCTCTGCCTTGTGTTCTGTTGTAATATGGTCAATAGATTCATGCTCTTCAATGAGTGTGTGAATTTTTAGGTCCTGTTGCCGTTCTTTACTAAAATAGGAACGAACACGATCTCGCAGTGAGTTTGCTTTGCCGATATAGATTATCTGTTTTTCTTTGTTCCTAAAAATATAAATGCCTGGCTTTTTAGGGAGCCGTTCAATGGTTGTCATGATTTCCTTATCCATAATATACCTTTATAATATACCTTTATTTTTATCCTTAATTTATCATATAAATAGAAAAATTTCAAGTTGAAATCTTTCTTATTTTTTAATATATGGCATTGAATCTTTAAGATTTTTAAAGTAATAAAAGACCTGAATTCTTGGGTATAATTTTTCGACATAACCTTGACAACTAAATTAACCTAGATTAACTTTGCTTTTTTAGAAAAAATGCTATTATACTAAGGTATTTTTGTAACTATTTTACTCAATTTATCAAGAAGGATCACTTATGAAAAAACAGATTATGGTGGTATTGTTATTCGTGGCTGTGATGAGCCAGACAATGGAAAGGCCAGAGAAATGTTTTGTATTAATAAAATTGCCAAGCGCTCAAGCTTTAATGCAGTGTTTGTTAAATGAAGATCGATCAAACAAATTTTTTGAATGGCTTGCTAGAGAACCTAAAAAGATACAACAAGATAATTTTGTAGACTTACTGCAGGTTCATTTTAATAATTGTATTCATGGGCTTTCATTTGAACAAAAGGAAAGAGCGAAACAAAGAAGTGCGGAAATTATAGCATTTCTACAGGATTCTCCAATGGAGATTAAGGAGCTTAGAACAACAAATCTTTCCACAAAAAACAGAAGGTATACCATATGAAAAAATGGTTTGTGTTTCACGTATTGTTATGCATTGCTGGGATTAGTCAGGCAATGGACAAATCAAATGAACAATTATTAGTAGAGTTGCCAAGGGCTCAGGTCTTAAGAAAACGTTTAGAGGGCGCTGGATTTGACCATTTTCTTGAAATTACAAAGCTAGATGAAGAACTTGGAAGTAAAAGACAAACTCCTGATATTGTCGCCTTAAATGTTGAGCGTGCTTTATGTTATTATATTAAGAGTTTTGGGGTATCAGAGATACAGGCTGGTATACTAGAGTCAATAATGAAAGGAAGAAAGGGGAAAATTATAGACCTTATTTTTCAGAAAAACAGAAGGGTAACCTTATGAAAAAATGGTTTGTGTTTCACGTATTGTTATGCATTGCTGGGATTAGTCAGGCAATGGATAAATCAAATAAATATTTGATAAAATTGCCAAGCGCTCAAGTTTTAATGCAGCGTTTACAGAAAGATAAATTTAGTAATTTTCTTAACGTTACAGAACTTGATCAAGAGCTTGGAGGTAAAAATATAACTTCCCTTTCAGTTTTATTGGCTGTTGATCTTGCTTTAGATGAATACATTAAAAGTTTACAGTTAACAACTAGGCTTAGTATGCTAGAGACAGTATTTCAAAAATTCAGGTGGGAAATTATAGAACTTATTTTAAGGGATCATCCAGATGCGGTTGAAGATCTTAAAAAAATAGATCATGTTCCAGAAAACAGGAGGTACACCCTATGAGAAAATGGTTTGTGTTTCACGTATTGTTATGCATTGCTGGGATTAGTCAGGCAATGGATAAATCAAATAAATATTTGATAAAATTGCCAAGCGCTCAAGTTTTAATGCAGCGTTTACAGAAAGCTGGATTTTCTGATTTTCTTGAAAAGACAAATAAAATTGAGGAACTTGGAGGACAACTAAAAAGTCCTTGGAGAGTCTTTCTAACTGTTGAAATTGCCTTATATCAGGCTTATGAACAGGATTTTTATGATTATAAAGGGGCAACGGAAATGAAAAGGAAAAAATTGGCTATTACGCATCTTATTTTACAAGATTTTCCAGAAGCGATTGAAAGACTTTTCCAGATCTGAAGAAGAACAGTTATTTTAAAACTGCGTGAAGGAGTTGAATCCTTTTTCTTGAGGCAGTTTCTTTGAATTTTGTTATTTTTTGGTTTATCGGTTCGATTTATAGTTTTTTGTATTTATTGATCTTCACTAATCATGATTTTATAAGTTGTACCTGCTTGATAAAATAGCTATACTCTTTTTGAATTATAAGAATAATGTTCACATAGATAGCAATTGAGGTTGGGATGATCCGTCTTTTAAAAATTCTCGCAATGATCTTAACAATAACAGTGGTAAGTTGGATAGGGTGGAAGACATATCTTTATTTCTTTGATATGAATATACCCCATATAACTGTTGGTGGCTTGGAAAATGGAAGTTACTATTGTAGTGAGGTGCAATTTATCGTGGCCAGTGATAAGCGATGCAAATTATCGATTTGGCTTGATGGACAGTTTCTAGCGAGTGGGACAGAGATTTCTCGTCCGGAGCAGGAATGTCCATTTATTATTCCTACACGAACCATTAGTAATGGTAAACATATTCTAAGGATTACGGCAGTTGATATGACCTATTATTGTAATAAGGCTATTGAAGAGCGTGAATTTACTGTTGACAATGTTCTATTGCAAGCAGTCTTTGTAAAACCTGAGACAGAATATAAGGTTTTCCAGGGAAGGACTTTACATATACAATTTCAAGTAAACAAAGGAATTAGAGATGCAAAAGTTCGTGCACTTGCAAAAACATGGGATTGCTTTCCTGAAGTACCGGGATCGCTGATTTACGAATGTTTCCTTCCAATTGCGTGCGAAGAGCAACCTAATGAATATCTTTTTTCTGTTGAACTAACCGATAAGGTTGGTAATGTACTCAATCTTGATAGTAAATTCCAGGTAGTTTTTTTCCCGTTCAAGAGTGAGAGATTGCAGATAAAGCAGGAAAAGCTGAAGGAGGAACAGGAGCTTGGGTTATCAGAAGGGCTAGAGCAGACGATTGAGCTCATAAATAAAAATTCACCCGGTGAAAAGTTATGGCGTGGTTCGTTTTGCACACCAATTGATGTTGAACGAATTACCTGTGAATATGGAACAGTGCGGACAACACAAGAAAAAGGGCGTTATATTCATCGAGCACTTGATATCATCAATACGCCAAAAAGTGTAGTGTGGGCACCGCAGGATGGGATTGTGGTATTGAAAGAGCGCTATGCTAGTAGTGGTAATACAGTAGTGATTGATCATGGTTGTGGTGTGCTTTCACTTTTCTTCCATCTTGATTCCTTTACAAATATTGAAGTTGGACAAAAAATAGTTAAGGGTAACCCGTTAGGAACGATTGGAAAAACGGGTTATGCGACTGGATACCATTTACATTGGGAACAGCGTGTGAATAATATTGCTGTTGATCCAATGCAATGGACTAAGGCAACATTCTAAATCATATATAGTTGCAAGGGGAGAGTAGCATGTATTATGGTCTGCGAGGAAATCGAATTCATTCATGGTTGTTGAAAAAGAAACCATATTACTGGTACATGGGGACATTTTTTATTTTAGGTGCCCTCTTTTTCATATGGTTTATTTTCCTTTATCAGCCACTTAATTGCTTTATTGGATTAGAACAACAACGTTTTCTTTCTTTGCAAGAGCAGTGCATGAATGGAGTAGCAGCGCAAGAAGTATGTACACAATTGGAGCAGAAGGTACAAGAAAATAAGCAAGTGCTTACGGACTCTGCCCAAGTTGAATCAACTGATGATTATCTTACATTTTTGATAGATCATGTTGCTCAAGCGAGGCTTCATTTGTGTTCATGTTCGCGTAACGATGAAAGTGTGCACGATGGGCTTATGTACCATATTCTTAATTGTAAATTCCTTGGGACACTTGAGCAGCTTTTGCATTTTTTTGATCGTCTTATTCAATCTGGCAAATATTTAGGTTGTAATCAACTTTCTCTTACACATGATGACAATAAACAATTTGATATCTCATGCAGTCTTGATTATTTCTCCTAGAGAGCAAGAGCCTAGATTAATTGATAAACCATGATAAAAACAAATTGACCATAACTGAGCAGTATCAAGGGTAAAAAGGCATTAATGTTTGATTTGTAAACTTAATAGTTCCTAAAATTTAATGGGTTTTTTGCCTTTTTAGTTGTCTTGAATCATCATCTGAAGAATCTTCATTTTCGCTTAAATTATCAGAGATATCTGGCAAATTCTCATCAGGTGTAGCCAATTGTAATTTTGATTGAGTTTCATTGTTCTGAGAAGTATTGCTTGTTAAAGAGGGTGTTAAAAGGTTTTCTCTAGAAGATAGTGCCCTTTTTATTGGTTCTGGCAGAGAATTTACTATTTTTTCTGCATTGTTTATATCATTTGATATTAACTCAGTACGACCTGATAGTTGCCGTAGGATTTTTATAAGGCTAGCTGCATTAGAAGCTGTTACTCCTTTAAGTGTAGCTATATTTTTGAAAAGATTATATGACCTAGTGGTGAGATTCTCAAGGTTTTCATTAATATGGCTAAATTCATTTATTTTTCTAAAAAATTCATCTCGAATTTTTTCTATAAGATCCTTAATGTACATTGGTATGTTATCATCTAGAGAGTCAAGCGTTTGATTTATTGATTTTATAGAACAAGTAGAAGCTGAAAAAAATCCTGGATGCTGACTACTATTTATTACTTGATCGATTGTCTGGTTTTATTACTGTTTCATTTCTCAATCGGGTATGTACAAATTTAAGGTCATAGAAAGCTTGTTTTAGTTTATGAATTATCATCATGTTATAATTATTTACCTCTGGCACCTTTGGTAATTCTATCAGTAAGCTGCCTAATGTTTTTATTAGATTTGTTATTTTTTGGCTTTTTTGAAAATATTGATCTCTTATTTGGACAATATCTTGTAGCAGATGGAGATCATTATTCGAGGGGCTATTAAGATTTACTTGATACAGATGGGGTAAATGATTTATTATTTCGGGGCTTAGTTTAAAACTATAATGGTTAGGCAACATTAATGTTTCGAGATTGGGTAGTTCTATTATATAGTTTGGGAGGCAATCGAGTGGGTTATTCTTGAGGGATAGTATGCGGAGATTGGAAAGATTGGTAATTTCCTCTGGAATATTCTCAATATTATTAGAATCCAGATAAAGTTCTTCAAGATATGGAAGGGCGGTAAAAATTTTCTTAAGTTCTTCTGTGCGCAAGTTACCTGCGCGAATTATAAGGCCACGTATTCGAGAAGGATCAAGTTGTTGTAATTGTGCACAAATAGTAGTCATTATTTCTTGACTTAATGGATGATTACAAATAACAAGGTTGAAAGATGAAAGTTTCTTATATCTATTGTTTCTAAATTGCTGAATAATTGAATTTCTTTTGGCAATCTTTCGTAGATTGGATTTTCTGTAAGATTTAATCCTATAATTTTTTCAAAGACAGAAAATAATTTCTTGGGATTACTCATAAGGAAAGTAGCTAGATTTCTATCTTCAATACGATTGTTTGATAAATTCAAATAAATTTTATTATTAGCAAACCTTTGGCAGTTAAAAATTTGTAGTTTTTTGCGAACTGCAGAGAAAAAAGAAGTAATCGAAACAAAATTTTTTCTTTTTCCATAAAAGTCTAGGACTATTGTTTTATAGGGAGGATGAGCACGGTGATAAAGATCGCGGCATGTTTCTTGCATGTGTGTAATGGAACGCCAATCAAGAAAATTTGTAGCAAGGTGATCCAGTATGGGGCTTGGCAAGCAACTAAGATGAGAATTAGATTGTTGATAGTTTTCACCCGATAAGGTGCGATCGGGGTCTCTTTTCATTTTGTTTTTTTGCATTCCAAAGCTTGTATTAATTGTTGTTGCCAAGAGTATACTAATAGGTATGATAGAAAAATTCCGAGGTATCATTGTTTTCCTTTAATTTTTTTCTTTATTAGAGATATTTTAAATCAATAATCCTAAGGTTAATTATTTTATTATTCTAGCTAACATTATAAGTAGATTTGTAAACGTATCAAGCCTTTTTCTGTAGAATTAAGGATTTTTGGGTTGGAGCTATTTGGCAGAGTAGTATCTATTTTTTTATAGAAGGGAATAGCTCTATCAGTTATTCCCATGAGCGGGTATTTTTCTTGCTGGGTAGCATAAAAAAGCCCTTCAACTTAGAAAAGCTGAAGGGTTAGGGGGGTGAACAATACACAAGATATTGTTCATTTTAGGGACGCTTTTTTTACAATTTAGCTTTGGAAAATGATCCTAACAAGCAATAACTATGGTGTCAAGAAAAAACATATATTGTGTTCGTTGCATCTTTTGAGAGTTCTTTTAAAGCGTTGTTCTTATTTTTTAATAGTTCAAGATCATAGGCGAATCATATTTAATTTATGCTTTTATTAACTGGTTCCTCATTGATTTTTTCATCTAAATCATTACGATCTATTTGTTTTGAACAACGTGGACAGTTTAATTTTCCGGGATGATTTAAAAGGCTTTCATGTACACATTTTTTGCATACTATATGATTACATGGAGAAAGTGAAACACATTCAAGTTCCACAAATTTTTCCTTACAGATATTACATTTAATAATTTGTATTGATCTAGTATCATGCATTGCATTGAAACGATTGCATTGTTCATTAACTGTTTCTTGAAGTTCCTTACCAACAAATTGGGAAAGGGTACCGTCTTTAAATTCGCCTGATTCTTTTATTATTCGAGTAGTAACTGCATTAACCATATTTTTTGCAACTTTTTTTGCTATATATACATTGTGAGTTTTATCATATGCATAGCGGTAACTTTGCTGCTCTACAAAATCGATAATACTTGTTAAAAGATTGTTTTTTACTTCATCTAGCGTATGTTCGACTTGGAAATTAAGTATACGTTCCCAAAGAATAGACTTGCTTGAGGTAAGAGTTTGTTCTTTTATGGCGCTGATGTCTTCTCGTGCATCAGGATCACTGTTTTTATATTTACCCAGTAGGTGTTCAAGTGTATTTTCAACATAACTACGTATTTCTTCTGGTCCGAGTTCTGAAACAGCGAAACAATTACTTGCCCATGCGAATATAGCAAAGGTAAACGCGGTTGAGGCAAATTTTTTTTTATTCATACTACGCCCTTCTTTCTACATTTGGGATTTATAATTACATTAAGACCAACAATAAAGAAACAACTGACATAAGCTTAATTAAAATGTTGAGAGCAGGGCCAGATGTGTCTTTAAAGGGATCCCCTACCGTGTCGCCAGTAACAGCAGCCTTGTGTGTATCAGACCCTTTTCCACCTAAATGACCCGCTTCAATATATTTCTTTGCATTATCCCAAGCGCCACCGCTATTCGCCATCATAAGTGCCAGAAGTACACCGACAACTGTTGCACCAACTAAGAAACCACCGAGAGCCTCAGGTCCAAGTGTTACCTTAATAATTAATGGTAATGTAATGGTGATAATACCTGGCAAAATCATCTCTTTGAGAGATGCTTGTGTACTAATGGTGATACAACGTTTATAATCTGGTTTTGCAGTTCCCTGCATAAGACCAGCAATCTCCCTAAATTGACGACGAACTTCCATGACCATCTTGAGTGCTGCTTTGCTTACTGAACGCATGGTAAGTGCAGAAATTAAGAATGGAATGGTACCGCCGATGAACATGCCAGCAAGAATGAGTGGATTGAGAATATCAAGAACGTTAATGTTTGCCTGTTCAGAATAAGCTGAGAACAGTGCTAATGCAGTAAGCATCGCTGATCCAATTGCGAATCCTTTTCCAATAGCTGCTGTTGTATTACCTAACGAATCAAGTTTATCTGTAATAGAACGAACTTCTGGTCCAAATCCAGCCATTTCAGCAATACCTCCAGCGTTATCAGCAATAGGGCCATATGCATCTACAGTCATGGTAATACCAACCGTTGCCAACATAGAAACAGCGGCCAGACCAACACCAAAAAGTCCTCCACTCTGATGAGAAAGAAAAACGGTAATTGCAAGAAGAATTACTGGTATAACCGTTGATTCCATGCCAACTGAAAGACCATAGATTATGTTGGTAGCAGCACCTGAACGTGAACTTTCAGCAATATCCCTAACTGGCTTACCGCCAGTATAATACTCAGTGATAAGGCCAATGATTATTCCAGCTAAACATCCTAAAATGATAGCATAAAAAAGGTAAAGATCGAGGCCTGCAATGTATAAATAACAAAAGGTAAGTGCAAGAAATATGGCGATAGCAATATATGTTGCGTTGCGGAGCATAGCGGCAGGACCAGTTTTAAGAACTAAATTTGAAATTAATCCAAATGACGAACTAAGTAGACCAAAAGATGCAAGTATAATAGGCAAGGAACTATAAGTTATCGTGCGAGTGTAACTACATCCCAAGGCTAAAATGATGGCGGAAACCATTGCCCCAACGTATGATTCATAAATGTCAGCACCCATGCCAGCTGTATCGCCGACGCAGTCGCCAACATTATCTGCAATAACAGCTGGATTACGTGGATCATCTTCTGGTATACCTGCTTCTACTTTTCCAACTAAGTCGGCACCAACATCAGCAGATTTGGTAAAAATGCCGCCGCCAATACGTGCAAAAAATGCAACAAGGCTTGCACCGAAACTAAAAGCAGTTAACAATTGAATAAAGTCTGGACGATCTATGAAAAAGTAAAAGATAGTACCAATACCAAGCAAACCAAAGCTGGCTACAGAAAAGCCCATAACTCCACCACCAAAGAATGCTGTCAAAAAAGCAGCTGTTTCATCTTTCTCTTTGGCTGCCATGGTTGTGCGTACATTAGCTATAGTGGCGGCACGCATGCCAATAAAACCAGTAACCAAGGATAAAAATGATCCAATAGCAAAAAGAAGTGCAGCTAATGGGCTCATAAAATAACCGAGTAATACTGCAATGAGGGAGACTACAATTGCGATAACTTTATATTCTTCTTGCATAAACGTCATAGCACCTTCTCTAATTGCCTTGGCAATGTGAGCTGCTGTGGCATGCTCTACACGTATACGACTAATGCGCTGAAAAAGCAGAAAAACTATAAAAAAACCGAATAGTGCAGTTCCTGCAAAAATTGCGTAATAATAAACTAGAAGCATAATCTATTCCTTTAGGAAAAAATCAATTTTATTGTATGTTTCTTACGAATATCTTTTTAATGGCGTCTTATCTAGTTTAGGAACAATTGTGGTATTGGCAAGTTTTTTTATTCTTTTTAAGACAGTTCTAAAATAGTTACCTTATCACTGAATGGTAAAATTGAATTTCCTATTATTTGAGATTCTTCAGCACCTTTACCGAGTATCGTGATAATTGAATTTGCGGAGGAAAGATTGTATGCCTTTTTTATAGCTTTTGCTCGATCTACTTCCTGAAAAACGTTACTTTCCTTTTCGGGTGGGATTCCAGTAAAAATATCCTCAATGATTTGATAGGGATTTTCAGAGCGTGGATTATCTGTTGTAAGTATAATGATATCTGCATACAGAGCGGCTTCCTTTCCAATGAGAGGACGCTTTCTTTGATCACGTTCACCGCCAGCACCAAATATAACAATAAGATGATCTGTACATGCACGTAAGAATGACAAAATTGCCTTAAATGATTCAGGCGTATGTGCATAATCGATAATACAAGTAGCTCCATTTGGTAATTTATAATAATCTTGGCGTCCAGGAATACCCGGAAATGAATAAAGTGCAGCTGCTATTGTTTCCATTGGAATATTGAGATTAAGTGAAATTCCTACTGCTCCGATGATATTGTATGCATTGAAATTTCCAAATAATGTGGGACATATAAGTTTGTGTTTACGGGCTTGCCATGGAATAGTAAAGGATAAACGATTTTCCCATCCATGATCTACCAATGCAGTTATATCGAGTTCTGGCTTATCGATGCCGAAGCGTTTTATAAAAGGATAATAAGATGGAATTTTTTTGCACCATATATTATCATCATTAATAAATGCCGGTGCACCTGGCTTAAGCTGTTCAAATATACGTAATTTGGTATTAAAATACTCATTCAAATCTTTAAAGAACTCGAGATGTTCTGATTCGAAATTGGTAAAAACAACACCATCAAATGAAATTCCTGCAGTACGATCTAAAGCAAGAGCATGTGCAGCAACTTCAAGGACAACCCATTCAACACCATTCTTTACACATTGATCGAAAAATATTTGTAAATAATCTGCGGAGGGCGTAGTTAATGATGACCTTTTACTTTTTCCTAAGATGGCATTATTGACAGAACTAATTCGCGCTGTTTTGTAGCCTGCTTCTTTGAGTATATGTTCTACAAGAAATGTTGTGGTTGTTTTTCCTTTTGTTCCAGTGATTCCAATAATTCGTAGTTTTTTTGCAGGATAGTTTAAGACATGAGCACTCAAATGAGCCAGTGTGGCACGGGTGTTTTCAACGAATTGAATTTGTGCCCCTTTTTCTCTAATTTGTTTGTGTATATCTGCAGATAATTTTGTATCTCTTTGAACAATAATTGTAGTAGCACCTTTTTCAAGTGCTAAATGAATGTAGTTTCTGCCATCTTCTTTATATCCTTTAATGGCAATAAACGTTGAACCAGGGCCAACATAATTGGTGTGGCAAGTAACGGGAAATACCTGCGGCAGTGTAAGCGTATCCTTCATTCTTTATTTTTTTTTTGTTGTTCTGTGTCAAATTCAGTAATACCTTTTCTAATGATTGGAAGTAACAAAAGAATGCCAAATAGATTGATAAAGATTAGAGAAGCAGTTGAGATTTCAACAAGGAAAAAAACATTTTCAACGGTTAAGAGTGGTCCTGTGAATGCTGTGATGCAATAAAGAATACCAAATACTGTTAGATACCGTTTTTTTGTTAAAAAAAGCCATGCTTCACTTGTTATATAACAGTATGTAGCTAATACACCGAGGCCAAAACTTATTGATAAAATCATGACAATCCAGTTGCCAAGATTACCAAATACAGTTTCAAATGCATGACTTGTCAATTCTGTGCTTTTAAAGGAGGTTTGCCATGCCCCACTAACGACTATACATAAGGCAACCATTATACAAACTGTGGAACTGATAAAACTACTGAGCATGCCCATAAGGGCATCTTTAATTGGTTTTGTGCTTCCTGTTGAGCCAAATAGAATTGCTGCTGATCCTAATCCTGATTCAGTTGCTACAATAGTTTGTGATAAACCGGAACGCATTGCATATTGGATGCCAATGCCAAGGGTTCCTGCTGTTAATGCATTTGGCTGAAAGGCACTATCGATGATAAGCAATAATGATGGAATAATTATTTTATAGTGATAGAGCAAAACAATGAGTGTGCTTGAAAAGAAAAGGCCAATTTTGAATGGCACAATAGCCTCAGAAGCCTTTGCTACACGTGTAGCTCCACCAAGAAGTATGTATCCTACAAATAAAAAAAGAATAATGGCAACATACCAAGAGGCATTCTTGAAGCCTGTTGTTTTTTGAAAGCTTACCCAAATTGAATTTGATTGCATAGCATTGGCGACAATGAATCCAAAAGAAATAAAAAGAATGGCATAAAGGTAAGGGAGCCATTTAGCGATTGATTTTAAATATAACATTGGTCCACCAATTATCATTCCTGCTGGGGCTTGTGCGCTAAAGTAGGAACTTAAATAGACTTCACAAAATCGAAGAATCATCAATATAAAGGCTGCTGCGAATATCCAAAATGCTGCACCAGGTCCTCCAGTGTAGATAGCAGTTGCAATACCAGCAATTGACCCATTGCCGATGCTTGCATTAAGAGATCCTAGAAATGCTTGAAAGGGGTTCAAAGCTGTTTGTTTTGGCTTGGGTATAATCGATCGATCTGAAAAGAATGTAACTTTGACTGCACGAAAGAGATACCGAAATTGGGCAAAGCGGCATACAAATGTACAAATAAGGCCAATAACAATTACATAGATAATAAAGGGCCAGCCTAATATCGTTTCTAGTATGTTTATGAATGAACTTTGTATACTCACTATAGCCATTTCATAAATCCTTACTTTGGAGGTTAATTTACAAAGTGTATAAAATATAGTATACTTAAATTAAAAATTATGTGTAATTTTGGATTTGGAGTTTTAGGTATTAATGGGAAGGATATTTGCGCTAGATATTGGCGATGTGTGGACTGGAACAGCATTATCAGATTCCTTGGGCTTGATTGCACGTCCATATAAAACAGTAAAAACAGCTCAGTTGGAAGTATTTTTGAAGCAGGTTTTAACTGAAGAATCTATAGAAGCGATTGTTGTTGGGTATCCGCGAACATTGCGTGGAACTATTAGTGAACAAACAAAAAAGGTGCTTCAGATTAAGGAACAACTGGAACAGAAATTTACTACTGTGCCATGGGTATTGTGGGATGAACGGTTGACAAGCAAACGAGCAGAGGCCCTAAAAAAGAAAAAATTTACAAAAGAGGCAAAATACGATTCTCATTCCCTAGCAGCCACATTTATTCTTGATTCGTATCTTGAATACCGTTACATTCATTTTTCGAAATAAGTTTTATATACAATTTTTTGTTGACAAAAACGGCTTTAATATATTAATAATCTTATTGTAAAGGATGAGTAGTAATTCAGCTAAAAAGGGGAGCTCATGAAGTGTAAAAAATGTGGAGGCCTTATGGTTATCCAATCTTTCTTTGATCACTTCTTGAACTTTGAGGGACTAAAATGCCTCAACTGTGGGAAAGTTATTATACGCAAAGAAAAAACGTTAGAATACGATGCATTTAGTATCTTTTATCAACAGCAAAAATATAAAAATCGCAACTGAGTTTTATGTACGCTAAAAATTTATACTTTGTGGGTATACAGAGTACTTATCAGGTTGTTGAGTTTGTTCTATATAATAATAATTTTCCATTGGAGATGCGTTCCATCAAGAAGGTTGATGCGAGTGCTACCTTGGTTCCTTCTTTATCTGAATTGTTAAAGACTCATGATTTAATGGTTAATAATCTTTCATTTATTGCCGTTAATCAAGGTCCAGCTCCTTTTACTACACTTCGTGTTGTCATAGCGTCTGTTAATGGTATTAGTTTTGAAACGGATATTGTCCTTATAGGAATTGATGGTCTTGAAGCCTTATTAGAAGAACATTTTAACTTTCACTTACTACCAACTGTTGCGTTGCTTGATGCTTTTTCTAATGATGTATATTACGGGGTTCAAGCTGAAAATAAATCGATTTTAAAAGGATGCAGGCCCATTTCAGTTTTTTTGCAAGAGCTTGATAATCTTTATCCTATGAAGCAGATACGTTTTCTTGGCAACGGGGTTTCATTGCATGAAAAAGAAATACGAACAATATTTGGAAAGCGGGCTATTCTTCAAGAGCCAGTTGTTGCAACGTGTTCTGTTAAACAGGTTGCACAGATGGGATTGCAGCGTTGGCATGCATCACGAGGATTGAGTAATTATGTTTTGCCGATTTACCTGAAAAAACAATGGTTGCAAACAAAAAATATATAAAGAAAACGATATTATTTTTCCTGTGCTCCTTGTTGACGCAAATAGAGCTCCAATTTTGTATAGTCTTTTTGTATTGCTATCTGGATAGCTGAACCAACCATAGGGTCAACAAAACGATTAAGATAATCAGCAATTTTTTGTTTAGATGTACCTTTGGTTTCCAATGCAGAAACAAGTGCCTTAATTATAGCGAGATTATTGCTTTTTGCGGCTTTAGTTACCAGTGTATGACCTTCCTTGCTTATTGAAAGATCTGAGCCCTGAGAGACTAAGAAAGGAATAAAATCTGCACTTTTATTGTTTTCAACAACATACCATAGAAGATCGGATGTTTGTTTTGGGTCTATAGCAATGCCACTTTCCTGCAATTTTTTAAGGGTGTCCACATTGTTATTATCAATAGCAAGGTATAGTGACTTCGTTGCAAGATCCTTTAGTTCTGGATGTGCTTTTTGATTGTCTTTTGCCCAGGCGATGAGAGCCGGCACGAGAGTCCTATGTCCATCATTTACAGCATTTATGAGCAGTATTGGACCCTTCGATATCTCGTCTAATGTAAGCAAAAGATTTAAAAATTTTTCTTTAAGTTTAAGTTTATCGGGAAAGGCTTGTGCCATCCCAAGAATAAGTTGTTGCTTATCTCGTTGATTTAATGTCGATTGTTTATCTTCAATTATATGTTTGGTAATTTTATAACTCGTGTCGTAAGGGAACTGTTTCATAAGATCAACAATTTTTTCAATGCTTACTGATATAATAAATGGATGAATGAGTTCAATTCCTTCGTCAATAGAGAATAATGAGCGTGGAGGAGTATTATTTGATGTTATACCCTGAGATTTGTTTGTATATATTACGCCTATGCTGAGACTAAAAAGTAATAAAAAAGCCAAAAGCAAATTTATATCTAAATTTGGCGGTTGCACCACTGTATCTACTCCTTTTAGATTTTTTTTGTTCCCCAATTTTTTTTCTTAAGCTTATCGTGCTTGATATAAAAAACCAATGGTATTATTAACTTGATACCAATTAGCTGAATATTACTATAGAGTGGAAATGCTACTTTTTCCCATATTCTTTTTTTATGTTATTTTTAGTTTGCTTATCTGTTGGGTTTGTATTTGCTAGCCATCGCCACCATTTCAATATTTTTTGTTCACATACAATATAGCGCATTAATAGAGTAGTACCAATCCCTTCAAACCAGGTTATCAAAGCTGATGAATTTTTAATTTTATTCCCTGTAATAAAATCTAAATTATCATTTAGTGATTGCTCAAGCAGTTTGTCAAACTCATCTTCTGCATCAAGTTGTAATTGTGAAACACTCTTTTTATCTTTTTTGGATTGCAAAAAAGATGATTTAAGTTTGTTGCATTTTGTTACGATATAAGTTTTCCTTTTGCGTAACCATGTTTTTAATGTTGCAACGTTTATAATCAGATTGGAATAGAGCCAAGCGAAACTATGCTGTGACAATTGTTGTGCGTAAGTATAGGAAATTGTTTTTGTCTTAGGTTTGGTATCTGGAGTATAGAGCAAACCTAATTCACTGATCTGTTTTTTAGTTAATGTCCTTGTAAATAGACCGCGATCATAGCTAAAATGGTTATCTTCTATAAAGGTACCGCATGCTGCTTGAATGTGTTGATCAATAGATAACTTTAGTGTTGTTTTTTCTTGTTCTATTTCAATTGGAACATACAACAGGGTACGTTGCTCAAGAGATGAATGTTCAAGTGAGAAATGAACAGTCTCAAGATTTGTTAACATTTTTGGATTCTCAGTTATCAATGGAGCCCATGATAGTAAATAGGATATTAGTTGTCCATTATGCCTTGCAAGAATTAATAACTCACCTGAATTTTTTGGATTAAAAAGAAGAGATTCGATTGTTTCATTATGTTCATCAAAGTCTAAGGTAAAAAGAGTGTTCCCTTCACGTAAAGGTGCTGGAAGGTACTGGTGCTGATTTAGTTTATTAAGAGCATGGCGTTCTATCGTTATGCGGTTATTTGTGAGAATAAAAAGAAGCAAGGATGGTGTTGACGTTATTTTGTAAGTATTGATTGTTAGTAAAAAAAGAGAAAATAAGAAAAAAATTTTTTTAATTTGCATATGTTTTCCTTTATAATAGTTTTCCTCTTACTTTATAGGTGATTGGCCAAAGATACAAGTATTAGAAGGTTAGATCATGTTTCTAATTCTCTGATGGGATTATTTGCAAGGTTGGTAAATTATCTGTTGAATGCCGTATATCTTGAACTTCGTTGGCTAAGTCACTCCAGCGTTGTTCAAGACTTGCTGATATCACTGAAGCCTCTATTTGGTACTCGATAACAAGCCTATGCAGTCGGTTAGCTTGATCAGGGGCAATTTTTGTGATTAAGGCTTGTACTTGCTTTAGTTTCTCGCGAGAATCTTTTTTACTGTCCGGGATATCAGGGAAAGTACATCCATATGAAATTATACAATAGGTTAGATAAACAAAACAAAGGCTCTTATTGAAGATATTCTTCATTCTTCCTCACGAGGTTATTACGATCAATTTGTTTATGCTATGCTTTCAGTATGCTTATAAAAAAGAAGATTGTAAATATTATTTACAAATTTCTATTTTTATGTCCGAATTTGATTTGATATCAAAAAGGAAAAATAAAGGTTCTGTAGTTTTGATTATTATGGATGGCTTAGACTATCGGAAAGAATCAGCATATAATGTGGATACCATACTGAATCTAAATTTATTATAGAAAAAAATAAGAAGGTATTTTAACTATGAAAAAATTATTGTTTCTATTGGTCGTATCACTTACAGCGCATGCTATGCATGAAAAAGGATTAGATTATTTAAAACTTACAGCGAAGAGCTGCGTATCAGAAAATGAAAAGATTGAGCTTACAGCTTCACAAAAAAAATATCTTGAAAAGGTTTTACAATATGGTCTTTTATATAAATCAGAACATTATACTGATTGTGAACTCATTACATGCATTGGTGGTTCAATTCTAGGATTTTCCGGAGCAGTGTCCATACTTACGCCGATGATATTGAATAGTAATAATCCTTCCCACGATATGTTTGATGGAGTCTCATTAGGTCTGTTAACGTGCTCTACTATTGGTTGTCTTGGGAGCATAGGTGTTTATATGAGGCGTTATCTGAGATCAAAAAAACAGAGTGAAAAGCATATGAAATATATTGGTGAGGGAATGAATACTTTGGGATCACAAGCTATGACCATAAAGAAATTTTTGGAAAGGGAACGGCAAGGATTCTGTCCTATTTACTGTCTTTCCTGTAGGTGTAAGGCTGGATCATTATGTATGCAACCATTAACAGAGGGAGCTTTTAGGGAATATTGTAAGAAATGCTCACTTTGCAAGGTAGCCTATTTTCAAGGGAGTCTTGGGCTTAAGAAAGAAAAAGAAAAAAAATATTATAACAATTATGAGGAGGGTTATAATTTTTTAATGACTGTTTTAAGTGGAATATTAAAAAAGACGGAGACAGGTACTATTGTATAATAAATAGAAAACAAGTTTTACTAAGCTATTTTTTGGTAGAGAAATCATGACAATTTGTGTCTGTTATACTTTCAGTATGGTTATAGGAGATGGTAATGTATAAAGGACCTGTAGTTTTGATTATTATGGATGGCTTAGGCTATCGGAAAGAATCAGAATACAATGCAGTTTATCATGCAAATACGCCAGTATTTGATCATTTATTTGCAACCTATCCTCATGCAATTTTAGCAGCCTCTGGATGTGCTGTTGGACTTCCAGATGGCTATATAGGTAATTCTGAAGTTGGTCATATAACGCTTGGTGCTGGTCGTTCTATCAAGCAAATTGTTACACAAATTCAAGATTCTATTGCTGACGGTAGTTTTTTTCACAATAAAGTGCTACTTGATAATTTCAAGAAATTAAAAAAAGATGCGACTCTTCATATTATGGGGTTGCTTTCTGATTCTGGTGTACATAGTCATCAACAACAGTTTTATGCTACTATGCGTGCTGCTTATGAATGTGGCATTACCAACATAGTTGTACATCCCTTTCTTGATGGACGTGATGTCTTACCGCGCTCTGCAAGAGCCTATTTGCAACAATTGGATGATTTTATGAAACAATTGGGTGTAGGTATTATCGGATCTATTCAAGGTCGTTGGTATGCAATGGATAGGGATGGTAATTGGGATCGTACGAAACAAGCTTATAACGTACTTACTACAAAACAAAAGCATCAGTTTACTAATTGGAATGAAGCGCTTTCTTATTATTATGATAAAGACATTACGGATGAATTTATTCCGCCAACACAATTTACCGATAAAGCTGTTATTGCTGACGGTGATGGTATTGCTATGCTTAATTTCCGCGCAGACAGAGCACGTCAATTAACACAATGTTTTGTTGATCCTCATTTTGATAAATTTCCTATCACACATATTAGGCTTGCATTTTTTATAACACCAGTTGCATATGGCAGTAATTTGAATACTGCATCCTTATTTCCTACAAAGTTGATTCATCATACACTTAAAGAATTATTGGTTGATGCTGGCAAATCGATCTTTTCAATTGCAGAGACGGAAAAATATGCACATGTTACCTACTTTTTTGGAGGTGGACGTGAAAAAGCGTTTCCTGGCGAGAAACAAATAATGATTAAGTCGATTTCTGTCAAAACGTATGAGAATCATCCCTGTATGTCAGCGCCAGAAATTACAAAAACAGTGCTGGATTCATTAGCGCATGAACCAAAAGATTTTTATCTTATCAATTACGCTAATCCCGATATGGTTGGTCATTCGGGTAATTTTGAAGCAACTGTTAAAGCAGTTGAATGTGTTGATAAACAGTTAAAGGAACTATATAAAGTTGTTATTGACCAGATGAATGGTACTTTGTTTATAACTGCTGACCATGGCAATGCTGAGTTGATGTATGATAAGGAAAAACAACAGCCACATACAGCTCATACAACTAGTGATGTTCCTTTTGTTATGATTCAAAAAGGATGGGAAGGTAAAAGATTGGCCTATCCAATGAAAACAATTGCTGATGTTGTCCCAGTAATTCTGACTGAAATGAGAATCTCTGTACCGAAAGAAATGAAAGAATGACAGAGAAATATTGTGAATCGGCACTAAGATGAAAGTTGCTTTGCAAAATATACAAAGCCATCAGTTCGTGATGTTTCTGTAAAATTGGTGTGTTGATAAAGAT
This sequence comes from Candidatus Babelota bacterium, assembly GCA_004375875.1. GTDB lineage: Bacteria > Babelota > Babeliae > Babelales > Vermiphilaceae > E44-bin52. The sequence goes on from SOKE01000011.1 coordinate 21,425, forward strand.
TAATTGCGTGAATATTATTCGTACGTGTTACCAGATGTACGATATTGGCTCCAAGTTTCTTCAGATCATTGAGTGCATAGGTAAGCAGTTGTTCTGAATAGCCCTTACTGCGAAATGATGGATTAACATCAAGAAAGAGTAATAAGCCTTCGGTAGCAGTTTTCAGATAGTAGGCGACAAACCCGATAAGTAGTCCATCTTGATTTCGCAAAACTTTGATATTCAGTTGTCCCATATAGCGAAAATCTTGTGTGGGTGCCCGATATTTTAACATAAATTCTGGTGAGTAGTCTTCACTGGCTACAAGCCAGTACCAATCCCGTTTAAAAATAGTGAGGATATCCGTCGTATCGCGTAAATCATCGAAATCAAGAATCTGTTCTTGTGGTTTGTGTATGTGATAGAGGTACCATGAGCCGATACCGAGAAGTCCTATTGTTGTGACGATAATTGTAATTTTAAACCATTGTATTTGTTTTGTTAGTATCATGTTTTCTAATTTTTCTTATATACAATTTTATATAATAACAGTCCCTTTGCAGGTGCATTGGGCAGTAGGTGGTGCGGATCTTTTTTTGCCAATGTTTCGCGTAAAACATTAATTGATAAATCTGGGTGTGATGCTACTTCAAGACAAGCACCAACAATTCTTCTTATCATATAACGTAAGAAAGATGGTCCTTGAATTGCAATTCTATAAAGATTAAAGCGCTTGAAATATGTAATTGATGCTGAATTTATGGTGCGAATAGTGTCACTGCCTCTTGCATCGCCGGTGCAAAAAGAACGAAAATCATGCGTTCCTACAAAAACGTTTAATCCTTGTGTAAGTTTTTCAAAATTGATTGGGCTGCGGAAAAACCATCCATAACGCTGCACAAATGGCAGTGGTCTCTCCTTAAAAAGGTGGTAATAATAAATTTTATAAGCAACGTTTTTGTGAGGATGAAACGAAGGTTCGGCTTTTTCTAATGAACGAATAACGATATCAGGGGATAATGTGTTATTCCAGGCAAAGCAGAGTTGTTCTGGTTCAAGGTCAATATCCGTACGGCATTCAGCAACTTGTCCTAATGCATGTACTCCTGCATCAGTACGGGATGCACCCATAAGTTGCGCAGAAGTTTTAAAGACAGTATAAAATCGTTCCTGTAAAAAACCGACAATAGTCGGTAAATTTGGTTGCATTTGCCAACCATTATAGTTGGTGCCATCATAGGCAATGATTAATTTATACCGTTTCATATTTTTACATATTCTGCCAGTTCTATTTGGTGACATATGGTAAGAGGGCTATGGTGCGGGCCTTCTTAATGGCATTTGCAAGTTTATGTTGATGTTCATTGCATGTTCCTGAGATACGTGATGGAAGAATTTTACCACGTTCAGTTAAGAAATGCTTAAGGAAAATGCTATTTTTGTAATCCAACAGTATCTGTTGCTCAGGATTGCCACAAAAACGGCAATGCTTTTTAGCAGTAAGGGTGCTTTTGCGGAATTTTTTCTTGAGAAGGCGAGAACTAATTTTAAGTTTTATTTTCTTAGACATAGATTATTCCTTTTCGGATTCTTTAGTTGCCGCAATTTTTTCGAGATTGATATTTTCTTTTTTCTTGTATGGTGTTGTTTTTGTAGCTCTTGGTTTCATTGGTGAAAGCAAGCCTTCCATTTTGTGTTCTTTCAAGAAACTATCAACATCACGTAATGGTGTTTCTTCAAGCGAAGGTGACCGTTGATAGGCCAGTGTTTCTTTTAGAGAAAGTGCTGTGACCATATTTCTCATGACAATATTTGACAATTTAATCGACATAAGAGATTGGATAGTTCCCAATAATGGATGTGGATTATCTACTTCAAATCGTACCAAGAAGTAGACGCCGTAATCATTTTTTCTTATTGGATAAGCAAGTTTATATTTACCCCACCGTTCAAATGAAATGATGGTTCCGTCAACTTCCTTGATCAACTGATCAAGCTGTGATTCTAACGATTTTACTTCATCCTCGGTTATTTCTGGTATGGTTAATAAAAGTAGTTCATAACGATGCATATTGGTCAATCCTCATAATTATACTAAGTGGAAGTATTACCAAATACTATAAAACGCTCCACGGCGATTTATTTAGTATGATAGCCGCATGCTGCTTAGATTATGAATAGCAGAATAGAGACTATTTATTATATAATATAGCAAAAAAGGCCAGAAAATCTAGCCCTTTTGCTCAATTTTTATATAACTTAGATGAACTTCTGTTGCCGTTGAATGACGCGGCCGATTATTCGGAAATGATCTTTGCCGCGAATCAAGGCAACGGGTGATTGTTTATGATTAACCGACTCTAAAACAATAAAATCTTCGGTATAAGTAACTTGCATAATTGCTTTAAGTGGTGTTTCATTGCCATATTCTATCGCTGCAATATCACCTGATCGAGTCCATGTTTCTGGAGAAATAATGAGATAGTCACCCTTAATGAATATTGGAGCCATGAGGTTATTTTCAACGCAGAGTGAAAACATTGATGGATCATTGGTATTAAGGGTTGGAATAAAGACATCTTTATATCCAGTAGTTACCTGCATGAGCTGGTTGTTGTAGGGGGATGGATTTGAAGGAATTTCGCCCATAATGGGAATGATCTGTACTTTTAATTCAACATCCGATTTTTCTGGCATGCTGACATTATTGTCAATGTTGTCTGTACGTTGACGTCGTTGGGCAAACAAATCAATTGGACTTATTTCAAAAGCGTTTGCTAACTTGCGGAGTGAATCTTCATTCCACCGTCTTGTTCCATTCTTGATATGGGTAAGATAACTTTCGGACATACCGGTCTTTTCAGCCAGAATTTTTGTTGTCCATCCTTTTTCTCTGAGCAACTCTTTTACACGCAGCTCAGTAGATGAGGATGACATGTAACCCTTTTGTATATTCTTTTTTTGTTCTGGTGATGACATGATTAGCTCCTCCTGTTATTATAAAAAATAAAGAAATATAGTTAAAAAACAACTGCCTTATTTCTAATTGTACTCATATTGGCAAAGTTGTCAAATGGAAAAGTTGCTTATTGAAATGAAATTTAATAAATGCCCTGATGGGAAAATAATAAGGCCAGTAAGGAAAAATTCATTCGAGAAGGCTGCCTGGAGTTTTAAGCAGGTAGTTTGTGGCATCGATGAGGTGGGAAGGGGGTGCTTGGCTGGTCCATTAGTAACTGCTGCCGTTATTTTGCCCCCCAATAAAACCCATCATCTGCTCAAGGATTCAAAAATTTTAACTGAGCAGCAGCGTCTCAAGAGTTATGCCTGGATTTGTAAGTATTGTTGGTATGCAGTTGGAATTGTAGATCATCACTGTATTGATAAGTATAATATCTGGCACGCTACACTTATTAGTATGAAAAAGGCATTAATGCTTGCATTAGTAAAATGCCCCCATAAACCTGCTTCTATTTTGGTTGATGCTATGCCATTGCAACTGTTTGATACCAGTTACAATGCCATTCCTGTCTACTATTTTTACAAGGGAGAACGTAAATCAAGTTCTATTGCGGCTGCTTCAATTGTGGCCAAGGTTACCCGCGATAAAATTATGCAAAAGTTTGATTCTCTTTTTCCAGATTTCTTTTTAGGCAGTCATAAAGGATACAGTACAGAAAAACACAAAAGTATTTTAAAAGAAAAATCGCCACTGATTATTCATCGTCGTAGCTTCTTGACGCATATCGATACAGTTGGCGAAGATGAGGATGAGTATGATGAGCAACAAACCATTTGCGGAAGTGATTGAAAGTTCACTGCAAGGCTGGTTAGCACAAAGTTGGCAGTGGAACTGTTTTCCTGTATTTGGATCGTTGGTAACAATTAAGACAAAAAAACGACACATATTTGGTATTGTACATCAAATACAAACCGGGTCGATGGACCCTATGCGTCATCCATTTCCTTATCAAAAAACCGAAGAAGAATTACTTCAAGAGCAACCACAAATTTTTGAATTTTTGAAAACGACATTTTCATGCTTAACATTAGGCTATTGTGAGAATGAGAAAATTATCTATCTACTTGCACCAGAACCACCGCAAATTCATTCTTTTGTGACAATGGCTTCTAAAGAAGCAAGTATTCGTTTTTTCTCAAATGAACAGTATCTGCATCTGATTTTTAATGCCTCACATCAGTTGTTTAATATAGATGAACTTCTTTTGGCGATGCTCAAACAACAAGCGCTCTTTGGGTTGCTGAATGAAGCAATAATTCTTCATTTTGTTGAAACATTTTCATTATTGACGGGAAATGATTATCGTCGTCTCAAATTGTTCTTACAGCGTGTTGAACCAAATATACCCATCTGCTCAAAGAACAATATTGCATTAAAATAGTTAACTGTAGAACTCCTTCTTATTGTCCTTGTTCTAATTGTGCTAGGCCACGTTCTTTACTTTTGTTGAACATGTAAATGAAAAAACAGATAGATATAATCAAGTAAATGCCATTGAGCATAAAGCTTGTCAGAAGTGTATTAAGTGGTGTTGCTCCATGCTCAATAAGGTGTCTGAGAGCTTCGAATGCATGTGTAGTTGGCAATGCCTTGGTAATTGGTTGTATCCATTGAGGAAGTACGTCTACTGAATAAAATGGTGCACTGAAAGTAAGAACAAGGTATGGAATTGACCAGATAATTGTGGTTATTTGTAAGCCGCCAAAAATTAGAATACCGATAATAAAGAAACTTAATGCAAGGCCAGAAATACTAAGAGAAAGAGCAATAGGGATAAGGCCAATACCAGCATGCAGTATATTAACGTCAAAGAAAAATTTTGAGATAATAGTGCCAAGAGCAATAGAAAAGAGTGCTTTGAAGAAGCTGATTATGACACCAGCTATAATCCATTCATCTAATTGCATTGGCGTTGAAAAGAGATTGACCAAATTGCGCGATTCTAATTCTTTACGCAAATTAAGTGATAGTTCAGTGTTTATTGTCAAGACAGTACTCCATAATACAATAGTGGTTAAATAAAGGAGAGTGATATTAATTGTGCCAGGAGAGCTTTGCTGCATCCACATGCTCATATACCCAAACAGGGCAATATCAAGAATTGGATAATAGATAAGAAGAGCCAACCTACCTAATTCATGTGTAGTTAAGATAAAGTATCGTATAGTAAGTGCATAAATTCTCCCTGGATTCATATTTTCCCCTTTCTAGCCTCAATATTATGTTGTGCGACCTGAATGAAATAATCTTCGAGTGTTGGTTTATTGATGGAAATTTGGGAATAAATAACACCTGCGCTAGCTAAACCTGCTAATAACTGGGCAATTTTATGTTCTTCAACGGAAATGATAAGTGAATTCTTTTCTTCTGCATAAACGAGAGCTTGCCTTTTTATATAGTTTATAGCTGCATCAAATTCTTCGCTGATGATAAGCTCAACTCTGGCTATAGAAATGCTTGCTGCGAGATTTTCTGGCGTGTCATCTGCAATAATAGTTCCTTCTTTTAGAACCAATATACGATCACATACTTCTCCTACTTCATCCATGTTATGAGAGGTGAAAAGAATAGCGATATTTCGTTTATTTTGTTGTTGTAAAATAAACTGGCGTACAGTACGTGCAATTTCAGGATCAAGTGCTGCAGTTGGTTCATCGAGTAATACTATTTCGGGATTAGTCATAAATGCCTTAACAAGCATAACGCGCGTCATTTGTCCAGAGGACAATGTACGTGCTGGTTTATCACGTAATTTTAAGATGCCAAAAAAGGCAAGTAATTCATCAATTTTTGATCTATATTCAGCTGGCGAAAAGCCATATAAGCGGGCATAAATAGAAAGATTTTCATAAACTGTTAATGCACCAAGAAGTTTGGTATACGCACTTGCGAAACTTACATGCTCTAAAATAGAAGATCGATATTTACTAAAATCTTTATCAAAATAATAAATTTTGCCTGATGTTGGTGTTAGTGTTCCTAAAAGCATCTGCATCGTTGTTGTTTTACCGGCACCGTTAGGACCTAAAAGGCCAAGGATCTCACCTTTATGGAGCGAAAATGAAATTTTTTTAACTGCAGTAAAGCTTGTTGTTTTTGTACTAAACCAACGGCGCGTTTTAAATATTTTTTCTAATTTCTCTATACGTAAGACAGGATGATCATTCTGCATGAGAAGACCTTCGAAATGTTTGTTTTGTATTCATATTTTCCCTTTTGTTATTTCCGGTTAGGGACGAACATTTATTCCTCTGTACCAAAGTATCTGTCACCAAAATCACCAAGTCCAGGAACTATAAATTTTTTAGCGTTAAGTCGTTCATCTTCTGCTGCTGTGATAATTGTTACTGTAGGAAATGCCGTACGAATTTTATTTATTCCTTCAGGTGCGCTTACAATTGAGACAAATATAATTTTATTTTCCTGAATGCCATACTTTTTTAGGAGCGCTATTGTTTCAACTGCGGTTCCGCCTGTTGCAAGCATCGGGTCGAGAATAATAATTTGATGTTCTGGGGTAAGTGGTGGAAAGTTATGATAATACAAATGAGCTTCGGCCGTTTTTTCTTCCCGTTTCAGTCCAACAACACCAATAGGAGCGTCAGGGAAATAACACAAAAAAGCTGGCAGCATAGTTATACCGGAGCGTAATATTGGAATTAGTACGATATCATTAATTCGTTGTATACCACTTGTTTTTGCGAGGGGTGTATCGATAGTAACCGTCTTGGTATTTAACTGTAATAAAGTTTGGTGTGCAAGCAAATCAGCAACAATGGTTGCTGCATGTCGAAATTGTAAACATTTAGTTTTTTTATCGCGCAATATGGTCAGATAAAGATTGATAGCTTTGTTCATAGTCATCTCTTTATGTTTGTAATTATTACTGATTACACTAAGTATAACGTATCACAATGCTAAGTAGTACTGTCAATGAATATGCGCATGAAAAATGAAAGGAAGAGAGATGTTGATGATGTTAAAAGATCGAATAGATGGTGGAAAAAAATTATCAGAACGAGTACTTCACTACAAAGGGGAACCGGGTCTGATTGTTCTTGGATTGCCGCGTGGTGGAGTAGTTGTGGCTTATGAAGTTGCAAAAGCGCTTGATGTGCCGCTTGATATTGTGGTTCCACGTAAGGTTGGAGCGCCATTTAGCCCTGAATTGGCTGTTGCTGCAGTAGCTGAGGATGGAACTGTTTTATATAATGAAGGTTTAATGAAAGAGCTTGGTATTTCTGTTGATGATATTGATGAGACAGTTGAAAAGGAGAAGAAAGAGGCAATGCGCCGTATGGATTTATATCGTGGCGATAGACCTCTGCTTGATCTAAAAGATAAAACAGTACTATTGGTTGATGATGGCGTTGCAACTGGATATACCATGAAAGCTGCTATTATGTCAGTTCGCTTGCGTGGTGCAAAGAAAGTTATTGTTGCAGTATCGGTCATTCCGTCTGATAAATTATTGACTATGCAAGAAATATCGGATGCTGTGCATTATGTCCTTATGCCAGAAATATTTTACAGCATAGGACAATTTTATGAGGAATTTAGGCAAGTAACCGATGAGCAAGTCATCGAAATTCTCGATACAGCAAAAAAGCCTTAGAAAAACTGGCCTCCCTTGTTCTTTTTGAGACTTATCCATAGGAGGCGGGATTTTTCTATTTGAAATACTCCCTTGCGTTTTTTATCCTTATTTTATCCTCAGATAGCTATATTCTCATATTTTCTATGATAATTCAGAGAAAATATTTTATCATAAATTAATCTTGTAAAAATTTTCATTAGTGTTATAATTTAGAAGAATTTAAAAACTAAGAAATTTTTATGGAGATATTATCGTGATATTGAAAAGAAAACTGTTTACCCTTATTTTTTCTTGTCTAACTTTTTGCACGTTAAATAACTGCATGGAAGTAAACAATGCAGCAGGTGCTTCAGAAATGCTTGAAATAGAAACATCAGATGGTTGTAGACGTCATGTTGCAAAAGAGCTCTGTTTACATTCTAAAGTTATTCGCGATATGTTAGAAGATTTGAAAGATGGAGATAGTCAGATATCCTTACCAGAAGTATCGAGCCAGAGATTAGAATTGTTACTTCCTATTCTTCAACTAATACAAGAAGAAAGGAAAGAGTTATCTGAACAACTAAATTCTAAAAGCTTGCAAGAGTTAGCTGAATTGTTAAAAGCATCGAATTATTTAGATATTGAACAATTATTAAATGCAGTATTATCCAGTATTTCTGCACAATTATGTACTTCCGATGCAAGGCATGAATTTTGTACAAATGAAGATTTCTTGCATGGTATTGGTTTGGCTGAATTACCAAGAGAGCTGTCGGTGTTATTAGGATCAAAAATAGCCAAGCATCATTCTGGTTTAAGAGCTTACTTGCTTAATAATTGTACAATTTCCAATAAGATTTTGAAAGGGAATACAAATTATGTTAAGTCAGCAAAATTTAATAATACAGGAGATAAAGTAGTATCAGCGTCTGATGATAGAACAGTAAGAAT
>SOKE01000035.1 GCA_004375875.1 Candidatus Babelota bacterium
CGACAACGACTGAGCAGATAGAAGATGAATGGCGTAGTTTTGGTCATTCTAAAGCAGGTGTTGAGCCGACTAAACAATTACTTAAGCGCATTACACGCAACAAAGAATTAATTGAGACTGTTGCAAAGATGGTACGTTATCATATGCAGCCTATACAGTTTGTTGAAAGTGATGCACACCTTTCCGCCTATAAACGTCTTGCTACGAAGCTTGCGCCACATGTAACACTTGATATGCTTGCAAAATTAGCGCTTGCTGATCAGCAAGGAAGAAATCCACATGGACATGAACCAATTGATAAGAGAGATACACGAATTGATATTTTTTTACAAAAGGCTGAGCAGGCACACGTATTACATAAAACTGAAAAACCTATTTTGAGTGGACGTGATTTACTTGACGTGATAGAGCCTGGGCCACATATGGGAAAGTTGCTTAAAAAGGCTTATGAGTTGCAAATTGAGGAAGGAATTAAAGATAAACAGGAGTTAAAACGACGTGTTTTAAGCAAACAATAGGAGTGTATTTGTATTTATGTTAATCTAGTTATTGGATTATCGTGTAAGATTGAAAGAAAGGCAATGCATGATTAACTTAGTTTTTGGAAATTCGCTTTGGCAGCTTATTAAACAAAGTGATATTGTAACACAAATCGTGCTGCTTATTTTAGTTGGTATGTCGATTGTATGTTGGGCGATCTTTTTTTACAAAATAATTTTATTGCGCATCAAAAAACAACAGATGAAAAAAGTGCTTGTTGATATGATGCAAGTTAATACAATAGACAGATTACTTACAATAACATCGACCTATTCCCAAACGCTTCCCGGTTATTTTTTATCAAAGAATTTACTATTTCTGAAAGCACTTTTAGAAAGCGAATCAGGCAAACATCGTTTAAATTCTCGTGAATGTGAATTTATGCAGCATCATATTGTGCAAACAATTGATGAGATGGTGATAAGTGAAGAATCGTACTTAGCAGTACTTTCAACAACAGCAGCAGCAGCACCGTTACTGGGTTTATTTGGAACAGTATGGGGGCTTGTGCATGCATTTGTTCGAATTAGTGAATTACAGGCTGCGGATATCACAGTAGTAGCGCCTGGTATTGCTGAGGCATTAATTACCACTTTGATGGGATTAATGGTTGCAATACCCGCATTGGTTATGTACAGTTATCTTTCATCGCAGATGCGAGTTATTGAACAATCATTCATGAAGTTGGGAGATCGTCTTGCATTTGTTGTACAGCAGTTCTGCGTATCAGAATAGGGAGGTCGTATGTATCGATATACACGCCGTGGTCGGCGAATAGTAAATATGATTCCAGAAATAACATTAACACCTCTTATTGATACTGCACTCACGTTACTCATTATTTTTATGGTAACAACGCCTATGATTCATAATGCAATCAAAGTTAGCTTGCCGCGTGGCCAAGCCAAAGAGGATAGTGGTGCTAAGCAAGAGTTAATTGTCTTTATTGATGGAAAAGAGCAGCTTTATTTTAATAATAAGGCTGTTTCAAATAACAAAGAGTTGATAAATGAGCTTCAAAAAGCAATTGGTGATAATCAAGATAAAGTTGTCTATCTTAAGGCAGATGAGGCTTCACATTGGAAAATAGTTGCTGAGTTACTTGATCAGATGAAAGTAGTTGGAGGCGTTGCACATGTTGCGCTCTCAACCCGTAAGGCATAATTTTTTACGGCGTAGACAAATTTTTTGGGGTGAATTGCTGCTTGTTTCCGCCTTATTTCATGCTGTTTTTTTATTTTTTTTACTTGTTGTATATAGCGGCTATCGTTATTCAATGCATATTACTGTTAGACGCAGTGGCACTTTACTTCCTACATATTTTGTATGTCCTGCAAGGATAGGTCAGCAGGGTGTGGCAGGAAAAGTATGTAAGCAGAATACAGCGAATGTAAAGAAATGGACAGAAACGGTAGCCAGAAGAGGACCTTCAACGGTAATAAAAAATGATACGTCAAAGAAGGTAGTTACAAAACAACAACAAACAAAACAATCGGTACAAAATAAAAAACAGCATGCAGTTCAAAAGCAAAAACCAAAAGAAGATCCAAAGAAATCGAAAGTAAAACAGCAACAAAAGCAATCATCAAAACAAGAAGTTACAAAAAAACAACAGTCGCTGCAAAAAGAAGGCGAGAAAAGAGAGCAAAGAAAAACAGATATTGCTCAATTACAAGAGACTGCAGCACATCCCCTGCAGTCTGCTATGACATTTGGTGCTGAAGCAACACCGATTGCTGAAGGGAGTGATTTTGATACGTTGCAGATTCAGCAGTATATTCAAAATGAAATCTCGCATTATTGGCGTCCTCCGATTGGCTTGCTCGATGATTTGATCTGCAAAATAAGGATTCAGATAGACAATAATGGTACTGTTTCTAATGCTGTTATCGAAGAATCATCAGGTGTACTTGTATATGATTTAGCCGCTCGTTCCGCAACTAACTCGCTCTTATTGCCGTGCTGGGCTTGGGGAAAAGAGTTTACAATTAATTTTAAATAAGAGTGAATATGATGAAAAAAATGGTTATTTTATTAAATATGTTTATGACTGCAAGCTTTGTGGTAAATTATGCTGCCAATGTATCGGTTAATGTTGGAGCTAAGCGGTATGAAAAAGTGAAGTTGGTATTAGTGGGCATTGGCGATGATCGAGTGCTAAAAGAGTGTATACAGACGATACAGAAGGATTTTTTATTTAGTGGGCAATTTGATGTTTCTGTTGAACAGTTGGAGCGATTACCTTCCAAAAAATCGTTTAGTAGTTGGCAGAAGCAAGGTTATTTGCTTGCAATCTTTATAAATCTAAGTGAAGATCGTCAAGTGTTTGAATGGCGTATCTATGATACCAGCAAAATTGGGATGTTAAAGGGAAAGACGTATAAAAAGCGTGGTCAATTAGTTCGTGGATGGGCTCATAATATGGCGGATACACTCTGGTTTGAGTTGATGGGCCATAAAAGCAGTTTTTCTTCCAAAGTTGCTTACTGTAAGGAGATCGCTGGTAAAGGAAAGTATTGTTATCGGCACATTTATGTTGCTGATTATGATGGCATGTATCCGCAGCCACTTATAACTACACCAACCGTCAATGTTGCGCCTCGTTGGAATAGAGATATTAACTGTCCATTGCTTTTTTATTCTGAATCCTCTCAAATAAATATCTCTTTACGGGTAACTGCGATGGATGGCAGGCGTAAAATTGCTTCTAATTTTGATGGCCTGAATATGTTGCCAACATTTTCAAAAGATGGCAAAAAGGTTGTCTATTGCGTTTCTCATGGTAATGGGCATTGTAATCTCTATTTTTATGAAAAAGGCAAGTTGCAGCAACTTTCCTATAATCGTGGAAATAATATTTCGCCGAGCCTTTCTGATGATGGTAATCAGGTTTTTTTCTGTTCTGATTCTAGTGGAATTCCGCTTATTTATCAGTATGATCGCTTTACAAGTGAGCTGGAGTCGATAACCGATTCGGGTCCATGTTTTTCGCCGAGCTATTCAGAAAAAAATAGGAAGTTGGCCTACATCAAACGTGTTGATGGTGTTATGCAGATTTTTCTCTATGATCTACTAACTAAAGGACATACACAATTTACTACTGATACAAACTATCACAAAGAAGAATGTTCATGGTCTCCTTGTGGAAACTATCTACTTTTTTGTTTGACTACCGGTTCAAGCAGTAGATTAGTAAGTGAACACCTGGTTACTCGAGAGAGGCATTGGTTGACTGCAACAAATGAACATTGTAGCTATCCTACATGGTCGCCACTTTATAGTTATTTCCCTCTTGTTGGTGGTAAGGAGGCAAATGACTAAAAAGAGCAACATGTAAGCATTTTTAGTATAAATATAAGAAGGCATACTTATAATGAGTTTATAGGATAAAGAAATAACCCTTGAAAGTTAGAATAATATATCTTGTAATAAGGTTTAGAAATTGCTATTCTATTAGAAAATAAGCAGAAGTAAGGGATTCATGTTTATTTTCTTACTATTTTAGCTTAATTTTTTCTTTTAAAAATGGAGTTACTTACAGGTGATCTATGAGGCTATCGAATAAACATAAAAAGTATTTTTCTAAAGGACCAAAGAATCTCTTTATCCTTATTCTTGTCCTTCTTGGTATGCTGGCTTTGCTTACTAAGTTAACCGATTATACGCGTCAGATCAAAACGATAAATTATTCAACCTTTATTCATGAAGTTGAACAGGATCGAGTGCGTGAAGTTACTGTGTCTGGTCAGGATGTTCAAGGTATCTTTAAAAATGGTTCATGTTTTGAGACAGTTATTCCTTATATTCCAAGACATTGGGATATTCTTAAAGAGCATAATGTTAATATTCGTGTAGAAAATACTGCTAATCAATTTAATATTTGGTATTTCTTACTCTTTGGTTTGTTGATTGCTGCTTTAGCTATCATTTGGTTTTTGCTGCGTCAAGCACGAGGTGCTTCTGGTGGAGGGAGCAATATTTTTACACTTGGTAAAAGTAGGGCAAAGATGTTTCTACCCTCTACAATTAAGGAAAATTTTGATTCAGTTGCAGGGGCTGTAGAAGCAAAAGAAGAATTAAAGGATGTCATTGATTTTCTGCGCAATCCTGCAAAGTACCGTCGCTTGGGAGCCAAGATTACACGGGGGGTAATGCTTATTGGTGAGCCAGGTAATGGAAAAACATTGCTTGCTAGGGCAGTAGCTGGGGAGGCAAATTGTCCATTTTTTAGTGTAAGTGGTTCTGATTTTATTGAAGTATTTGTAGGAGTTGGTGCAGCTCGTGTTCGAGACTTGTTTGCACAAGCACGAAAATTTGCACCAAGCATTATCTTTATTGATGAGCTTGATGCAGTAGGTCGTCAACGTGGCAATGGTTTTGGTGGTGGCAATGATGAGCGAGAGCAGACCTTGAATCAACTACTATCTGAAATGGATGGTTTTCAAACGCAGGGTGGCTCTGTTATGGTACTTGGAGCAACTAATAGACCGGATGTATTAGATAAGGCACTGCTTCGTCCAGGACGTTTTGATCGCCGTGTAGTAGTTCCATATCCAGATTTGAGTAGTCGTGAACAGATTTTACATGTTCATGCAAAGGGGGTTTCTCTTGATCCTGAAATTGATCTTGCAATGATTGCACGAGGGACGCCGGGTTTTTCTGGTGCTGATTTGGCTAATTTAATTAATGAAGCAGCTATTATCGCTTCAAAGAAGAACCAAAATGCCGTTTGTTTGAAAGATCTTGAGGAAGCCCGTGACAAGATTATTTTTGGTAAAGAGATCAAGAGCATGGTTCAAACAAAAGAAGATCTCAGGGTAACGGCTTACCATGAATCAGGTCATGCATTACTCACGTTATTGCAGCCAGAAGATTCTGATCCTTTGCATAAGGTAACAATTATTCCGCGTGGTAGAGCACTTGGTGTTACGCATTCATTTCCAGAACGTGAAAAGTACACTACAACTAAACAAGAAATGCTTGCAAAGATAGTAACACTATTGGGTGGCCGCGTAGCTGAAGAGCTTGCATTTAATAAGTTAACTACAGGGGCCTACAGTGATTTTATACAAGCAACTGAGATAGCGCGAAATATGGTTTGTACCTATGGTATGTCAGATCTTGGTCCAATTATCTATAACCAACGGCATGGGGATTTTGCCTATTCGCCGAAAATGGCTGAACGTATTGATCAAGAAGTCCAAAAAATCATTACCGAATGCTATGATAAAGCTAAGACATTTTTGAAGCAGAATAGTGATAATCTTGATCTGCTTGCGCAAGAATTACTAGAAAAAGAGACGCTGTACGCGACAGAAATCTATGTCTTATTGGATATTGAAGCGCGAGAGGATTATCGATTTGTACAGTAAAACTAAGAGTAAATTGATGGACTTAAATACCCTTTCTTTACCCATTGAAGCAGTCATTAAGAAAACAGGCGATCTTGTGCTTTCCTATTTCCATCAAACAGCTTCATACCGAGAAAAGGAGACTGGTGAATTGGTGACTGAGGCGGATTTGGCTAGCGAGCGTTATCTCATTGAACAATTAACTAAATTGCTACCAGGTGCTGCTGTTATTGGTGAAGAGTTAGGGTATACCGATGGCTCTAATGATTATTGCTGGGTGATTGATCCGCTTGATGGAACAACCAATTTTATACACCAATTGCCTTATTTTTGTATTTCTGTGGCTTTAACCTACAAAGGTGAGCCAATTTTTGGGGCTGTCTATCAGCCGCTGACCAAGGAATATTTTTATACATTACGTGGTCAAGGTGCCTTTTTGAATGGAAGAAAGATTCAGGTAAGTGATCTCTCGCATATTGATAAGAGCGTTATCGTAATCGGATTTCCTTATAAAAAAGGGGAGAGGTTTGAGCATATGCTACACCTAATGAGCGAAATTGCGCCCAAAACCTTTGCTTTTCGTAATTTTGGGGCTGCAGCACTTGATCTGGCGTATGTTGCTGCAGGCCGTTTGGACGCTGTATTTTTTGAGGATCTTGCCTGGTGGGATGTTGCGGCTGGGATGCTTTTGATCAAAGAAGCTGGTGGTATAACGAGTGATTTCGAAGGTAACCCTATTGATGAATCCTATAAGACCTTTTTAGGAGCGGGTCCAGCTTTGTATAAAGAGCTACAGAAATTGATTGTTCCATGTTAAAGGTTGAAAAAAAACTTTTTTTTGATATGATTTATATATCATAAATCTTTATTTTCTTATGTTTTGAATTGATAATAATGAAGGGTTTAATTAATGTCACGCATATGTGCAGTATGTGGCAAAAGTCCACGAGTTGGTTGTTTGGTAAGTAATGCACGTAATAGAGTTAAGCGTTGGTTATATCCAAATGTGCATACCATGCGCTTTATTATGGTTGATGATCCAAAGCTAAGGGTACGTCGTGCGAGTGTCTGTACCAAATGTGTTAAAGCAGGAAAAGTAAAGAAAGTTATTTAATTTTTAAATTGAGGTGAAATAAGTTATCATGCCAAATACTAAATCTGCAAAAAAACGAGTAAAGCAAAGCGAAGAGAGACATTTGTGCAATATTGCTCGTAAAACAGGAATTAAAACGGCAACTCGCAAAGTATTAGATTCTTTGCAGCGTTCTGATTCTATCGAGGATACAAAAAAATTGTTGCGTGATGCTGAAGCAAAAATTGCTCGAGCCAAAGGTAAAGGGGTACTTCATTCCAATACAGCAGCTCGTAAAATCAGTCGATTAGCAAAAAAAGTAGCTACAGCAGAACGATCTTCTAAAAATCAGTAAAAGTTTTTAATTTTTACTGATTTTTTTAAAAAAAGAAAGGGCTTGTAAATAAACCCCTTCTTTTTTTATTCCTTTTTTATCTGATTTTATCTGATGTGATGTCTTCCACACTTAGTGCAGAAATCATTGCACGCTTTATCTTCGTTGTGAATAGGACAATTTTTGCTTGTGCATGTCTTAGTGACGGTATTATTTCCATTGGTTCTGTTTCTATAAACAGATCCATTCCCGTTGCTTCTTGTCCATCCCCTAATGGTTCTGGTAACAGCACATTGAGCTGCTCGTCCTTTTCTGACTACCCAGGTTGAATTGTTATTGCAATTCTTCCATTCACAACGAGCACATGCACCATATATAGTTGATGCACCAGCCATACTAATAAGTAAAAGTGCAGATAGTACTTTTTTCATAGGAGATCCCCCATGTGTTTTGTGGTTAAAAATATAGTTTCATTTGCATTTTTAATAGTACACATTGTACTGTTTTAAAAAAATAAAAGTACCTTATTTCTGCATTCATGTCAAGCGTAATACAAAAGTTGTCTTAAATTAGTGAATCTATGATTGAACTAGTTGTGATATTAGTTTGTGATGATTTTTAGGATTGGCATGGAGAATTGGGGTTCGAGTTGTAATGTTTGCATGCTACGAGTACGAGATGGACGAATTATCTTTTGCATCCATTATTTTTTTGTATTGTATTAGAAAATTTTTTGCAGTAACAGTAGGTAGCCGTGATGAGCCGCTATGTTCTATAAGAATAATAATTGTGAGCGGTTTATAGTTTTTATAGCAAAAATAGGCGACAAACCAACCATGTTCGAGATATGATTGATCTAAATGGCGCTTTTGTAGTCCGCTTACTTGGGCTGTACTTGTTTTTGCATATATTTCTATACTTTTAACTTTGCTTATACGATGTCCAGTTCCTTGTGTAACAACAGCTCTCATAGAATGCTGGAGGAAGGATAATGTTTCAGGGTTGAGTGCTAATTTCCGCTTTTGAACTGGTTCATTGGTAAGGATGCGTGGCATTACAAGTTCTTGTGTAAAAATACTTGAGATCATACGAGCAACCTGAATAGGAGTGACGAGTAAGAAACTTTGGCCAATAGCTACCGAAAGTGTTTCGCCTGGCCACCACTGTTCACCTTTCGTTTCTAATTTCCACTTGGTTGTTGGAATAAGGCCTTCTTTTTCATGGAAAATAATGCCGGTTTTTTCACCAAGTCCAAAAAGGCGTGCATAGAAGGCAATCTGATCAATATTCATACGTCTGCCAATTTCATAGAAAAGAATATTGCATGATTTTGCAACAGCTTGCATTGTTGTGAGTGTGCCATGGCCATAACGTTGGTTGCACAAATACTTTCGTTTGCCTAAATGCAAATAGCCTTTGCATTCCCAAGTAAATTCTGGTTTAATAATGTTTTCTTCGAGTGCAGCACTTGCGGTGACCAATTTAAAGATTGAGCCTGGAGGGTAGGAAGCATTAAAGGCACGATTTAAAAAAGGTTGCTTTTCTTGTAAAATATGCCATTCACTGATCGAGATAGGTCCAAGGAAGAGTGAGGGATCAAAACAGGGTCGGGAGACCAATGCTAAAATAGCACCGTCCTGTGGATCCATTACAACAATAGTACCTGCATATTCTTGTGGGAATATCTCTTCAGCTATCTGTTGCAAGGTTATGTCAAGTGTTGTCTGAATTGTGTAGCCCGCTAATGTTTGTTTTAATTCTTTTTCAGAAAGTTTTTTGCCTACTGAATTGATAATTCTGAGCATTAAGCCATGTTCACCTTTTAAGTAATCTTCAAATAGCATTTCAAGCCCCATTTTCCCCTGCATACAGACATTGATATCTCCAAGATAACCGAGAATATGGCTAGCATACGATTTATATGGATAATATCTCTGAAAACGCGTTGAGAGTGCAATGTTTTTATGATTAGGAAAGATCTCCTCTAATTTGCTTAGTTGCTCAAATGATAGGTCAGAAGCGATTATAAGATTTTGAGAATAACGTTCTGCATTATTAAGTGATGCATGCAATTCGTTATCGTTTGTTAAGGGTTTATCAATAATTGTCGAAATTACAGCTATGGTTTTTTCTTGTACAGGATTGAGTTTGTTATTTCCTGAGCCTTGCCAATAGAGATCAGTTACCGGACGATTAGTGGCTAGTAAAATATTATTGCAATCGATTATATTGCCACGCATTGGCTGAACTTTGTGAAAGCGTTGAAAATTTTGTTTGCTTTTGTGCAAAAGATGATCGGTAAGATTGACTTGCAAATATATGAGTCGGGCAGTGATAATACCAAATGCAAACCATGTTGTTTGCATGATGAATTTGACTTTTTTCCGTAGATGGGCAGTTGCAATATTCATTGCCTTTTCGATTTTTGTTGTTTAAGAATAGTTTTGAGTGGATTAATGGTATTACATAATTTGCTCAGCTGTTCAAGTGAGACATGTGTATACTTTTCTGTGCTGGCAAGTGTTTTATGGCCGAGCAGTTCTTGTACAATACGTAGATCAGCTCCTTGATTAAGCAGATGTGTAGCAAATGAGTGACGTAATTTATGTGGGGTTATGCATCGTTCAACTTTCAACAGGCTGCGGAACATGACGATAATACGTTGTATTGACCTACTGGTTAATGGTTCGCCACGATAATTAAGAAATAGGCGATTATCTTGACTAAGTGGCTTTGGTCGTTCTTTTTCAAGATATAAAAGTAATTTTTCTTTTGCTTTTTCGCCAAACAAGACAATTCGTTCTTTATTTCCTTTACCAATGATACGAATTGTTTTGTTATGCATATCAATATCGTTTAATTTAATATTAATAAGCTCCGAACAGCGTACCCCTGTGGCATATATAAGTTCAAAGATGGCTTTATCTCGAATAGGGCGTTTGGTTGGTAGTTGCTTATCGACAATTTGATCAAGCAGATAATTAATTTCATCGATGCTTAAATAGATTGGCAATTTTTTATCGAGCCGTGGCCGCCTCAACTTTAATGATAGTTCAATACCTTGCGTGTATAAAAATTTTTCAAATGATTTAAAGCAGGAAAACTTTCGGGCAATTGAACTTTTATCGATTTTTTTATAAAAAAGACTGACGAGAAAACGCTCAATAACCTGACGAAACGATAATTGTTTTTTGTCTTCTTCCGGTAAGTTTTGCCAGAAGATGAGAAATTGATTTAGATCGCTTTCATATGCTCTGCGTGTGTTTTCAGAAAGATTTTTTTCAACTTCAATATAAACGAGAAATTCATCTTTTTTTTCTTTAAATTCTTTGCGATTCATTATCTATCCTTTTAGGAAGTTATAATCTTTTTTATTAGTATAGCATGATAGGAACAATGCTTGAAAATATTTTTTTTAGGTGTATTTATAGTTTTAATAAAAAGATTTTTAGGAGCAGGTGAAGAATATTTTAAGATTGTTTAGATTCTTGTGAATTTTTCTTTATTGTAGTTGGTGGGTTATTTGTTTCAGATTGTTTTGTGGTGTCTTTACTTAATATAAAGTTATATTCTTTGCAGCGACGATTGACTGATGATCGATTGACGCCAAGAAAAGTAGCAATCTTATTTTGATTTTTAAATTTATTCCACAGCATCGACATAATCTGTGGGTCTTTGAGAGCTTGTTTTCCTAAACGAGCTGCTTCAACTAATTGCGGGTCATTAACTGTGTAGGCTGGATCGAAAAGTGTTTCATCATAAATCTTATTTTTCTTTGATTTTTTAATAAGTAATTGCTGAACCTTTATTTTCAATTCTTGTAAGCTTGAAGGACGATTGCTTGTCAACTTCTTATGTTCTTTTTCAGTTAATTCTAGAAAGCCTTTGAAGGTTTGTTTTTTAAGATTTTGTTCAGAATATCCTTCTGCTAGTTCATTAAGTTCTTCCTCGGGCAAAGTAAGCAATGATGGCATGCTTAATTGTACCTTTTGTAATTCTGCAAGCAAATTTTGAGAAAAATCTCCATCATTAGCCAATATTTTAAGATCTCTATTGGTTGAACAAATAATACGAACATCACATGGAACATGCTGTTCAGTTTTAAAAATACGATAGAAACCAAAGCGGATTAATTCAGCGAGGTATTTTTGTGTTTCTAAATTAAGAAAATGAATGTTTTGAATAAATAGTGTACCAGTCTTATTGAGCTTTTTAAGCAGAGGCTCTTCTTTATTATTAATGCCGAAAATTTGACTGATACCAAAAAGCTTAATAGCAACTTCCATCGAACCTTCTGGTGCTTGTAAATTAAGAATATGTAAATTAGTCCGCAAACTAATATGATGAAGCAGCTCAACCATAGGTATGAGATCTTCCTGTGGAAATTGTAATAATGTTGCTTTAATACTTAATGATGTTTTTAGCAATTCAATTTTAAAATTCAACAACTGTTCACCTGATCCTGGAATTAATTGATTAATTAAACACCCCGAGTTTGTTGTTTCAAGATAAAGCAGGTAATCCCACTTTGAAGGATCTTTGAGTAATTCCATCTGTTTGGTCAGAATATCTGAAACTTCAGGATAATAAATATGAATGATGATATTGTTACTCTCAAGATTTTGAATAGCAGAGAGAATTAATTTATTGCCCTGAGCATCATGGGAAAAAGATGTCTGGTCTGATTTATAACTTTCAACATTACGTACCAATTGTCTTAATTGTTTGATAAGTGGATGTCCTTCCTGTGTATTAGGATCGATTTCCAATAGCTTTTTTGCCGCGCGATTGCCGAATGTAAAGCGTCGATTTTTATAAAATAAAATACCAATTTCACGCTTCTTGCTATGATGTAAGAAAGAACGGATACTTTCCTTATATTGATTTATTTCCTGGTGTTTGTTGTAAAGTTCTTCGCACATTTCCTTTTCTTTGGCGATGACCATATCTAAATCTCTGTTTTGCATAAGGTGAAGAATAGTACCTAAATAATTTGCCAAAACGAGCATTTCATCGCGTTCAACATCGTTATAAAATTCATTTAGTCGTGCATAACGCTCAATGATAATATAGGCAACAATTTTTTGATGTTTACGAATTGGTAAGAAGATATCAGCATTAATGCTCTCTAAAAATTGTAGTATTGTTGTAGTTTCTGTATTTGTTTCATAGAAATTATTGAAATCGAGTTCATCATAGATAAGAATTTTTGATTTTTTAATCGCTTCTGATAATTCTGTTTTTTCAGTATTTATAGTGTTTTCAACTGTTTCAAAAATAGCTTTTTGATCGTTATTGCTATAATCCTGGCAGATACTGGCATCAAATGGTCGCAAATATAATTTAACACTGTGTATAGGGATTGTGAATGCATCTTTAAATAATTTTTGTATGATACGAATAATTTCTTGCGGACTTAAGGCGTTATTTAATTGTTCAAAAACATCTTTAAAATTATCAATGAAACTAAATTGTACCGGGGCGCGCACATGCTTGTGTATATTCAAAAATCGTAATCCCATCATTTTTCGTGCGCAATAAAATACAGCATATGTAAGAAGTGCTGATGATACGCTGATAAAAGCATAATTGGTAGGTGCCAATAGATTGCTCCAATCTGAAATAATGCTCGGATATATTTGAATAAATTCACTGGTAAGATAAGGAACAATGATTACTTTAATAAGAATAGCTAATTGTTTTTTCACTATACGGGGTACTGCAGGTGATTTAAATTTTTTTATTGTAAATACTATGCTGCTAAACATGAGTAAAAGTGAATATAGCGCAAAAATGCGATACATAATGTGTAACATAGTTTTTTGTAGTTCAATGTTTTTGAAAGGGTTAAAGGACAAGATAAGCATGATTGCTATGAAACAAAAACTTATAACCAAAAATATCCGTTGACGATTCGACAATTTATTTTTTTCCACAAGATTTTCAATGAATAAAGCAAGTGCTTGATATCGTATAACATCAAAGATCCAAGCTACCTGAATAGAAAGATGTATCAGACGACGTGATAACTCTGGAAAGAAAAGTTTAGGAAGAAGATGCATTATCCATGCACAATCTTCAAACAGTCCTCCAAGTAAGACCAGCAAAAGGAGGAGACATGTTTTTTTTGTAATTTTTTTGCTGAATATTCGATGGATAAGTATAAGTATCAAGAATAATTTGAAAGAAAAAGCTATTACTTCAATAGCAAAGAGAAAGTAAAAATTACCAAATGTTGATTCTAAAAGTGATCCTATTGAACTTAACATAATCCTTGACTTTAATTTTGTATTTTTTAAAAATAATTTTATTTTTATTTTAATTTATTCTTTTTAAATTTGAGGAAGTTTTTATGTTTAAAATTAGTTCTATATTAAAAATAATTACTTTTACTGCCTGTATTTTTGTTGTACTTGGACATCAGCCTATTAATATTGGTACTGGTAATTATACTGAGCATCCACCTCTTGATCTAGGTGGTGGTAAATAATTATTTGGTACTTAAGTTTATCATAAATCCTTATTTTTGCAAAAGATGGGATTGTGATTTTTAAGTAATTTTCTATCAGGAGATTTTATTGAGGCTGCCGGGGAGAGATTCTACTGAATTGGCAATTAAAGTTATACATCTGTTACGTAAAGCAACTAAGAAGATGACCCAACCGGCAGTCTCACAGATCGTGGCTAAATATGGCCGCGATTTTTTTTTGATTCTTATTAGTTGTTTATTGAGTTTACGAACCAAAGATACTATTTCTCTTCCGATTTCACTTATCTTGTTTCAGTATGCGCGTACCCCCAAAGAATTGTTAAAAATACCGTTAAAAAGACTTGAAAAGATTATTTATTCAATTGGTTTTTATCGTAAAAAGGCACGACTTCTTCATAGTGTCAGCAGAGATATAATAACGCGATTTGGGGGAAAAGTTCCCAATACACTCAAGGAATTGCTTTCTATTAGAGGAGTAGGGCAAAAAACAGCCAATGTAGTGCTGGCTGAAGGATTTCGTATTCCTGCTATTGCGGTGGATACACATGTACATCGTATTGCAAATAGATTGGGTCTGGTTAAGACAAAGACACCAGAGCAGACAGAACGGGAGCTCAGAAAAATTATACCAAAGCGTTATTGGATTGAACTTAATCCATTACTTGTTATGTGGGGACAAAATATTTGTGAACCAATTTCGCCCCGTTGTTCTCAATGTGTCATTGCCCAGTTTTGTCCACGTATTGGAGTAACCAGAAGTCGATGAATGATTACCTTCTTGCAGGAAACCTTACATAATTTTTTTATTGATTTTCTTCGACTGCTTGTTTTACCAACTGTTCAACACTGATTCCCGTTTCTTGCGCCCCATCACGATGGCGTATCGTTATTGTTTTGTTTGCTTCCTCTTTTTTGCCAATTACGAGCATCCATGGAATACGTTCTTCTTGTGCTACTTTAATTTTTCCGCTGATTGGATCAGATGATTCATCCATATCTACTCGTATATCAATCTGTTTTAATGCATCAACAATTTCCTGGCCGTATTTTTTCTGTGTATCGGTTATAGTTAAAATACGAGCTTGTATTGGTGAAAGCCAAAATGGGAGATTGCCTTTGTAATGTTCAAGAAGAATACCCATAAATCGTTCAAGAGAACCATAAACAGCACGATGAACCATGACCGTGCGTTCTTTTTCTCCGGATGGTGCAATATAAGTTAAATCGAACCGTTCTGGCATAAGAAAATCGAGCTGTATCGTGCTGCATTGCCATTCTCGCTTCATTGAATCTTCAACGCAAAAATCAATTTTAGGGCCATAAAATGCACCATCGCCTTCGTTGATTTCATAGATAATACCAGTTTTATCGAGTGCATTTTGTAATGCATGTGTTGCTTTTTCCCAAATATCGGTACTGCCCATCGCCTTATCCGGTTTTGTTCCCAACGTAACACTAATTGGGCTGAAACCAAACTTATTCATTACTGTATGAATTATCTTAATTGTGGTTATGACTTCTTTTTCTATCTGATCGATCGTGCAGAAAATATGTGCGTCATCGATAGTGAATGCACGTAACCGAAATAGACCGTGCAGGACACCTGATAGTTCATAGCGATGGACTAATCCAAATTCCGATAAACGGAGCGGTAATTCACGATAGGAATGTGGCCGATTTTTATAGATTAAGATTGCGCCGGGGCAGTTCATTGGCCTAATTGCATAATGCTTATCTTCCTTTTCGCAGAAATACATATTTTTCTTATAATGTTCCCAATGACCTGATTGATGCCAAAGTTTATCTAAAAGCATAATGGGTGTTGAAATATCTTTATACCCAGCGCCATCAAGCAATTTTTTCAAATAACGGGTGAGCAGAGTAATAATCGTTTTGCCCTTTGGATGAAAGAAGACAAATCCTGGTCCTTCTTCATGGAAAGAGAATAGATCGAGTTGTTGACCAAGTTTTCTATGGTCATATTTGGCCGCTTCTTCTTTGAGTTGCTCATATTCTTCAAGATCTTCTGTGGTGAAGAATGCTGTTCCAGAAATACGTTGCAATGCTGGCTTAGTTTTATCAGCACGCCAATAGGAGCCAGAAAGATTCAACAATTTAAAATGTTTAATTTGTCCTGTAGATTTTACGTGATCACCTTTACACAGATCGTAAAATTCACCTTGTGTAGAAATGCCAACGGTATCTTCTGGAATTTCTTCAATGAGCTCGAGTTTGAATAGATTGCCTTTGTAAAGTTTACGTGCTTCTTCCTTAGGGATTTCTTTTTGGATGATTGGAAGATCGAGCTCAGCAATTTCGCGCATTTTTGTTTCAATGTTTGCTAAATCTTCTTCTTTAAACTGTTTTTCAGGTAAAAAATCATAGAAAAATCCCTCTTCGGTTGCAGGGCCGATAGTGAGCTTTGTCTTTGGAAAAAGTTCAAGTACTGCATGAGCAAGAAGGTGAGCTGCTGAATGACGTAATTTTTTCAAATCTTCTTTTGAATGCTTCTTTGGCATAGAGATCCTTTTTACTTTTTTTGCAGATGGAAGTTGGTTCTTTTAAAATCTTTACTATTTAAAATATAGCAAAATTGGAGAAAAAATCACGTAGATGATGCAGTTAATTGCGTGCGGCGTATTCCTATGCTAGGATCCATAGATAAAGTAGGGTGTAAGAATAATCATTTAATTGGTGAAGCGAGAATAATGGCCCAAAAAGAGATTGATGCAAAAAAGAAAGTTTATGTACTAGATACCAATGTCCTTGTGCACGATCCATATGCAATTTATAATTTTGGAGATGCAATTGTTGGAATACCAGCAGTAGTACTTGAACAGCTTGATAAATTCAAGCGTGAAGGTAGCCCTCGTGGACGTACTACGCGTGACGTCATTCGTCTACTTGATTCCTTGCGTGATCGTGGATGTTTGGGAAAAGGAGTTTCGCTTGATGGAGGTACGCTCCGCGTTTTTTTTCTTGATGAAAGGATGCCACCAACATTCCCCTTTAAGATTCGTATGGAAGATAATGAGATTCTTTTTACTGCAGTATCGCTCAAGCATAAGGGGTATGATGTTGTCTTTGTCTCAAAAGATCTTAATGCTCGTGTAAAGGCCGATACACTTGGTATTCCATCGCAAGATTATATCAAAGAAGATGTTTCAGAAGATCGATTTTATAAAGGGTGGGTCAGAGTTAGGGTTTCAGCTGTACAGCTTAAAAAGGAATTCCCTGAAGAACTTAAACATGTGCTTGAAGAACCTGGTCTGGAGTTAAATGAGTTTGTACTATTGGAAAGCCAACATAACCCATTCAACTATAGAGTATTTCGCTATTTAGGTGGAACAACGTTCAAGCCTGTCTATGACCCACTAATTAAATGGCCACTCAAAGCACGTAATCCACAACAGCTGATGGCATTGGATTTGCTTTTTGATACGTCAGTTCAGTTGGTAAGTTTAATCGGTCCTGCTGGTACAGGAAAAACATTTTTAGCACTGCTTGCAGGGCTTCATCAGGTGCTTCTCGATGATGAATATCAGCGACTTTTAGTTTCTCGTCCAGTTGTACCACTTGGCCGTGATATTGGTTATTTACCCGGTACGCTCGAGGAAAAATTACGCAGCTGGATGTTGCCTATTTATGATAATCTTGATTTTATTATGCATGCTACGCGTGTTGGACAACATTTTGAAGAAGTACAAGCGGAAATGCGCGGACGGAGAGTTAAAAAAAAGAAAGAAAAGGAAAAGAGAAAACCTAGTTTTCCATCTCTTGATGAATTGATTTTGCAAGGGAAATTAAGTCTTGAGGCAATTACATACATGCGTGGTCGTTCTATTCCATATCAATATATTCTGATTGATGAAGTTCAAAATTTAACGTCTCATGAGGTTAAAACGCTTGTCAGTCGTGTTGGTGTTGGGAGCAAAATGATTTTAACCGGTGATCCATATCAGATCGATTCACCATATCTTGATTTTTCAAGTAATGGACTAGTTGTTGCCGCTGAGCGTTTTAAAGGGCAATACTTATTTGGTTCAGTATACCTTGAAACAAGTGAGCGGAGCGCACTCAGTCAACTTGCTGGAGAGCTTCTTTGATTTTTTATTTTTTTACATTGAAAGGAAAGTACAATGTATAAAAAAGGAGTGCTTTTTGTAGTCTTAATTGTTGGCTCTATTTGGCTTGCATATGCGCAAAATTCAATTATGAATAGTAATGAACAGTTAAAACCTATAGGAGAAATAATGGAACCAAATATTGGAATGGATAAAAAGAATCGTGAAGCAGTAGGTGCACTTTTAAATAGACTTCTTTCGGATGAATATCTCCTGTATACAAAAACCTACAATTATCACTGGAATATTGTAGGTCCTATGTTTAGTGATTTGCATGTTTTTTTTCAAGAGCAATATGAAAAACTTCAAGCGATAGTTGATGAAACTGCAGAACGAGCCAGAATGATGGGAGTACGTGCATTTGGTACCATGAGTGAATTTTTAAAGAATACACGCTTGAAAGAAGAAGAGGGAGTTGTTCCGGCTGATATGCAGATGATTAAGAATCTACTTGCAGATCATGAATCGGTTATTCGTTATGTACGTGCGGATATAGAAACTTGTGCCAACAAACCTAAAGATCCAGTAACGCGTCATTTTTTGGAGGATGTACTTGAAAAGCAAGAAAAGATGGCTTGGATGCTTCGCTCATATTTGCAATAATAATGATTCTATCAAAAGATAAAAATTGTTAATCCAATTTAAAGAAAGCTTACTTTCGATAGCGTTATTTTTTATGAGCTCTTGTTTTACTTGTGTTAATTCCTCTTTTTCTTTTAGTGCTTTTATTTCATCTTCTACTCGTGTAACTTGATCGGTCAATTGTTGAATAGTATCTTCAAAATTTTTTTTAATGTTTTTAAGAGCCTCTTGTGTAGTTTCTTCCAAATCCTTTAATTTTTTATCTTTTTCTTGTAATGCTAACTCTAATTTCATTACACGCTCTTCTGTTGTTTTTGCTTTTTCTATTTCTTCTTTTAATGCAGGAGGTGCTTCTGGAATCTCTTCTACTTCTTTTTCTTCTTTTAATGTTTCTTTTTCAGTTTCTTTGATTGCTTCTTCAAGTTCTTTTGCTTGCTTTTCAATTTCTTCTATGGTTTTAATTGTTTCTGTTGTTTTCTGAGTTGCCTCTTCTATCTGTTCTTCTATATCAGGAGCTTTGTTAATATCAGAATTCATTACTATCCTGAGATTCCTTTTATTGAACTTGCGTAATGCTTTGATGTTAGTTACGTAGAGAGAAAAAATAGCTAGTACAGCAAAAAGAAGCGAAATTGACTTCATACTTTTTCCTTTTTTAATTTTACTTCATCAGTTTTTTAAGAGCCAACTGGAATTCTACCTTCCTTGAAGAATTTTAAATTTCTTTTTGCTTTTGGCAAACCTATAAGTGATAGGTATCCTGTAATAGGGCTAAACACTATAGATGCAGTCATTTTAGCTGCATATGCGGCCTTGACCCTATAAAGTTCATATATAAATTCTTTTCCCATTTCTGTTGGCTTAACTATAAGGTACCAATAAGTTCCATTTTTATTTATGTTATCAACTTTCTGATCGTTTATAGCAAACCAATCCAAGGAAGCACCAAATACTAAATCCTTAGATTTTGCTTCTTTTGGAGGAATAATAAATGGTTTTTTTGTGCTCCATCTTTTAGTTTTGGCACCAAATTCTGCTTTGATATTACTGTATGTTTGATTTTCTACCCACATTTTAACTGCGAAACTTTCATTAGCAATCATGCAGGTACCAAGTACTGTAATACTCAATAGTTTTTTATTCATGTTATCTCCTTTTTTATTAGTTTTTTAGGTTCTATTCTAGTGGTTTCCATTTATTATTTTTAAATATTAACTTACCTTCCTTAATGATTTTTTCTTTTGACCAACGCAATAGGGGATCTATTTTCATTTTAAAGAGAGTAAAAGCAATAATTTTTTTTTCATATTTGTATGGGTATTTAATTTCAATGGTCCAATGCGTTCCATTCTGATTGATCGCATATTTATTTTCATTTATAGTAAACCAGCCCAACGAAGTACCAAGCACTAAATCCTTACATTTTGTTTGATGGTAAGGAATAATAAATGGTTCTTTTGTGCTGATTTTTTTAGTTTTTGAACCAAATTCTACCTTGATTTGATTGTCAGTATCATTTTTTACCCACATTAAAACTGACAAACTTTCACTGGCAATTATGCAGGTACCGAGCATTGCCATACTCAATAGTTTTTTATTCATGTTATCTCCTTTTTTCGAAACCTTATTTATATTATAATCCTATCTGAATTCTAGAATAATTTTCAAGTTTTTTATACTTTTTCATGATTTTGTTTTAATATAAAGATTTTTTGATTTTAAAATGGGAAAGCAGAGAAGGTTTTTTTGATTAAAAAAAGGGATTACAGGAAAGAAGTCGCTTGAGAATAGTCCATAGTGCTGGTAGGAATGATTTTTCTTTAAGCTGCAAAATGGCGTATTGTGTACAACTTATGGTGAATTTACAGCAGGCAGGTCCCAATAATGGACGTAAGACTAGAATAAGATATATGAGTAATCTATTGATCATAGCCATGGAAGATTTATTCTTTTTCAAGAGGTAATTTGTCGAATGCTTCAATAATATACTGCTTGAATTGGTCAAATGACATATTGGTAGCCCCTTTTTTAAATATTAAAATACAATCATGCCCCCGTTCAAACAATTTTTCCTCATAAAAAATTGCTTTAGCTCTTCGTCTCAGCTTATTTCGTTGTGATGCATTACCGATCTGACGTGGTGTTACCAATAATACTCTTCCGAATGATTTTTGTTGTGGTGCGACAAGAAGATTAAAGGCAACATTTCTTGCGATAGCGTACACACGCTTAAAAAGTTCAGATGCTTCTTTTTGGGTGAAACGACTTATTTGACCTGCGATACTATGCATGAAACTACTCTCATTTTAAGGAGTTAGTAGCCATGCACTGCTATTCGTTTTCTTTTTTTTGCCCGTCGTCTATTTATGATGGTTCGACCTTGACGGCAAGCCATTCGTGCCCGAAAACCATGCTTTCTTTGTCGTTTTTTGTGACTTTTTTTAAAAAGGGTTATTGACATAACAATTCCTTATTCTAATTGTGCTTAAGCGTTCCAAAAGATTATGCTCAAAAAAGGAAGTATAGAATTTTCCAAAGGTTTGAGTATTGAGTTTTGCTTATAACTATAATTTACCGTTAAAATGGATTTTTGGCAAATACATAGCGATGTTTTTGCTGTGCGATCAGATAGCGTTCTGCTGCCAATGCTGCCATGCAACCAGATCCAGCTGAAGTAATTGCTTGGCGATAGAAAGGATCAACAACATCGCCAGCTGCAAAAATGCCTTCGACTGAACTTTTTACCTGTTTTTCAACGATAATATAGCCGAATCTATCAAGCGCAAGCTGTTCTTTGAAAATTGTAGTTGCGGGAACATTGCCAATCGCAAAGAAAATACCGTCTGTCTCTATAATTGTTTTCTCGTCTGTTTTTTGATTGGTTACAACAATTTCGGTTAAAAATTCTCCATCACCACGCATTTCGGTTACCACGGTGTTATAGATGATTTTGATGTGTGGATTGGAAAGTATGCGTTGCTGCATTGGCGCCGATGCAGTAAGCTCTGGCAGATCCTGCACGATTGTGATTTTATCCGTGTATTTAGCAAGGAAAGAGGCGTACTCCATACCAGTATCCCCTCCACCTATTACTACAACCTTTTTTTCGCGATAAAGTGAACCATCGCACGTAACGCAGCTTGAAACACCACGCCCCCAATAACGCTCTTCTCCTGGGCATCCTATGCGTCGTGGTTTTGATCCAGTGGCTATGATAATACTTTCTGCTTGATACGCTTTGTTATTGTCTGTAAAGATTGTGAATGGCCTATTCTTAAAATCTACCTGTATGACTGTTTCAGAAACTAAAATACAGCCTGCTTGTTTTGCATGCTCGCGGCAATTCATCATAAGTGCTGAACCTAGAATATGCTGCTCGCCTGGCCAATTTTCGATATACGTAGTTCCAGTAAGCTGTCCTCCTGGTTTATCTCCTTCAAAAATGAGTGGATGCAACTGTCCCCTACCACCATAGATACCAGCAGTTAATCCGGCGGGGCCAGATCCAATAATAATTAATTTGTGAACTTGTTCATCC
This sequence comes from Candidatus Babelota bacterium, assembly GCA_004375875.1. GTDB lineage: Bacteria > Babelota > Babeliae > Babelales > Vermiphilaceae > E44-bin52. The sequence goes on from SOKE01000035.1 coordinate 22,032, forward strand.
GGTAGATGCTGAGCAAATACAGGATGTATGAATGAAAAAAATAATGTTAAAATAGTTCGTGCTCTTGAGATTTTCATAACATCTCCTTTGTTATTTATTTGTTGTTACTAAATATCGTTCTGCATCTAATGCCGCCATACAACCACTTCCAGCCGAAGTTATAGCTTGATGATACTGAGGATCTGCAACATCGCCTGCAGCAAAAACACCTCTAGCTGATGTTGCGGTGTGATTTGTTAATTTGATATAACCCCATTTGTCGAGGTCAAGCTGATCTTTGAATGGATCACTATTAGGTTTGAGGCCAATGGCAAGAAAGAGACCATCAGCTTTGAGTTTTTGCTGTTCTTTTGTCTTTTGATTAACAATTGTAATGTCTGTTATATGTGATTTATCACCATGAATGACAGTGACGGTACTGTTATAGATAATTTTAATATCTGGATTTTCAAGAACCCGTTTTTGCATAGGTTTTGAAGCTGTGAGTTTATCAATAAGCTGAATAATGGTGATTTTGGTAGTGAATTTAGTCAAAAATGATGCATCTTCCATAGCTGTATCACCACCACCAACTACAATGACCTCTTTGTCCTTGTAAAAAGCAGCATCACAGATGGCACAGACAGTGATTCCTTTGCCCCAATATTCCTTTTCTCCTGGTACATTAAGTTTTTTATGGCTAGCGCCGGTTGCGATGATGCAAGCATCACATGAATATTCATTATTTTTGTTTGTCCAAAGAGTTAATGGATGTTTACTAAAATCGACTTTGGTAATGCTTTCAGCGGCAAATACACATCCCATTTTTTTTGCATGCGTGCGCATATTTGTCATTAGCTCTGGTCCTAGAATTCGTTCATTACCGGGCCAGTTTTCCACATATGATGTTCCCATTAGTTGTCCGCCTGGTTTGTTTCCTTCAATAATGAGCGGTTCAAGATTTGCACGTGCTGCATAAATGCCAGCGGTTAATCCTGCCGGACCTGAACCAACAATGATCAATTTTTTTGTATTTTTTTTCATAATTCATCTATTCCTACTTTTTAGTTAAATGATAAATGATATGGTTTAGTGCCTTTTCGCGTAGACAGGCTTGCTTAAGCTCTTGTGCGACTACTGGCATTTCTTGTCCATCTATGCGAGTTGGTGGTGGTGGAAAATAAATAAATTCTTTCATTCTTGGTCGTTTGGTAAAATTAAGATAATTTTTTACATCATTGTTATCCAAATGGATGTTTTCATGATATGCCAATTGATCAATGAATATATTTTCTTTTACCTGCTTTTCAGCCAATTTGCGAACATTTTGTTTAAAATCTTTTTGTGTTCGATACACATTGTAGTCAGGGTTTTTATACATTACTTCCAAAATCATTTTTTGCTGTTGTTCGATAAGGCATTCTGGAGGGCTGAATGGGTGCTTGCTCAACATAGTACTTAAAGCATCTTCAGCCATAGTACGTCGTTGTGAAAGGTCATTACGATATGAAAAGACTTCGACAAGTTTCTGGTGCATCTCTTTATTTGTTTTGACTCGAAAATGACGCTTGAATTGGTTGAAGCAAAAGTAAGTCTGATGTTGAATGTCAAGGATTTCTATACAAAAGTTATAATTGCTATCAAGCTGATCACTAAAATATTCTTGTAATGTTTTATTTGTAGTAAAGAATATATTACCAATTTGTTTTTCAGAAAATATTTCACGTAATGGGCTATCCACTTCTTCTTCGCCTATTTTAAGCCAGAATTTTTCCTTATAATTATCGAGAAGAGGGATGTTATTCTTATTTGCAAGTGAAAGTGAAAAAAGAGCCCAATCGCCAACAGTAATTGATTTATTGACTTGCTTCGTTGCTAATACCTGTTCTTCATTAACAAAAATATTAGCTTGACGATCAAGATCCTTATATCGTTTTCTGACGGGTGTTTTAAAGGGAAGATATTTCCAATTGATAATATTGATTTCAGCAAAAAGATTCAATTCAAAGTGATAACGGGCTTCTTGTTTTGGTCCAAGCTCTATGTTAACCAGTTTTGGATCGTCAGCAAGGGTTAATTTTTGATGTAGTATTTCATGGTATAAGAAACCGATCACAAAAAATTTTAACATGAATTCCTTAAGATGCTCAATTAAATTTGCTTGATAATTGCTTGTGATGTAATCGAGAGGAACCGTCTGCTGGTGAAAGCCATAAGTCTGTGCTGCATCGCGCTGCGCAATTGAGGCTTCTTGGTAGATGGTAGAAACAAATCGTGCAGGGATAATTACAATAGCTTTTACCTTACCTGGACTAAGCGGTTCTAACACGAGGCGTAATGCATGATAAAATGATTGTTCAGGCTTTGATTTGCGTATCAACCTTACCATAGTTTCTTCTCCTTTTTTAAAAATTTATGGTGCAAGAGAAGGGACTCGAACCCCCAATCCCTTTCGGGAACTGGATCCTAAATCCAGCGCGTCTACCAATTCCGCCACTCTTGCATAACAAACTGGTGGGCTGCCTTGGACTCGAACCAAGAACCTGCAGATTAAGAGTCTGTTGCTCTACCAATTGAGCTAGCAGCCCCGTTTATCTATTTGTGGAAGAAATTTATGAGAATGATATCATCAGTTTAGCATAAGATGCAAGAAAATGAAGCTCTCCCTTTTCTAGTATACGCTAGACCATTCGTGTTTCTTGTTCTTTTTTTTTGGTTATTTCATCGACCTGACTTATAAATTTGTTAGTTATTTTCTGAAGGATATCCATAAGCCGATTAAAGAAGTTCTCTGAAATTGTTTTTTCTTTTTTAGCGTCTCGAATAAGATTATGAAACTCTTTTCTGATATTTCTTATTGAGATTTTACTTTCTTCCGCTTTTTTATGTAATATTTTAATGAGTTCCTCTCGGCGTTCACTGCTTACTTCTGGTAACCGCAGGCGGATAGTTTTCCCATCGTTAACGGGTGCTATGCCCAGATCAGAAGCGATAATAGTTCGTTCGATATCATCAATGATACCAGGGTCCCAAGGCTGAATGGTTAGCAGTCTAACCTCAGGGGCAGAAAGTGCAGCAAGACCCTTGAGAGGAACTGGTGGAGCTCCATAGCAGGAGATAGGAATATCTTCAATCATAGAAGTATGCGCCCGACCGGTCCTGATTTTAATGAGCTCTCCAAAATAATGCTGGATTGTTTTATCCATTTCAGCATTTATGGCTTGTTCAAATGGTTTTGACTCATTTTCAGTCAATGTTAATTCTATCATAGTTGTTTCCCTTCATGGGTGAATTATACTACCAAAATCTTTATTTTCAATTGTTTGTAGCAGGGCATTATCAGCAAAAATATTAAAGATGCGAATAGTTAATTTGTGTACCGATGCTAGGGTAAAGGCAGTAGCATCCATAACCCCCAGGTGCATATTCAATGCCTCCTGATAGGTTAAATCTTTAATAAAGGTAGCAGATGGGTCTACATGCGGATCATTACTATAAACCCCGGCAACATCGGTACCTTTCCAAATTTCATCGGCTCCTATTTGCAGTGCACGCAATACCGCATTAGTATCAGTTGTGAAGAATGGATTGCCAGTACCTCCAACAAATATCAATGTTTTTCCCTCTTTGAGGCTATTTTGAACCACATCATAAGAGATTGGCATACCAAATCCCTGACAGACAATTGCATTAAAGACTTCTGAAATGATATTTTGTTGTTTAAGCAGATTGTTAATCATAATGCCATTCATCATGGTTGCTAACATACCAATCTGATGAGCACACCATGGAGTAATTCCAAGTTGCTTTCCCTGTTCGCCGCGGAAAAAGTTACCACCACCAGTTACGATGCCAAACTGGTATTTATTCTCTAGTCGCTTAATTTGTGTAATAACATTCTTGATTGCGGTTGTACTTAGTTTACCGCTTTTTGGATCAAGGAAAACTTCACCGGTAAGTTTGAGCAGTATTCTTTTTTTTGTACTCATAATGACCGCCTTTTGTCTTATGAGCCAATTTCAAATCGTGCAAACCGCTTAATCTTAATATTTTCACCAAGCTTTGCAATCATCTCTTTCAGAAGATCGGCAACGGTGATTTGATCATTTTTTACAAATGATTGTTCAAGCAGGCAGATTTCAGAATAAAGACTTTTTATTTTGCCTTCTACTATCCGATCAATAATTTTCTTCGGTTTGCCACTGTCTGCTAGTTGTTCACGAATGATGTCCTTTTCATGCTCCAGAAATTTTTGATCGACATTTTCCGGAGATAGATAGAGTGGTTTCAGTGCAGCAATATGCATACATAAATCTCGAGCAAATTGTTTAAATTCATCAGTTTGTGCAACAAAGTCAGTTTCACAGTCAACTTCAATTAAGACACCAACACGATTGCCAGGGTGGATATAAGCTTCAACAATGCCTTCAGCAGTTTCTTTAGCTGCACGTTTAATGGAAAGCGCAGCACCTTTTTTTCGCAGAATTTCGATAGCTTTTTCTATATTTCCTTCTGCTTCTTCCAGTGCCTTTCTACAATCCATCATACCTGTACCAGTGCGTTTACGTAATTCTTGAATTTGCTTAATAGTAATCTTTGCCATAGAGTCCTATGATTTATAAGGAATACTGAATACGACAGTTAGTTTTAGTTTGCCATAATTGCTATTTTTATCAATGGGGTTTATAGATTTTATATATTACAAATTATATACCTATACCTTTCTCCGGCATTTAGCCCCTTGATTACATTTTTTTTGGTTTACTAATGCCGAGCAGATCAAGACAGAGAGCAAAAGTTTTGTTAAGGATGGTGGTCAGTAATAGTCTGCTTCTGCTTTGCTCAATGGAATCTAACTCAATAATGCGATGTTTACTGTAGTATCGATGGAAAATAGTTGCTAGCTCTATCAAATAGTAAGTAAGCAAATGTGTTTGATAATTTGTGGCAATAGTATGGAGCAATGATTTAAGCGAAACTATCTTTTTGAGTAGCCATGCTTCTTCTCGTCCTATAAGCGTTATATCTGAACGTGTAATAGTGTGTAAAGGTTTCTCTTGCGCAGCTTTTTCTAAAATGCTGTTAGTTCGTACGTATGCATATTGAACATAATAAACGGGATTTTCTTCAGTTTTTTTCAGAGCTAGATCAATATCGAACTCAAGTTGACTATCAGCTTTTCGATTTAAATAGAAGAAACGTGCTACGTCTTTTCCCACTGTATCAACAACATCTTGTAAAGTTATAATGTGCCCGGCGCGTTTAGCCATTCGTACCAATTTCCCACTTGCTTTAATTTTTACCAGTTGATAAAGAATGATACTAAGAGGGGCTTTTATGCCAAGGCCCTGGCGAATAGCTTCGAGGCGTGCTGCATAGCTATGATGATCATGGCCAAGTACCATAACTAAATGAGTAAAGCCGCGCTCTACTTTATTAACCAAATAGGCAGTGTCGGGAGCAATGTAGGTCCATTCTCCTGTTGCTTTTCTAATAACACGATCTTTTTCATCTCCAAAGGCAGTTGCTTTAAACCAAAGTGCGTTATCTTTTTCATAAACATAGCCTCGTTCTTTCAATGTATTAACTGCATGTTCGATAGAACCACTTTTATGTAATTCAGATTCGGAAAACCAAACATTGAAGGTAATACCAAAATCGCTGAGTGTTTTTTTTATTTGCTCAAGTAAATAATTTTTAGCATAATCTGTGAAAAATGAATCTGATTTTTCAAGAATATCTTTACCATACTCTTCAATACATTTTTTGGCTAGAACGATAAGATAATCGCCATGATAAGCATCTTCTGGAAGTTCAACTGCCAGACCTAATTGTTGTTGACAACGAATTTTAAATGAGATCCCTAATTTTTGTATTTGTGCGCCTGCATCATTAATGTAATATTCTTTTGTTGTTTTTTGTCCAAGAAATTTGAGGATATTGCCAAGTACATCACCAATAATACCGCCTCTGCCATGACCGAAA
>SOKE01000032.1 GCA_004375875.1 Candidatus Babelota bacterium
AAACAAAGCCAGTTTTGCTTGAAAATAAAGAAGGTAATGGAGAAGATATTGGTAGTTTAGGCGTGATCTTTACAATGGGATTACCTCCATATCCAATCATCACATCAATAAAAAAGGGTATCCAACTGACTAATCGTTTCATTTACAACATTTTTTTCACCTTCAAGAATCTTTTTGTTCATCGCGATGTGTCTCAAGTAGGAGGACCTCTTACTATTATCGTAGCAACGGCAAAAGGAGCCTCACAGGGCTATAAAGTTTTTTTGCTTCTACTCGCTATCATCAGCATTAATCTTGCTATACTTAATCTCATTCCCATCCCAATTTTTGATGGTGGGCAAATTTTCCTTTATACATTTGAAGCCATTCTTGGACGTTCACTACCGGTAAAAATACGAGAATGGATTCATATCATTAGTTGGATACTTGTTATGTTACTTATAATTTATTTTACGGGAAAAGATCTCATACGACTGCTTTCACCACTAAAATGGTTTAAACGATAGGTAAAATAAAAAAAATCCACCTCGAATGAAGCGGATTTTTTTATTAAATTTTACTAAAAAGCTATTTAGCAAGCTGAGCTTTATGTGGATGCTCTGGCCCTACATAAACCTTAAGTTTCCTTAAAATTTCCCTATTAATTTTATTCTTGGGTAGCATCCCTTTAACAGCATGCTTAACAAGGTGGGTTGGATGTTTCACGAGCATTTCCTTCGCTGTTAATAACTTATAGCCTCCCATCCATCCGGTATAGCGGTCATATTCCTTTTTTTGCAACTTATCGCCACTTAATTTAACTTTTTCTGCATTGATGACAACAATATAATCACCTGCATCGGCATGAGGAGTATAAAATGGTTTATCTTTACCACGAAGCATATCAGCTATTTGTGTAGCCAAGCGTCCAAGGATCTTTCCCTTAGCATCAATAAGTTTCCAACATGGTCTCCGATCTTCTTTACGCAAAAAAAATATCCTATTCATATCCATAGGCCGCCTTTTTTTATTAATTTTTACTTTTTGAAAAGATAATCTTTTACTTTATTTTTATTCTAAAAAACAAGGAAAAAGAACAATAAAATGATCGTACTGGCAGTATAATTCAAAATGAAATCACAGTCAAGCTTACACCCCTCAGATAAAATCTTCTCAAACTAGCTTGTTTTTACCCCCAAAAATAGCCGGCATTTGCTCAATTATTACTCAATTTTCACCTTATAATACCCCTATTTGAATATTTTTATATAGGCAAACCCTATTAACCCAATTGACATTATTTAAACAAAGTGTATATTGAAATTATTACTAAACTTAAAAAGTCTTAGTAACCTTAAATATGGGGGTAAAATTATGAATTATGTTAAAAAATCACTATTTCTTTTTATAACAGGTCTCTTGTGCTCAGTCATTAATCTCTGTGCTTACAATGTCAATCTCAAGGGAGGCGAAGAAATTAAAGAAGCTGCTGAAATTTTATCAACTATTATTTCACTGCATTCAATTAAAATCCTAGTACTTATTGTGCTTGGACTTACAGTAGCGTTTCAAGGAATTCGTATGTTGATCAATGGTATTTACCAAGCAATCGATGGAGAACAGCACGGTTACACAAAGGGTATTTGGCTTAGCTTGGTAGGAATCATATTCTTTTGCAGTGGAATTGTAGTCATTTTTAAAGATGAATTAATCGGTCGCTTTAGTGTAAAAAATGCATCAGTTGTACAAAAGGTTGAGGTGAAAAAAGCATCCAATACTCTAGATAGAGAATCTGCTGATGTTGAAGAAACTGTAATTAACAAAGATGATGCTGATTCTAACAAAAATAAAGAAGCTTGATTTTAGCCTCTATTTTTGATAGAAGAAAAGATCTAGAAATACAATTGAATATATAGAAAAATAGTTTTTTATCTTTATACTGATTTAAATTGAAGAATTAATAAGAGGATTTCAAATGAAAAAAATGAAAAGTTATATTTTACCAATCCTACTTTGTGCTTCATTCGCATTTAATCCATTCACAAGTAACGCTATGCACATGGAAAGATTGCCATTTTCTTTAGAAATTCCGGAAGAAACTCGCAACACATTGCGTGCTTTTTCTCAAGAAATTCGTCACACAATGCTTACTTTTCCTCGGGAATCATGCCGCTCATTACTTTTATTGGGAACCGGTGTCGCAGGATTAATCCTCCTCACTGGCACAATTAGGCATATTATAAACACTGAAAAAGAAGTAAATCATAATAGCGAAGCACTGCTCACAAACCTTCTAGCACAAGCCTCATCTCTAGGACGATATGGTCTTGGAATAGGTACTGGAGTCTTATTTCTTGGGGCTGGATTCTGGGGATTAAATTCCAACGTAAATTTCACAAGGTTATTTGCTAAAACATTACCTTCTTGCCTACAAACAAAACCAGAAGAAGAAAAACAAGACTAAAAAAGGAAACAAAAATTTAAATTAAAGAATTATTAGGAGGATTTCAAATGAAAAAAATGAAGAGCTATATTTTACCAATCCTATTTTTTGCTTCATTTGTTTTTAATTTTTTCACAAGTAATGCTATGCACTTAGATAACATACCACTTCGTTTAGAAATTCCGGGAAAAGTCTACCGTTCATTGCTTTTTTTGGGAACTGGCATTGCTGGGTTAGTCATTTTAACAGAAACAATTAAGCATATAATCAACACTGAAAAAGAACATAATAACGAAACATTACTCACAAGCCTTCTAACACAAGCCTTATCTTTAAGACGTCATAGCTTAGGAATAGGAACTGGAATCTTATTTCTTGCAACTGGATTTTGGGGATTAAATTCCAAATTTAATTTCCCACGCTTATTTGGATCTAAAACACTACCTTCTTTCCCACAACCAAAATCAGAAGAAAAATAAGAATAAAAGAGGAAGCAAGAACACCATCAGAAAGCATAAGTTTTTCAATTTCATCTGGTTTTTTAGGTAATGCTGCACTGAGGCATCTAAGACTATTTTTTTCTACCAAATAATCATCTTCAATGCGAATTCCTAGACTTTCTTCTGGAATATAAATACCAGGTTCAATAGTAATTACATCTCCTTCTTGCAATGGCTTGCTATAATCGCCAACATCATGAATATCAATTCCTAAGAAATGACCAATTCCATGAAGCATTGGATAATTATGTTTCTTAAGAAATAATTGAGCAAGCGAAGTAAGTGATTTATCTGGCTGTTCTTTATTATTAAGCCAATAGCCTGGCCTTGCAATCGATGCTATATTCTCTTGCAGTTCTAAAACTAAAGAATATACCTCACGCTGACGCTTGGTAAACTTTCCTGAAACTGGATAGGTACGAGTAATATCAGCACAATAATGATTAAAAACAGCACCACCATCCACAATAACCAAATCCCCTTTTTTCATATCGCCACCATTATCAAAATAGTGCAAAATCGTACTGTGTTGGCCACTTGCAACAATCGTTGGGCATGCACGCTGTGCATGTGATTTAGTTATGATAGATTCAAAATCTGCTTGTACCTCACATTCTTTTCTACTTGAAACAACAGCCTGCGCTGCTTTATTATGAGCCTGTATAGTTATTTCAACTGCCTTCTTCATTAGTTCTATTTCGTGTTTATCTTTTTTTCTCCGCATTGCTTCAACAATTGGCGAAATATCAACAATCATGTAATTAAAACCTGGTAGAAATGAATTAACACGGTCAATCAAAAATCGTTGCAAACAATAATTAGTGCTTTCTGAAGGGTAAAGAGTAAAAATAGTTCCCTGCTCTTTCTTCACCGTTTCAAAAAATTTTAATAACGATTCATACTCCTGATACGAAACATATGAATATGAATCATGTCCTTTAAAAGGCTTTCCTAACTCTTTTATCTCATTAACACCAACTTTTAATGCATCCTCTTCTTTTGCAGAAAGTGCTAAATAATACCAGTTAGTACGTGGTCTTTCATGGCAGGGAATATAAAGCGTAGAGCTTCCTTTTAAATCTATAATTAATACCGCACCTGGTTCAATAACGCCTGTAAGATAATAAAATGAAGCATCCTGTTGAAAAGGTATTGAAAAATTTTTTTCAAAATCGCCAAAAATAACAACAAACCCAGACTTTACATTTGGAAAACGTTCTTTTACCGTTTTAATTAAATTTTCTCTGCGCTTTACGTAAAACATAATCTCTTTTGCGTTATCATTTTCAGATCTAGAAAAAAACATAATTCCCTCATCTCTTCAAAAAAAACCTAAATAATCTTTAAAATGGACGTCTTTCAGAAAGTGCTTTATACACAGTAATGCGATCCATATACTCAAGTGATGAACCTACTGGTATACCACGTGCCAAGCATGAAATAAGAACCGATTTTGCCTTTAATTTACTGGCTATATAAGAAGCGGTCGCTTCTCCTTCAGGCGTTTGATTTGTTGCTAGAATAACTTCTTTTACTGAATCATCAATACGCATTATTAATTGTTCAATCGTCAAATTTTCAGGACCAACTCCATCAAGAGGACAAATCGCTCCACCCAGTACATGATAAACTCCACCATAGCCACCAGTTTTTTCAATAACTAATAATTCTTGCCATGTTTCTACAACACAAATAATTCCCTGATCACGTCTCGATGATGAACAATAAGGACAATCTCGGTTAGCTTCACACAAGGCAAAGCAATTTGAACAATGAATTATATTGTTACGTACTTCAAGTAACATTTCACAAAATTGTTTCAATCGTGCTTGGTCCATATTTAAAAAATGGGAAGCAACACGATAGATATTCTTTGAAGCAAGATACGGAACTTGTTGTAAGCCTCGTAATAATCGAACAAGACTTGGTAGATCATCAAACATAGTCCTTTAAGATTTTACCCTTCGTTGAATCATTGTCTGAACCAGCTGTAACAAGGAGCTACAAAATATATACAACGATAACCCTGCTGAAAAAGTTGTTGATATAGCACCAAAAAGCAATGAAAGTCCAATTAAAGGTAATCGCGTTTTTATATCAGTTGAAGGCGGCTGTGGCTGTAAAAACATGGTTAATGTTATGAGTAATGGCAGTACAAAATAAGGATCACGGGCTGAAAGATCAGTTATCCAAAGCATAAATGGTGCTTTGTACAGCTCTATAGAACTGGAAAGAATACGAGAAAGAACATAAAATATCGGCAACTGCAAGAAAAGTGGCAAACACCCTGCTATTCCTGGCATACCATGTTTGCGAATAAGCTCTGCCTGCTCTTGTGCTAATCGTTGTCGGTCATGTTTGTAACGCTGTTGCAAATAGGTTAATTTCTTTTTAAATTCAGCTTGCTTCTTCGCCTTTTGTTCTCCTTTTATGGTGAACGGCGCAAGAAGCAACCGAATCAAAATAGTTAATACAATGATTGCAATACCATAGTTCCCAAGATACCCAAAAAGCAAAATCAAGAATGCCAGCGTGAATTTTGCGATAGGTGCAAGCCACCCTGCATAATCAAGTGTTTGTTCAAGAATTGGTTCAACAGCATTCAGAGCACTTAATTCTTTCGGCCCAAAATAGAATGAGAACTTCCAGGAACTTTCTTGCGAAGTTTTGGGACCTTCAAGAATAGAGATAAGCTTGGTCTGATCTATAATACTGTAATATGCACGCTGTGCAAAGTTGGTAGCATCATTGATCATCGCATGAATAAAATATTTATTATCAGAACCAAATAACGGCGGATTAAACCAGCCACTGCGTGGATCAAGTCTCGTCAATGATTTTTTCTCAAGTGTACCATGTTCAGTTTGTACAATAGAATCCACTACATCATTCAACTCTGGCATACGAGGAGAGATATAAAAAAGACGTAATTCAAATGCTCTGGTAATTCCTTTCTTTGGTATACAATAAACTTCAAGATCAAGTTGATACGAATGTTTAAAAATTGTAAATTTCTTTTCAATAGTGCAATCGCCAAAATCAGTTCGATAAGTCAAGGTAACATCATTCTCGTCTTCTTTTCGATCTACTAAATGGTAGTAATAGGGTGTCTTTTCATTAAGTGCAACCAAGAAACAGCGCTGCTCCTTTTCATATTCATTAGGCGGAAAAATAGTATCAATTGTCAGCCATTCTTTACCTGCTTGACGCTTAAATTCTAATCGTTCTAAAGAAGCTCCATCAGTAGAGAAAATATAGCGTGCACCATCTGTTTCAACTTCCGTCTTAACTACTTGAGCTGGCCGTTTCATATCGATAAAATCTACTTCTGTATTAAGCGGTTTTGCAGCTTGGGCAGCCTGAGGTGCCACAAAATGCTGACCAGATTTAAGGCCATCAGGAGAAAACTGTTGCTTTCCTAAAAAAAAGTATTGAATAAACCAAAAACTAATTAATGCTATTCCTAATGGCAGTAAAAAATCCTTAATATTCATCCTTTTTAATCCTTATCGTGCATAAATCTTTTTCTATAATGTTATTTTTAGATAATTATCTGTTTTGAAAATTAAAAGTATGTACTTTATTATATCAAAGAAAGTAGCTCAAGGCTAGTCGATATCATCATTGATAAACGTAAAACTTCTTCAAAAAGTAACTCTTTATACCTATCACACCGAGCACCATAATTTGCAATATAACAATGATCATTTTACAGAAATTCCAAGTTACGGTATAAGAAGAAAATAGTAACAGTTAACCAATCAAAAAAAGGATATGTTATGAAGATGCAAAAAAAGCAATTTCGCATAGGAGAGCTTGCAAACAAAGTTGGTGTTGAAAAATTTGTTATTCGTTTTTGGGAAAAAGAGTTCAATATAACAACAAACCGCTCAACCGGACGACAACGATTTTATACTGAGAGTGATTTAGAAACCTTCGAATGCATTAAAGATCTCCTTTATAATAAAGGATTTACCATAGCTGGTGCAAAAAAACAACTCAAAGCTGGTATTAACTCAGAATCACCAATTATTGCTTCTCAAAAAACAACAATGGATGAACGTTCATATCCAAAGGAGTTAATTAAACACTATTTGCTGATACAAAAACAGCTGACTAAGCTCCGTGAATTGCTTTAATGTCAGTGATATATAAATATATTGCGTGCCCAATATATTTAATACAAGGGCAAATAAGGGAGGGATCCCTTATTTATCCCTCTAGCGCTTAAAAGGTAACCTCTCGCCTTCGGCTCGGATCACACTATAAGCGCGAAGGATCACCTAATTATTTTTTTTATTTGGTAAAATCCGGTAGCGCGACCATGACCTGCGCACGGCTTAAGCTTTCATCTTGCTCTATGCCGTGAAGTCAGGGGCCTGACCGTCGTAGCCTATGCGAAGTCGGATCATGCAAAATACCTTGTGCTGCCCGCATAGAAACACACTTTTTTCAACTATTGACATACAAATTTTCTACTGCTATCAATTAGATATAATTAATTAGTAAATGAAGAATAATTATAGTATTTTTGAGAAATAACTTAGGAGAAAGAGAAAAATAATAGAAGAAGAAAAGATAATTAGGAAAAGGAGAATGAAAGGTTTCGTAAAATTGTTCGGTTTATCAGAAAGGAGAGCGCATGAACAAATCATCATGTAAAATCTTGTTTCTATTACTTACATTATTATTGAGTCCTGCTTTGCTCAAAGCGAGTGGCGGTATTTGGTTAAATGCTGATAAAATTCCTCAGACAACTGGCAATGCTTTGACGCCTCAAATTACTTTTGACTGCTCTGGTAATGCTATAGCTGTCTGGGGACAAGACGCTCGTGCCAGGTCTTCTCGCTATGATGCCTCAACTGGAATCTGGAGTGATAGCACTATAATCTCTACTACACCAGGCAGTATTGATACTCCTCAAATTGCTATTGATTGTTCTGGTAATGCCATTGCTGTATGGGAACAAAGCGATCGTATCTGGTATTCTCGCTATGATGCCTCTAG
>SOKE01000036.1 GCA_004375875.1 Candidatus Babelota bacterium
CTGAACCGATTTCAAAATTCAAGATAAATATTATGTATCCCACGATCAGCGTAATGCAAGATACGTTGGAGATATCTGGATTGTAACGCTTAACTCAGCGGTGGCTGAACTGAGTACTGATGCCGTTCTTTTTTATGTGTCATAAATCCTTCCCTATGGTATATGCCTGTTCAATGTGATCTGGATTGTTCAAAATTTCCCCTTTTTCTGAAATATTATCAAAAAAGAATATATTGATTTTAACCAATTCAAGATTATCAAATAAAATATTAAAGAATTCGATAAATATTTTTGTTTTGTAATTATCTTGTTTCATGTTCATTGGAGCGATAACTAACGCTTTTTTACCTGAAATTAGATTTTTGTTGCGTGATGAATAATAAAAATAAAGTCTGTCAATAAATATTTTCATTATACCTGTAACTCCCCACCAGTAAATTGGTGAAGCAAAAATGATCATATCGGACCTATTAATACTAACAAGAATTTCCTTCATATCATCATTAATCGAACATTTGTTTTTTTCATAGCAAGTATAACAACCAATACAATCGTTAATTTTTTTATTCCTTAATTCAATCAGATTTATTTTAGCTTTTTCATTTATCGAACCTTCAATAATCTTGTTAATTATAATATCAGTATTGCCATTTTTTCTGGTTGCCCCATTAATGATTAGAATATTTTTAGCCAATTTGATTCCTCCTTGAATGGCATGTAAGCCAAGCATGGTAGAGAACTGTGATACATTGAGATGATCTCAAAAAGTTCAGTTCTTCAAATACAAGATATCTTTAACATCTCGCATCACCGGCTACAAAAAGCAGAGCGAGGAACGGGCGGCCCTTTTTTACTTGCCGAGTGAATGCGATTGTTATATTGCATACTCCACTGCTTTTTCTGCATGGATAGCTGTGGTATCGAATAGCTTTACTTTGGTATCGTTTTGGTTTACCAACATTCCAATTTCGGTACAGCCAAGAATCACTGCTTCCGCCCCTTTATTAGCCAGCAAATCAATGATACGTAGATATTCAGCTTTTGAATCAGCTTGAATTTTACCTAAGCAAAGCTCTTGATAGATTATTTTATGGACGATTTGTCTGTCTTCTTTGTTCGGTACCAGGACATTGAGCCCATATTTTTCGCTCAATCGTCCTTTGTAGAAATCCTTTTCCATTGTGAAAGCTGTGCCGAGTAAGCCCACTGTTTTAATGCCTTTGTGCAAAAGAACTTCTGCCGTTGCATCAGCTATATGGAGTACGGGTATTTTGATTGCCTTTTCTATTTCTGGAGCAACCTTATGCATAGTATTTGTACAGATGAGCAAAAAGTCAGCGCCAGCAGACTCTACGCATTGAGCTGCCTCTGAAAGTATTCTTGCTGTACCACCCCAATCACCTTTGTGTTGTAGTTTTTCTACTTGATCGAAATCGACGCTATACATAGCAATCTTCGCTGAGTGCAAACCTCCAAGGTTATTTTTAACACCCTCGTTTATCGCTCGATAGTAACCAACCGTGCTTTCCCAACTCATTCCACCCAAGAGGCCAATCGTTTTCATATTGTCTCCAACTATACTTTCTATACTTTTGCACTATAACATTAATATTGAATATACGTTTTATTTTCGTTCAATATAAGATACTTTAACAGACGACTATATTAATTAATTGTTCCAGCCAAAATGAAGCGTCATCCTTAAAAACAGAATTCTCCTAATACTGATATATTGAGAGTACCTCACGAAAACCGGACTTGTCAAAACCTTTGATTCTTGCCGTATTCCCATCCGAGAATAATCTATGCTGATTGCATATATCGTAAAATCCATAAAAAATCAAAAAGGCAAACCCTTTGAAAAGAACCCATCACTTTATCGGCCAGCAGGTTTTCCATCTACTGGGTTACATTCAAACGTGTAAGGTTGTATTTGATACGCCTTGTAACCCTCATCCTATATTTTTTAGATGCTCCCTGAGGATGCCGAATTACAATTGAAGGAATTTCCAGATATTTATCTCGCTCAATAGTATCTTTTTGGGCTCTTTTGATTCCGAGCAGATTGGCAGCTGAACCGAAAACCACTAACAGTTTTGGCTTAATCGCTTTTAATTGTTCTTCGAGATAAGTTTTGCAGTTTAAAAAACATTTTATAGACTGCCCAGTGTTTGGATCAGCAGGGCATTTAACAGC
>SOKE01000013.1 GCA_004375875.1 Candidatus Babelota bacterium
ATTACAGTCCTCCATGTCAAAATATCATATTGCCGTACTCCCTGGAGATGGCGTTGGAAACGACGTAATGGAGGCAGCAAGAATCGTTCTCGATACGATAAATCTTGATGCTGAATACATTCATGGAGATATCGGCTGGGAATTTTGGAAAAACGAAGGAAACCCACTGCCTGATAGAACTATTAAATTGTTAAGAGAAACAGATTGTTGTCTTTTTGGAGCTATTACTTCAAAGCCAAATGAAGATGCGCAAAAAGAATTGATCCCTGAGTTGAGAAATAAGGGTATTGTTTATTCAAGCGCTATTGTGGGACTTCGTCAGAAGCTGAATCTTCATACAAATCTACGACCTTGTAAGGCATATCCTGGAAACCCGTTGAACTATCGTGATGATATTGACCTTGTTGTTTTTCGAGAAAACACTGAAGGTCTCTATGCAGGTGTGGAGTTCCGACCACCAAGTAAAGAAGTCTATCATGCATTGATGACGCATAAAAAAATGAAGAAATTTGAAGATGTACCACTTGAGGATATAGCGATTTCATGTAGAATATTTACAAGAAAAGCTTGTCAGAATATTGTCAGACAAGCCTTTGAATATGCAAAAGAACACAACCGCAAAAGTGTAACCCTTGTAGAAAAACCAAATGTGATACGAGAAACCAGCGGCATGATGGTTCAAGAAGCACGAAAAATCGCGGAAGAATATCCAGATATTAAGTTGTGGGAGACAAATGTGGATGCAATGTGTATGTGGCTTGTGAAAAACCCACAAGACTATGATGTCCTCGTATCTTCAAATATGTTTGGCGATATCATCTCCGATCTTGCTGCACAGATTGTCGGTGGTCTTGGGTTTGCTGCAAGTGGCAACATAGGAGATAACTACGCAGTCTTTGAACCAACACATGGCTCTGCACCAAAATATGCAGGACAATATAAGGTGAACCCTACTGCTATGATTCGTTCCGTCAAACTCATGTTGGATTGGCTTGGTGAGAAAAAACATGCGGAAAACCTTGATATAGCAATTGCCCAAGTTATAAAAGAAGGAAAAGTGAGAACCTATGATATGGGTGGAAAGAATACATCCTTAGAAGTTGCAGAGGAAATAGCAAAGAAGTTTGAGAATCTCTAAGATTCTTTCCTCAATTTTTTAAAACGAAAATATTTGATGTACAAAAAGAAGATTTATAAAAAAAGTTATCTAAAAAAAATTAAAAAAGAGGGCAAGCCTCTAATAACATATATCGCCACGGACAATCCCAAAGATCCACGAAAACGAACCAAGTGGACCCATGTCCCAACGACGTTCAAATATAAAATTATTTACTCTGCATTTCTCAAAATGAAGGACACCTATACTCTTCTCCATACCAGAAATTGTAAGGTAATGCAATCGTATGGCACGAAACGTAATATCGGTTCCCCTCTGTTTAACGTTTGCAACAAACCCTCGAATAATAGTTATACCAAAAATTCCTTCAGGTTCTTCCTCAGGTTCTGTTTCTTTCTCTATTGTCATTTCTTTCTCTATCGTCATTCCAGCTGCTAAAGGTATCGTCGTCAACAGTAGCATGCAGACAAGTATGCCTATTATCTTTCTTTTAACCTTCATGATTTTTTTCCCCAACAACTAATATCCACTACAGTATATAAATGTTTTGTCAATTTTTATAAAATGTCATGTAATTTTCTCTCAAATCGTGTAAGTTTTTCATTTGATTTCCCAAATACTTCATTTGCAATCTCTACGAAAAGTCTAAGATATTCCTCATTACAAAACAGGTTTCCATCTCTTCCAATGGGTGCGTCTAGACGTTCTGTACTACAAATCTCAACAACAATTTTTTTTCCAAGAGATTTTAATCCAGAGTTCTTAAATCCACATGCATTTGCCGCTTTTACCATGGTATCTGCCGCCTCGTTTGTATCTGAAACAATATGAATTATAGGAGCTTGTGCAAGAAGCCAGAGCAGACCACGTTTTGCCTTTTTTACAGCTACTTTGATTTCATCCGAATCTATTGTTCTATGCCATTTCCCCAAAAAGATAGCTCCTTTCTTATCTCCAATACAAGGTATCTCAAGAAACACGATTCTACCGGCGCAACTACTTGAAGTATAATAGTGAGAGGAATCATTAATTAACTGAAGTATTGGGAGGATCCCGTCAT
>SOKE01000015.1 GCA_004375875.1 Candidatus Babelota bacterium
GTTTATGATCATTCATTACAGCTCCATGCAATTGTGTCCAACCATTTTTGTTAACAGCATTAATATTTGCACCTACGTCAAGAAGAAAAGCAGTAATAACTTTATGATTCTTTTTTGTAGCACAATGCAAGGGTGTATCACTAAACCAATCAACAACATTCACCTTTGCACCTTTACCTTTAACAAAAAGCAATGTAACAATAGTATGATTTCCTTTTATCACCGCCAAGTGCAATGGTGTATAACAAAACTGATTAACAACATTAACATTTGCTCCTTTCTCAAGAAGTAACTCAATAATAGGTTCATGACCTTTTATCACCGCCAAGTGCAATGGCGTATAACCGTAATCGTCAGCAACATTAACATCATCTACACCTGCAGCAAAAAGTTTTTGTACTTGTTCAAGGTTACTATCTTTAACTGCTTGATGCAGAGGTGTCCATACTGCATGAGATAAACAGGTAATGAACAAAGAAAATAAGAGAATTATTTGATTGATATGTTTCATTGAATATCCCTTCATTATTTTTGTTTAAACAAAATTTTCGTTTAAACAAAAAAACTATTTTCAGTATATAGCTTTATTTTAGAGAATAATTTAAAAATTGCAACAATTTTCTAGAAGGATAGGGCAAGATTGTGCTTATTATTCAGGGATAAATCTGGAATTCAGGTATATTCCACGGAAAAATTAACTTCATGCCAGCTGATAGCTGGAAATTGTTTGGGGAGAGCTATTAAAACTACTTTTTTGTGTATGGGAGGCCTTTTTTTATAGCTTCAATTACGTCGGTATTTCCCAATCGATTTGCCAATGATTCAATTGTATAATGTTTTTTATTTACAAGATCAAGATTAATACGAGTACCATATTTCTTTAAGAACCACTCAATCCAAGTTCCATAGCCACGGAATACTGCAAGATGCAGGTGTGTATTGCCATTATCATTTTGTGCATTAATTTCTGCACCACGTTCAATAATCAAACGTACAATTTTTTGTACTCTATCCTGTATATCCTCTTGATATGCATCAAGGGTTGCATGAAGCGGTGTATCACCATAATTATTTTTAGCGTTAACGTTGGCTTTATTATCGAGAAGCAGTTGGATAATTTGAAGTACTTTATTAAAATCTCCATAGGGGGAATTTCTAATGGCCATATGCAATGCAGTATCCCCTCTTTTATTCTTCGCCCTGAGATTGACATCTGCCTTATATTCCAGTAAAAGTTTTACACGGTCTAAGTCACCCCACGTTGCTGCTTGTATTAGTGGTGTTAATCCATTAAGTTCATCATACACAGATTTCGTACGGGCATTAACATTTGCCCCTTTTTGCAGTTCTGTACGAACAGCTCCCAAGCTCGCAGTGCGCTGAAATAACGCTTGACATAACAGATAATGTACACACAAAAGTCCAACAAAAAAGGCTGCAATAAGAAATTTTATCCTAAATGATAAGAGCACCAATTTCTTCATATTCATTACTTATTCCTTTTCGCTCAATTTTTATACTCTCTTTTCATCAAAACAAATGATACAGCTTGATAAATGTATCAAATTAACAGACATAAACTTGGGCATTAAAAATAATCTTTTTTATTTAAATGTATCATATATAATCTATCAATAGCAATGAAATTAGGATATTTTAATATGACAAATTTGTATTCTGATAGCCTAAAAAGGTAGCCTAAAAAGGCAATAATCTATAGGATTTTTATGCGCTTGGCTCAGCTCTATGTAGCCTTTAATCAAAGTCTTCAATGGAATGCAGCTTTCTATTTTCTCTACAAAATCCTTTTTACGTCTGTTTCATTTATGCTCTTTTATCGCTTGCCAACGGCAGATTTTTGTATCTGGGCCAACATCAACAGTTTTATTTTTCTCTTGCTCCTCTGGCTTGATTGTGGCCTACGAAAATCAATTCCTCGCTACTGTCCAGAATTTGAACACAATGACTATGCTCTTGCTCCTTTTCTCTCATATATACTGACTGTACAAACAGTTATTCTTATTGCAGCAATTCCTATTTTTCTGCTGATTACCAATCTTTTTTTTCATTCAGTTTCACTTTCGTGCAGCTCAATTTTACTTTTCTGTGGTGCTGCTCTTTTCCTAATGGAAGGTATTAATTCAAGCATTAAACTATTTTATCATGCTCATTTTTGGAATAAAATGTATACAATTATTCAAAGCATTGTTCTTTTTTTTGAAATGGGTATCAGTATCATTTGTATTTTAACAATCAAAATAAATAGTCAGCTTCTTCTTGTGCTTTTTGTTACAAAATTACTTTCAAGTAGTACAACTGCTTGTACAAGTTTTATTATTCTTAGGCACCGATATAATCAACAAATAAAAACGGAAAAAAAAGGTAAATTACACATGAAGGTTAAGGCTTTCATTTGTCATTCTGGCGTAATGTGGTTTAGCACTATTATCAAAAGTTTAACTGAGCGTAATTTTTTAGTTCCATTCATAACACACGTTATAAGTCCAGCAGCTGCTAATTTGTTCAAAATTGCCAATGACTCAGCTATGCTTATTCATCGACCGATTATAAAAACAATCGGTTCAAGTGATACGGTACTCCTTGCGCATTTAGAAGCTAATCATCACTCAATTTCAATACAGATCATCAGGTATCTGTTAAAAGGAATTATGATTATATGCTTACCATTTTGCGCTTTTTTACCCGTTATTCTCCTTTATATCACGCCACCAGCAATGTGCTTTTTTCTTATTATAAGCCTTGGGCATATTATCGAAACAATTCTTTCACCCTTTGAACGCGTTTTAGAAGTTAAACGTACCTACAAAAAACTTATCTTTTCCTATATTCCTTACCTAACTATACTCATTGGCGTTGCATATTACTTTTCTCTTCCTTCCGCTAATCTTGTTACCGCTCTGATCTATATTTATATAGCTCGTATTACCGGATCTTTACTAATGGTTTACTTTGTTTATACTGCCTATTATCCTTCAATGTATATAAAACCAGCTGTTGCCAATCAAAGGTCTTAATTATTTATTTTTTAAAAAATGGGAGACAATTCTATTGAAATGAGTATTGCGAATGGACTATAGGTTAATTAAAAGGAAAGAATAGAATATTGCAGAGAGTTTTTTTAGCTTTAAGCTATCTAACTACAATAAGTAATATCCCTGGTCTTTCAATCCAAGATTTTATCAATAACAACCAACTTTCCTCAATAGCAAGGAATGAAACAACTAATAA
This sequence comes from Candidatus Babelota bacterium, assembly GCA_004375875.1. GTDB lineage: Bacteria > Babelota > Babeliae > Babelales > Vermiphilaceae > E44-bin52. The sequence goes on from SOKE01000015.1 coordinate 3,250, forward strand.
GCTGATGCTCGATCTTTCAAACAAAAATCTAACTAGTTTAGATGGTTTACAAAATATTCCTCATAAAAGGAAATTTGGGTTTCTTAATTTGAGCTTTAATAAGATTAAAAAATTACCTCCAGGTATTTTTCAGGGCTTTCATAATCTAGAATATATTGATTTGAGTGATAACCAATTAACCGAGTTACCAGAAGAAAGCTTCAAAAATCTTCCTCAGCTAAAGATTCTTTTTCTGTGCAATAACAAAAAATTACGCAAATTTTCCCCAGACATTTTTCAAGGACTTGTTTCTTTAGAAAAGATTGGTTTGAGTAATGAGCAACTAAAAAAATTAAATTCAGACGTTTTTCAAGATCTTACTAACCCAAAAATTATTGTTCTGATAATCAATTAATCAAAAAAGTGACAGAAAATTGAAGAAATCAAAAATGTTGCACTATGTTACAGGATTTAATTTTAGCAACAGAGATTTGCCAGTTTACAGGTGTATTAGAATTGGTTTGTTTTTTTTCCTTATATAATGATCTATAACTCAAAAAAACTTAAAATTACCAGAATCCTTGGTAGTTTCTTTACTTTTCTGTGGATGTACGAGGGATACAATCATCATTTATTATTGGTAATATTTAACATTTGCAACTTTTTCAAGAAGCAAACGTGCAATAGATTTATGACCTTTTGTCACAGCCAAATCCAAGGGCGCATAACCAGCAAAAGGGCCATTTGTTATAACAGCATTCACATCTGCACCTTTTTCAAGAAGCAACTTTACAATAGGCTTATACTGATTTTTTACAGCCTTATACAAGGGAATATAATCACCATCACTAGTAGCAGCATTTGCATTTGCACATCTATAAAGAAACAAATTTATAATAGTTTCTTGATTAGTATATGCAGCTGCATGCAAGGGGGTCAAACCTCTATTATTAGCAGCATTCACATTTGCACCTGCCTTAAGAAGCAACTTTACAACAGGCTTATGCCCTTCTCTTGTAGCCCAAAGCAAGGGCGTATCGCCATACTTATTAGCAGCATTCACATTTGCACCTCTCTCAAGAAGCAACCTTGCAATAGCTTCATGACCCTCTCTTGTAGCCACATACAATGGTGTATGGCCATTCTTACTAGCAACATTCATATTTGCACCTTTTTCAAGAAGCAAACGTGCAATGGCTTTATACTGATTTTTTACAGCCTTATGCAATGGCGTCCAACCTCTCTTAGTAGCAATATTCACATCTGCACCTTTTTCAAGAAGCAAACGTGCAATGGCTTTATACTGATTTTCTACAGCCATATGCAATGGTGTCCAACCTCTCTTATTAGCAATATTCACATCTGCACCTTTTTCAAGAAACAACCTAACAATAGCTTTATGATTATTTATTGCAGCATAATGCAAGGATGTATCACCACTCTCATTAGCAATATTCACATTTGCACCATTTTTAAGAAGCAACTTTACAACAGGCTTATGACCTTTTCTCATAGCCCAAAGCAAGGGGGTATCGCCATGCTCAGTAGCAACATTTATATCCGCACCCTCATTAAGAAGCGAGTTTGCACGAGATTTTTGACCATTATATGCAGCCACATGTAATGGCATCCAATTAGTATGAACACCATCATTGGTTATAGTAACATTAACATTTGCACCCTTTTTAAGAAATAAATTTGCATTAGCTTCTTGATCATTGTCAGCCCAAAGCAAAGGCGTTACGATCTCCTTATTAACATCGGCATCTCTTTCAAGAAGGTGTCGTACTCGGTCTTTCCACATTGCATGAGATAAACAATTAGTGAATAAATAAATCAAAAGAATTATTTGATTGATTTGTTTCATGGGATATCCTTTCATTATCTTGTAAAAAAATTATTGTTAGCTTTATAAGTTAATTATAAACTTTAAAATTGCAACAATTTTTTATAAGAGGCAAAGCAAAAATTTAGGCCTATACCAACTTGAATTTAAACATACATTTATAAAGTACCAATGTATCTACTAATGAAAAATTATATTTCGGTATTATATTTGCTAAATGCGATAACCTAGCGTAAAACTGCCCAATTTAAGATGAGCTGATAGAAAAAAGAGTCAGCTTATGATATATTAGGAAAGATGATTGGATAAAGCTTTTTCTGAGAGGAAGCTGTTTTTAAGTGACGAAGGATTTCCTATGTTTTCTCTTAATGAAAAAGTAGTTTACCCTGGGTATGGTGTTGCCAGAATTAATCGTGTTATTGAGAAGAGAGTTGGCAGCCATCTTACAAGCTTTTTTGAACTTATATTTTTAGATTCTTCCATGACCATTCTTGTTCCTGTCAAAAATTTATCTTCCGTAGGGGTTCGCAAAGTAAGCTCTGATGATACAGTCAAAGCTATTTTTAAAAGATTGTCAGAGCCAGTAGCATCAAGTACGCAGGTTGGTTATACGATATCTTATGGAAGTAACTGGGGCAAACGGTATAAAAAATACCAAGGTAAGATAAAAACGGGTGATTTGCTTAAAATTTGTGATATTTATCGTGATCTTAATTTTCTTACAATAAAAAAAGAACTTTCTTTTGGTGAGAAGAATCTGTTGAAACAAATTGAACATCTTCTTGCGCAGGAAATTTCAATTGTTACTAGCATTGATGAAAAACAGGCACTTGCAGAGTTGAGAGCTCAATGTAAGATTGGGAAACAACCGGTTGCTGCAGTATAGAGTTGGTTAATGAATAAATGAAGAGCTTCAATGGCATGCAAGGCTATTTCTTAGTCCTGTTTGGACCTACTGGTGTTGGCAAAAGCGAAGTAGCATTAATGTTATCACAAGAACTACCATCAGAAATTGTCAATATTGATATGGGACAATTTTATACTCCGTTATCTATAGGTACAGCAAAGCCAAATTGGTGTACAATTCCCGTTCCTCATCATCTTTTTGATATTCTGAATGATCCAGTTAATTTTACTGTTATCGATTATCGCAAACGCTTCCTTGAAACAGCAGGACAGATTTGGCAGCGACATAATTTACCAATTGTTGTTGGGGGTTCATGTTTTTACGTTCAAGCTATTTTTTTCCCACCGCGGGCTAGTGTAGAAGAAGTTCTAAAAACGGTGTGTCCAGTAAATGATACTGATTTGTGGAAACAGTTATATGAAATTGATCCGAAACGGGCGCTCAAAATTCATCCGCATGATATTTATCGTATTAAACGAGCATTGGAAATTTGGCGTAGTACTGGTAAAAAACCATCTGTCCTAGTTCCTTTCTATGATCCTCCAGCTACCTTTACATTAATCTGCTTAATCCGTGATCGGGCTGATTTGTATAATCGTATTGATAAACGAACAGAAGAGATGATAGATGCTGGTTGGATTGATGAAGTAAAAGCTATGCTTAGTACTCCGTGGGAACAGTTTTTGCGTACTAAAAAATTTATTGGTTATTCAGAGATTCTTGACTATCTCGAAGGAAAACGAAATTTGTCCGAAACTATTGCACTTATTCAGCAGGAAACTCGAAATTATGCCAAGCGACAATTGACTTTTTGGCGGATGATGGAAAAACAATTATGCAATGAGTCCTTATCACCTACAACCACTATAGAAACAGTCAACTTGACGTCCACCGACCTTAATCTATATATTAAGCAACTATCAAAGCGATTGATGTTATTATTACCGTAAGTGGATTATGAATCTTAAAAAATACTGGAAGGGAAGGTCATAATGCGGCATACTGATAGTATAAAATTAAATAATAGGCAAATTGGGTGGGTTATAGCTACTGTTATTTTTATTGCTCTGATTAGTTTTAGTGCAGGATATTTTTGGGGAGAAAAGAAGTCAGCTGAGCGGTTTTTGAACCGAATTGGGCAGGAAGCTCTTGCAGACCAGGTATATTCTTCTATCTGTTCACTTTGTGATACAGAGAATGAATTGGAGCTACAACAAGAAAATGGGGTTGCCGAAAATGATTCTGAAGAGCCTGGAAAAGAAATAGAGGGGAAACAGGAAAATAATGCAGAAATGACTCCAACTGTTGCCTATTATGCGCAACTTGTAGGATTTGGTACTGCAAAAAAAGCTAATCAATTTGTTGGTCAGCTAGAAAAAAAGGGAATTACTGCCCATGTACGAGAGCGAAAAAGTAAAACAGCACGAGGTAAGATTATATCCTGGTATCAGGTAATAACTGACCCATACATCGAGAAAAATGCGCTGATTGTGCTCGTTGAAAAAATTAAGGAGCAAGAACACCTCCATGATGTTCGTATTGTAACGATTTAAGGTGATAAAGGATTATTGGTTATGATTATTCTTCTCAGACGATGGCTTAAGGGTGGCGGATTCCAGATTGTATTGTGTGCGATTCTTATTGTTATTGCTCTGGTATTTCTTTTACCTGAGATGCCACGTATGGCTAAGCGAACAGCAGCTTGGGTTGTTACTGTTAATGGTCAAGAGTTGAGGAGTGATACGCTTGAGCGAAAAACAGTTGCCTTTGAAGAATATATACAACAGATAAAACGCCAATGGGGCCAATATGCTGAAACAATTTTTAAGCTTATGGGTGCCAAACTTGATCCTCGGCGGCTGGCATTTGAACAGATGATTAAAGAGGAATTGTTGAATCAGGCAGCACAAAAACTAAATTTACATATTCATCCTGAGTATCTTCGTGACAAATTATCTGATCCAGTCTTTCTTCAATCAATTTCTGACTTAATACCGCTCTATGCGATCGATCCAAGTGGTGGTATCAACGAACGAGTACTCAATAGTCATCTGCAACGGTTTGGTTTATCCTCACGTGATTTTAATCAAGAACTTCAAAATGCGCTTGAGCGACAAGTTCTAAGTGAGATGATATTAGCTGCTACCTATATCCCTTCTTATGCAGTTAAAGAAGAAATTATTGATATTTATGCGCAAAAAAAATTTTCAATAATAGCCCTTTCTCTTGATAAACTTTATCAAGAGGAGAAGAAGAAAAAGATCTCTCTCGAAGGACTTAAACAGTTTTTTGATAAAAAAAATATTACAACTAAGCAGTATATGATACCAGAAAAACGTTCAGGTATCATCTGGAAGTTTGGACCACGGAATTATGACATAAAGATTTCTAAAGAAGAAATAGAGGAATATTATAATGCGCAGAAAGTGCGCCAATTTGCTGATAAACCTACAGAGGTTCAAGTGCGCAGAGTACTTTTTAAGGTTGAAAATGAATCTGAATTAGCTGCTGTTTTTGAAAGAGCCCAACAGCTACATGAACAGTTGCTTAGAGATCCTGAACAATTTGCCCAGAAAACAAAAGAACTTTCCGAAGATTCTGAGACTGCAAAAAAGGGCGGTTTGTTGCCATTCTTTTCGCATGGGACCTATGAAAAGGAGTTTGAAAAGACCGCATTTCTACTTAAAGAAGATGGTGATATATCCAACGTTATTCGAACTGCTGAAGGAGTGGAAATTCTGCAACGTGTTGCCAAAAAATCACAAACATTTAAACCCCTTTCACAAGTTGAAAAGCAAATTCGCGAAAAACTTGAGTTGCGTTCCTTTAAAGAGCAGTTTTTGCAGGATATGAAGGAGTTGCTAGAGGAGGGAGAGGTGGATGAACAGGCTTTACAAACGTTTATTGAAAAACGGGGTGGTATCTCAGAAATGGTTGGTCCAATAGCTAAGGATAAATCAAAGTTAGCACAGAAGCTCTTTAAACTTGCAAGAGGTGACTTATCTTTTTATATCGATGAATCAATAGGGGTAGCAGTTAAATTAACTGATATTCAAGAGAAGCATATTCCTGCACTTGAAACGATCAAAGATGACGTAGAACGGGATCTTTATCGAGAACGTGCATCTAAACGGTTGAGCAAACTTTTGAAGGATGCACGTAAACAGTTAGAAACGAAATCATTTGATGAAATTGCTAAAGAATTGGGAGTTTTATTACAAACAGTCGATTGGGTTACAAAAGAAGACACAAAAAAGCAAGATGAGCTCAGAAATAAAGGGTTGCCGGTTGAAGTAATGTTTCAACTAGAAAAAGTTGGTAATGTACTTCCTTATGAAGATGATGAACATGGTTATCTTATCCGTCTTACCGAGATAAAACCGCTTGATACCAATATATTTACAGAGAAAGAGGGGAATGAAACAAAGAGGGAGCTTATTAGAGAGCAGTGTGGTTTGCTTCAAACTGGACTTGTTGCGTCTTTGTTTAGAAATGCTATAATAAAGACTAGTGAATCATTTCCATTTTCAACCGAAGATAATGCAGTATGAAACAGATAGAAGGTACGCAAAAGAGTAAGAGAGTAGAACAAGAAGTGAATCGAGATGCAAAGAAAAAAGCACTCGAAGTAACGTTGGCACAGATTGATAAGCAGTATGGAAATGGCGCTGTTATGCTTCTTGGGCAAGCTGCGCAGAAGATTGATGTTATTTCTACCGGATCGATACTTATTGATCAAGCACTTGGCGTAGGAGGTTTCCCTGTAGGGAGAATAATTGAAATATTCGGTCCAGAGGCAACGGGAAAAACAACTTTAGCGCTTCATGCTATAGCGCAATCTCAAAAGAAAAATGGCATTTGTGCTTTTATCGATGCAGAGCATGCTTTAGATCCAGTATATGCTTCAAAATTGGGCATAAATGTGGATGATTTGCTTATCTCGCAGCCCGATTATGGTGAGCAGGCTCTCGATATTGCTGAGATGCTTATACGATCTGGTGCGATTGACATTATTGTAATTGATTCCGTAGCCGCTTTAGTGCCAAAAGCTGAACTTGAAGGGGATATGGGAGATGTTCATGTAGGTTTGCAAGCCCGATTGATGTCGCAAGCATTGCGAAAATTGACAGCAGTTGTACACAAGTCAAAGACAGTGTTAGTTTTTATTAATCAAGTTCGTCAAAATATTAGTAGTATGTTCTTTGCAAACAAAGAAGTAACAACTGGTGGCAAGGCACTCAAGTTTTATTCTTCCTTGCGGATTGAGGTACGCAAGATTGCGAGTCTAAAGAAAAATGATCGACATATGGGTAATAGATTGCTGATTAAAGTGGTAAAAAATAAAGTTGCACCACCATTTAAAACGGTGGAATTGGATTTGCTTTTTAATGAAGGCATTAGTAAAGAATTAGATCTGTTGGATGCTTCGCTTTACTACAAAGTGGTGAAGCAATCAGGTGCATGGTTTTCATTTGAAGAGACAAAATTTGCTCAAGGAAGAGAGCAGGCTTTGAATTATTTAAAGGAGCATGTTTCCTTTACAGATACCATTGTGGCACGTGTTCAAGAACAGATTGCTACACAGAGGCAAAATGAATTATGAAAAAGGGTAGGTATTTTATTTGTATTGAGGTAGTTAATTAGTTTGAAAGATAAAAGAGAATTACTATTAATCAATGAGCAAATACGAGCACAGCGAGTTCAACTTATAGATAGAAAAGGAGAAAATCTTGGAGTTGTCTCACGAGGTGAGGCACTTCGTAGAGCTGTAGATGAGAATCTTGATTTAGTTATGATTGCTGATAAGGGTAAAGATGGAGTCCCTGTTGTTAAGATAATGGATTTTGGCAAGGTGCTTTATGAAAGAAAGAAAAAGTCTACACAGGCCAGAAAAAAACAAAAAACTGTGCAAATTAAAGAAATTAAATTAAGTCCTAAAATTGGTGAGCATGATTATCAGACAAAAATGAAGCATGTTGTCGAATTCCTTAAAGAGGGTAAGAAGGTAAAAATTACACTTTTTTTTAAGGGGCGCGAAAATATAGCAAAACAGGATCGTGGTGCTGAATTTTTTGATAAAATTAGTAAAACGTTTGAAGAGTATGAATTGTCTAAGGATCTTCTCCAAGAAAAAGATGTTAAAGTTGGACGATTTTGGTCAAGAATCTATTACTTAAAAAAGACGTAATGGTATTAGGGATTTAGATAGGTTAAAGTTATGCCTAAAATGAAAAGATCTTCAACAGCAAAAAAACGATTTCGGTGGGTAAGTTCTGGACGTATTATAAAACGATCAAAAGCATGTAAGCGTCATTTATTAACTAAAAAAAGGTCCAAAAGAAAACGACAATTGTGTAAGACATCTTATATTAGTCCGGCCGATAAACTGCATATTGAACGAATGATGTACTATTAATATGCTAATAATTGCATTATAGCAGTTATTGTATTGTGATTAATATAATAGTGACTGAGGTATTTTATGGCGAGAATTAAACGTGGTGTTATCACTAAAAAACGACACAAGCGAATTTTAAAAAAAACAAAGGGATTTTGGGGACAGCGTAAAAATGTATTTCGGCGAGCCAAAGAAACGATGCTGCGTGCTATGGCCTATGCATTTAAGGGAAGAAAGTTAAAAAAACGGGATATGCGCGCACTTTTTATTACCCGTATTAATGCAGCGTGCTCAGCAGATGGTATATCGTACAACAGATTTATTGCCGGGCTCAAAAATGCCAACATTGGACTTAATCGAAAGATGCTCAGTCAACTTGCTATTTATGACACAAAGGCCTTTTCTCGTCTTGTTGAAATGGCTAAAGAATAATATTCTTGACAATGATTTTTTTCTATTATTAGACTTTGATTGAGGAATATTGAGTGGGGGTAGGAAATTAATTATAAAGGAGAGTAATATGGACCTACTAAATGTCCTTGAAGAAAAAGTTGCCGGATTAGTATGCAGAGTAAAAGAGTTAGAAGCGGAGAATGTAAAATTATCCGCAGATAATGTGCAGCTTACTGCGAAGTTGGAAACAATAGAAAATTCTATGCTATCGGATATAAAACGTATAGAAGAACTAGATCAGGAGAAGGCATTGACCAAAATGGTTGTCGATGATTTAATTAAAAATATTGATTCGTTAGTAGAAGGTAAAAATAAGCATGAGTAATACCTTAAAATCATATCAGCTCGAAATTTTTGGTAATCAATATAAGCTTTTAAGTGACGAATCAGAACAGCATGTTGTACAGTCGGCACAAGTGGTCGATAAATATATGAAAGAGATTGCAGATAGGGTAACAAATAAAAATATTCAGCGAATAGCTGTTTTAGCAGCAGTTCGGTTAGCTAGTATGTTGCTCTATAAAGAATCTGAACTGGAACAAAAACAGTTTCATGAAAAGGAACTTATTGCTTTGATAGATCGTGAATTGCAAGAAGATGGGTAGCAATGTAATTGTTCCTTTACTGCCTTCTTTCATACTAATTATAATTTGATAGATAACTCATTTGCTGAATGGACAAGGTTGATAGTTAGTTGTTATCTATTTTATAAAATTAATTCCTTCTTCTCGTCTGTAATTTTAATTGTCATGATCGCAGAAGTTGTTAAATACAATGTGTTTCATACCCATTAGATCATACCGGGTAATGATTATATGGTATGAGGCTTAAGTGGTAGTGTTGTAACATATATTGAATTGTTGCTAATAAAGATAGGAATGATCATGATAGTACCGATAAATATTATTCTCTTTACAACAAGCGGCGTTAGTTTGCTAATAGTTTTTCTATTATTTTTATATGCAAGAAATAAGGTTAGTAAGGCTAGCCAGATATTGAAAAAAACACAAGAAAAGATAGAAGATGTACACCGTAGTGTTGAAAATGAGCGTAAAGAAGCTTTTTTAAAACTCAAAGATGAACTGTATAAAAAGCGGACCGATTTCAAACTGGAGATAAAACGGGAACGTATAGATCTCGATCGATTACAAACTAAGCTTAATACTAAGTGTGAATATATTGAAGGCAAAGAACATCGTTTGGATGAATTGCGTCGTGAATTGCAACAGCGAGAGCGTCAATTATTACGCGTGGAAGATAATTTACGCATGAATGAAACGAAAATAAAAAATCTTTACAATGATCTGATTATAAAATTAGAACATTTAAGTGGTCTAACTAAAGATGAAGCGCGTCAAATGCTTCTTAATACGCTTGAAGCTGAAGTTCGTCTCTCAAATCAAAAATGGATACAAAAAGTAGAAGAAGAAGCACAGCAAACAGCAAAAGAGAAGGCTGTTCAAAGTATTATTAATGCTATGCAACGGTATACTGCTGATCAGGTTGCACCACACTCCTCTGGTGTGGTAAATTTACCAAATGATGATATGAAAGGTCGTATTATTGGTAGGGAGGGGCGTAATATTAAAGCGCTTGAGATGACTACTGGTATGGATTTTGTTATTGGAGATACTCCTGAAATTATTACCATTTCTGGTTTTAATCCAGTGCGTCGGGAAGTTGCGCGTCGTGCGCTTGAGCGTCTTATAGCAGATGGCAGAATTAATCCAACACGTATTGAAGAAACAGTTGCACAATGTGAAAAAGAACTTGAAGAGCTTATTTATGACTATGGCAGAGAAGTTATACTTGAATATAATCTCCAGAACGTTCATCCTGAAATTATACAGTTACTTGGAAAATTGCATTTCAGAACAAGCTTTTCGCAAAATGTATTAGCACATAGTAAAGAAGTTGCACTTTTTGCCCGCATGATTGCTGAAGAACTTAATCTTGATGGTACCTTAGCACTTAGAGCTGGACTATTACATGATATTGGTAAATCTGTTGCAGCCGAAGTTGAAGGCACTCATGCCGTTGTCGGCAGCGAGGTTGCAAAAAGGTGTGGAGAGAACCCAATTATAGTCAATGCTATAGCTGCTCATCATGAAGAGGTGCCATTTACATCTGTATATGCACCAATTATTTTAATATCTGATACAATTTCTGCATCCCGTCCGGGCGCACGGCGTGAAACACTTACAGCATATCTTAAACGATTAGAGAAGCTTGAAGAGGTGGCTTATTCATTTGATGGTGTTAAAAAGGCATATGCTCTGCAGGCTGGAAGAGAAATTAGAATTATTGTTGAAGAAGATATTTTAGATGATGAACAGGCGATGGTATTAGCACGTAACATTGCACATAAAATAGAGCAGGAGATGAGTTTTCCTGGGCAGATAAGGATAAACGTTATTAGAGAAAAACGGGCTATAGAATATGCAAGGTAATACATGGATCAAATAAAAGTACTATTACTCGGTGATATTGTTGGTGTTCCTGGTTGTACAATCTTTCAAAAACATATTGATCGGCTTAGAAATGAACATACTATTGATGCTGTTATTGTAAATGGTGAGAATGCTGCAACAGATGGGTTGGGTATTACGCAGAAGCTTGTACGATTTTTTAGACACAATGGAGTTGACGTAGTAACATCTGGCAATCATGTTTGGAATAAAAAAGAGATTTATGATTATCTTAATGAACACCATGATCTCCTGCGGCCTGCTAATTATCCATCGGGAGTTCCAGGTGTGGGTATAACTACATTCAAATGCAAGGAGCATTTGGTTGCAGTTATCAATCTACAAGGGCGTGTCTTTATGCGCGAAAATCTAGATTGTCCTTTTCGCACTGCACAGACCTTACTGACGATTTTGAAAGAACAGACTAAACTCATATTTATTGATTTTCATGCAGAAGCAACTGCAGAAAAACTTGGACTAGGTTACTTTTTAGATGGACAGATTACTGGTATGGTAGGAACCCATACCCATGTATTAACTGCTGATGAATGTATTTTTTCGCAAGGGACCGCCTATATTAGTGATTTAGGCATGGCTGGTGCACTCAATTCGATGATTGGAATGAAAAAAAATATTCTCATACAACGGTTTCTTACGCAGTTGCCGGTTCGTTTTGTAGTAGAAACTGAGGGGCCGTTTATTATGACTGGTGTACTCATTACTGCTGATACACGTACAGGTAAAGCGACAGAGATAAAACGTATTACCGTTGTTGATGACGATATTACATTGTAGTAATAAATAAGGGCATTCTATGATAAGCGCCGTTATTTTATTAGAATTTTTACTGGCTCTTGCATTCCCTCTTGGACGTGTAATAATACGGGTTTCTCAACCGATATTTGTTACAGGTGTTCGTATGTTGTTGGGCGGCATAATTCTTCTTGTCTATTTTTACTTTCGATTTCCCCAGCAATGGAGGGAATTTATAAAGCTCCGCTATATTGGAATATGGTTACTCTTGGCTATTTTTAATATTTATCTTACTAATGTTCTAGAATTTTGGGGGCTGCAAACATTGTCGGCAGCCAAAGCTTGTTTTATCTATAATTTATCACCCTTATTTGCTGCGTTCTATTCTTATCTCTTTTTTGGTGAGCACATGACAATTAAAAAGTGGCTGGGGCTTCTTATTGGTTTCGTAGGATTTTTTCCTATTTTGTTGCGTAGTACTCCATCAGAAGAGCTGCTTGGTGGTATATGCTTTTTATCTTGGGCTGAATTGGCATTAATTGGGGCTGCCATTGCTACCGCTTTTGGGTGGATTATGATGCGTCGTTCTATGCGTAAAGAATCGTATCCTCTTGTATTAGCCAATGGTATGAGTATGTTAATTGGTGGTCTTTTGGCACTATTAACCTCATTATTATTTGAACACTGGGATCCATTGCCAGTAACGAATTATAAGTTTTTTTTCACTTATTTGCTTATTTTTATATTTATTTCAAACCTCGTAAGCTATAATCTTTATGCTTTTTTATTGAAATATTATACAGCAACCTTTTTGTCTTTTGCAGGTTTTATCTGCCCACTATTTACTGCCTTTATAGCATGGCTGTTTCTTGATGAAACAGTTACGTGGGTATTTTTTTTATCATCTGCTTTTATATTTATTGGATTATATATATTTTACCAAGAGGAATTACATCTGGGTTATGTTATTAATAAAAACTCAGAATCACAATGAGGTAAACAATGATTCTTATACTTGTACTGTACATGCTACTAGGCCTAGCTTTTACTATAAGTAAAGCAGCTCTTGAATATGCTGCTCCGGTCTTCCTTGTTGGGATACGTATGAGTTTAGCAGGTGTTCTGTTACTTGGATATATGTACTTTTTTAATCGCCGTAACTGGTATTTTAACAAAAGAGATATTTGGTTACTTGTACAAATCAGTTTTTTAAGCATTTATCTAAGTTTTATCCTAGAATTTTGGGGATTGCAATACATTTCATCATCAAAAGACTGCTTTCTTTTTAACTTATCGCCATTTGTTACCGCATTGCTTGAATGGCGTTTTTTTGGTGTATGCATGACAATTAAAAAATGGCTGGGGCTTCTTATTGGTTTCGTAGGATTTTTTCCTATTTTGTTAAAAGAAACACCTTTAGAAGAGATGGCAGGATCATTTTTATTTATTTCATTGCCTGAACTTGCTATTCTCGGTTCAGCAATTTCAGCTGTATATGCCTGGATTTTAATTAAAGGGCTAATACAGAAAGAGCGCTATTCGCCAGAAATGATTAATGGTATTACCATGCTTTGGGGTGGTATTGCAGCATTAATAACCTCATGGCTTGTCGAAAAACAACCTGTATTAAAATTTCCTCCACATGCAACGGAAATATCCTGGGCGCATTTACCCTTCATCGGATATATTTTCGGAGATCTTGGTGCAAAAATTGTGCCGTTAGCTTTCTATATACTTTCTTTAATACTTTTAGCTAATGTTATCTTTTACAATTTTTATATATATCTCCTTAAGAAACATTCAGCTACATTTTTATCTTTTGTAGGTTTTTCAGCGCCACTCTTTGCGGCATTTTTTGGGTGGCTATTTTTAAATGAGCCAATCTCATGGGCATTTTTTATTTCGGTTTTTGTGGTTGGTTTTGGATTGTATATTTTTTATCAAGATGAGCTTCTATCTATTCAAAAGTAAACCTTCTCATTTGATCATAATCTCAAATGAGAAGGTTTATTTTTGCCTGAATTATATTATAATTCGACGAGCTTAATAGCACGCTTGGCAATAAGACGACGTCTTGTAGTTCTTTTGGCAACTCGTTTGACTGCACGTCTTTTGACGGCTCGTTTGACAACGCGTCTTTTGACGGTTCGTTTGACTGCACGTCTTTTAACACGTCTTTTGACAACGCGTCTTTTGACGGCTCTTTTGACTGCACGTCTTTTAACACGTCTTTTGACAACGCGTCTTTTGACGGTTCGTTTGACTGCGCGTCTTTTGACAACTCTTCGAGTTACCCTTCTTTTAGCAGCTTTTTTAGCTACTTTCCTTTTTTTGGCCATTGCTGCCTCCTCTTATAAGGTATTAATAATGCCCAAGAATATAATATCTTTTTTTATTCTTGGTACTCTTACCCTTCTAAAGTTAAAAATACAAGAAATGAATTAACTAAGTCAATAGTTTTGCATATATATTTCTCTTAAAAGATAAAATTTTTCGTTACAAAGGACAAGCGTTTTTTTATATTGTTCGGATAGTGTTTTTTGAAAATGGTTTTCAAGGAACTTCATGGTGGGTAAAAGGGGTTAGAAACTATGAATAAAATTTTAAAATAGTTGCAATAGTATCCAAAAAATCTAAGGCTAACAACAATGGTGTTAATAATCTTTCTCTAGAAGCAAATTCAGACGCCTGAAAGTGACGTTATGGCAAGGCGTCTGCTGTTTTTTACCTATACTTAGAAAGAAAAACTGTTATACTAAACATAAAAAATTGATAGTGAAAAGGATGTTATGGTTTTGCCAGATATCAAAAAAAATTTTGCTGATTGGTATCAAGAGGTTATTTATCAAGCAGAATTGGCTGATCAAGCCCCAGTACGTGGGTGTTTTGTGATCCGTCCTTATGGTTATGCGATCTGGGAACTGATTCGTGCAGAACTTGATCGAAGAATCAAGGAAACAGGGCACCAAAATGCAGCTTTTCCTCTTTTAATTCCTGAATCATTTTTAAAACGTGAAGCTGAACATGTTGAAGGATTTGCTCCTGAAGTAGCTGTGGTTACGTATGCTGGCGGTAAAAAATTAGAAGAGCCGCTCGTTATTCGTCCTACTTCTGAAACAATTGTTTATTATATGTTTGCTAAGTGGATCAAATCGTGGCGTGATCTACCACTAAAAATAAATCAGTGGGCAAATATTGTTCGTTGGGAAATGAGGCCTCGTGCGTTCTTACGTACAACTGAATTTTTCTGGCAAGAGGGTCATACAGCCCATGAAACAAAAGAGGAAAGCGAAGCTGAAGCGGAATTAATGTGGAAGGAATATATAAATCTAGCGTATTATTTCTTAGGAATTCCGGTTATAGCTGGTCTTAAAACTGAACAAGAAAAGTTTCCGGGTGCCGAAAAAACATATACGTTCGAGGCAATAATGCCTGATGGAAAGGCGGTACAAATGGGAACATCTCATATTATTTCGCAGAGTTTTGCCAAAGCCTTTAATATGCAATATCAAGATCGTGAAGGGAATCTACGGTATCCATATCTTACCAGTTGGGGTACAACAACCCGTTTAATTGGGGCTGTTATTATGGTTCATGGAGATCAAAAAGGTCTTATACTGCCTCCCAAGGTCGCTCCAATCCAACTCGTTATTATACCAATTTTCAAAAAGGGTATTGATAATAAGCCATTACTTGAGGTTGTTGAAACGATAGCCGCCCAATTAAAACAGCAGAATATTCGTGTTTATATTGATACAGATAAACATAAAACACCAGGTGCTAAATTTTATTGGTGGGAACTAAAAGGGGTACCATTACGCCTTGAATTAAGTGCACGCGATTTGGAAAAAGGTGAAATTGTTATTGTTGATAGAGTAACTTTAGAGAAAAAATTGATTCAACTAGCACAGGTAGAACAAGAAGTTATTTCGCTTCTCGCTATGGTTCAGCAGTGCCTATTTATGAGAGCACAGAAAAAATTAGAATCATTGTGGTATAAGAAAGAAAAGCTGACTAATTTTGGTAGAGCGCTTCGAGAAAAGGGTGGCTTGTATCAGACAGGCTGGTGTAAAAATCCAGAATGTGAAAATAAACTTAAAGAATATCAAGGTTCGATTCGCTGTCTGCTTGATACCCACGAATTTGAACAATGCTTTAACTGTGACAAAAAAAGCGTTGTTGATGTACTGGTAGCTAAGTCCTATTGATGTGAGAAATTGAAGCTTCAGGAGAGTATGAATGTTTTCAAAAGAGGAGTATAAAAATATCGTAGATCGATTTAATACCTATTTACTGACTGAAAGATGCGTTTCAGCCAATACGTTTAGTGCCTATAAGCGGGATATAGAGCAATGTGTTACTTTTTTGTGTACTCATAATGTTGCATATAATGCTATTTCGGTGCAAAATATCAAAACTTTTCTTCATTATCTAAAAAAGATTAATTGTAGCGCACGTACAATGTCGCGCAAGATTTCATCGCTTAAAGTATTTTTTAGTTATTTACATCAGCGTTTTGGGTTGCAGAATGTTGCAGAAGATTTAGTTTTTCCTAAACTTGAAAAAAGGTTGCCACAATATCTTTCTGAAGAAGAAGTAGAAAAGCTTTTTGAAGTTGTGAGACAAGCTACATCGCCAATTGGTTTGCGCAACAAAATTATGCTTTATCTGCTTTATGCTTCTGGTATGCGTATTAGCGAATTAACGAAGTTGCAACTGTCTGATATTCATTTTGATACTGGACTGATTTTTGTACATGGTAAAGGTGGAAAAGGACGAATGATTCCTATTCCAGAGCCAATGCTTGAAATGTTAAAAGAGTATATCAATACAGTTCATCGTTCTTTTGTGAGTAAAAGAGGCATGCTGCGCAAGACCGAATATCTTTTTCCAATCTATTATGCTGGTAAAAGTAAGGCAATTTCCCGACAGGCCTTCTGGATAATTTTGCGTCAATTATGGGAAAAAACAGACATAAAACGTCCAATTTTTCCCCATAAACTGCGCCATTCATTTGCTACACATATGCTCAAGAATGGTGCAGATTTACGTTCAATGCAGCTTCTCCTTGGCCATGAAAACCTTTCAACAGTGCAGATTTATACACATGTCGAGACCAGTTATATCCGTAAAATTTACGATAAAAAGCATCCACGATCGTAGCAATGAAGCCCTTTTTTCTTTTTTTTGGTTTTCTCTTTTTTTCTGTTTCGCTATACTATTAATCTCTACGTGCTATTTGCGTGTTATTTTTAGAAAAAAGCAGAGGATACTATGAAAAACAAATTTGTTGTTGAACAAAAACCGTTACTTTCGCTTCTTGCGGCAATGCAGCCTATTTGTTCAAAGCGTACAACATTAGATGCGACAAATTATATTCTTTTTCATGTTGGCCATAAAGAGCTTGTCCTTAAGGCAACTAATTTAGAGATTAGCCTTCAATCAAGTTATGTGTTGAAAGAACCAAATACTCATGAACCGTATTCCTTCTTAGTGTCGGGACGACGTATTTTTGATTTAGTCAAGGAACTTGAAGAGGATATTGAATGTATTGTTCAAGATCAACAACTTGTACTTAAGGCTGGCTCAGTTGATCTTGCACTCAACATCAAGGATTCTCAAGAATTTCCACCGTTTCCTGAGCGCATAGAAAATTTGATGCAACTGGATTCTGAATTTTTGCTGCGTATGCTTAATAATGTTTCTTTTTTAATTCCACAAAATAATTCAAATCCTGCCTTGAATGGACTGTTGCTAGAGATTTCGTCGATTGGTCTGAAGATGACAACAACTGATGGCCATTGCTTAGCGCAATCCTCTTCAAATAAATATAGTTTAGAAGAAGAAAAACAGTGGCTTTTACCACGAAGAGCAATCTTTGAGGTAAAAAAGATCCTAGAGAATGCTGACGATAAGGCTGTATTTCTGGGAACTTGTAGCAATCAATTGGTCTTTTCAGGTGAATCATTTAACTTTTTTACTAAGCTGTTAGTAGATCGATTTCCACAATATGAAGCTATTTTAAAGCGAGATGGATTTATTCCTGCAAAAGTTGATCGTCTTCCTTTTGTAAAAACCTTGCGCCGTTCATCCTGTTTGCTTTCAGGCCAGTTTCTAGCAACAAAATTTGATTTTATCAAAGATAAAATTCAAGTTTCCATGCATAATAAAGAGGTGGGAAAACTGGAGGAAGAGGTAACTCTTGTCCAATTTGATGGCAATATACCTGGCATTCGTTTTTATGCTCCGTATTTGCTCAATGGGCTACAAATTTTTTCAGAAGATCAGATCAATTTTTATCTAAAAGATTCTGTGCGGCCGATTATTTTTGAGGTGTCTCAAGAAGATAGCAATTTATTGTATCTAGTTATGCCGGTATCGCCGACAGCATCTACTTAATAGTATTGTGCAAGTAAGATATTTAGAGCTTAAACAATTTCGTTGTTTTAGCCAACTATCTCTGACGTTTAATGAACAGATGGTACTGATTTGTGGACAAAATGGATCAGGAAAAACGTCTATATTGGAGGCTTTACATTATCTTTGTTACTTGCATTCATTTAGAGAGACAAGTCCGCGTCATTTGATTCACTTTGGCCAAGAATCTTTTTTTTTGAAGGTTAATCTTGAAGATATGTTTCGTCAGGACACTGAAATTCAAGTGGGATTTTCAGCAGGAAAACGTTTGGTGAAAGTCAATAAAAGTCCTGTGTATTCGTATAAAGATCTGATCGATTATTATCGGGTCATAACGGTTACAGAAGATGATTTACAACTAGTTAAAGGAGGTCCAGAAAGACGAAGGTCATTTCTTGATCAGGCTCTTATTCTTTATGATCCCGATTTTATTCATGTGTTACGCAAATATAAACAGATTCTTGAAAATCGCAATAGATTGTTACAACAACCTTTCTCTGATAAACTCTCTTTTGAGTTATGGACACAACAGTTGTGGGAAAAAGCTAAAATTATTCAGCAAAATCGCACCAATGTTTTGGCTTCCTTGGTCAAGCACACTAATCAGCTGATTCAAGATTATTTTAATCAAGAGCTTTCGTTTGATTTTATTTATCAGCCAAAGCGAGCATGTGATCAAGAATCGATTGACAAATTTTTAGTGGCCAACAAAACTATTTTTGAAAATGAGTGGCGCTATGGAAGGTCACTTTTTGGGGCACATCTGGATGATTTTGCTATTGAATTTCAGCAGAAAAAGTCAAAGATATATGCGTCGCGGGGGCAGCAGAAGCTGGCTCTATTGTTACTCAAAATTGCTCAGCTACAGGAGCTAAAAGCATGTAAAGGAGGAGGCTTGCTTTTGCTGGATGATTTTATGAATGATTTTGATAAGAGTAGGGGAAAGCTATTGATTGAAATAATAGCGGGCTTGAATTGTCAGGCGATCTTTGCCTCGCCATTACAAAATAGCTTTTTTGAACAGTTACTTTTAAAAAGAGGGGTACAGAATATTGAATTAAAGGCATAAAAAGAGTAAAAAATGGTGTTTCCATTCCTATTTTATTACATATTGTAATAATCCTCCATATCCTATGATTTTTACTAAAAGAATAGTTGACAGTTTCTAAAAAATTGGATAGTCTTATTGATACTTATATGATTTTTATACTGAAAGATGGAGTAAAAAATTATTCACATTATTTGACATCCTCGAAATTTGGTATACCCTAAAATTAAGTAATTAAATAGTCTTACAAACAATGAGGTTGTTAAAGATTTCTCATTAACTTAGGCTTCATTACTACTCTCCTTTTTTCCATCGCATTGATTTTTGTCAATGCGATGGTTTTTTTATCTTTACGAGATTCAGGAGACGGATGAATGAAAAACATTGGGTTTATTTGACTTAAATAAGTGTTTGTTCTAAGATATATTGTACTACTAGACTAAGTTATGTTTTTTTATTTATTATTTCATAGAAAGGTATTTTAAATTATTATATATATATAACGTTTCCTTAAATCTTAATTATTTTATGGTTTATTAATTTTTTCTTTTTTTAGGTGAAATTTGATGAATATTTATGTCGGTAATTTGTCCTACTCAACTCGCGAAGAGAATTTACAAGCTCTTTTTGAGCAGTTTGGGCCTGTAAAGTCAGTAAAAATTATTATTGATAAGTTTACTGGAAAGTCTAAGGGCTTTGGTTTTGTAGAAATGGAATCAGAAGATGATGCCAAACAAGCAATAGAGTCCCTTAATGATACAGAATTTGAAGGTAATCGTCTAAGGATTTCAAGAGCACGTCAGGTTGAGAGGCGCCCAAGACCAGGTGGACCTGGTGGAGGTCGCTTTCGGTAACTAATAAAAGCTTCAAAAAAAGCCCGTCGAGAGTCAATGTACTCGACGGGCTTTTTTTGTTTGTCTCCATTGAAATATTTTCGTCTTTTTTGAAACTAGTTTTTCAATCAAGCTAAAAAATGAAGATGCTTTTGTTTCTGTTATTTTTCCTCAGCAAGTTGTTCTAGATTTTTATTCTCTTCTAAGCTTTTGAAAATCCTTGCATTTATTTTGTGGGTTTGGTAGTTTTTAAGGGAAGATTGATTTAATTGGTTTTGTTTGAAAAGAATTTAGGTAGTTTTAACATAATAATCATTATCAGAAACCAATTGTCTTATCTATTTTTATTCCGCATAATCAGATCTTATTTTATTCATTTATAAGAAAGAAAAAAAACAGGAATCTGTTTATCTATATTCAAATCTTTGAGCGCTTGTAAAAAATAAGGATACCAGGCTGCTGTCTGTAATTTGTCTGTTTCTTCTATCCACAAAAAATCTGCATAAAAACAGTCGATCAGAAACTCTTCAATATCACAACCATGACCTTCAAGGTAGTTTCCATCGAGCATATGGGTATACACATCAAAAAACCTGCTGTCTAATGGCATTTCTTCGAGAGAAAGACAGGCTATATCATGATAATAATTGAGTGAATAGAGTAACGTAGTAATAATTGATCGCCCAGTACGAAGATCATCAACAGCAATACAATGCCAGTCATTAGTAAGAAAAAGCTCCTGAAGATACAGAATTACCTCTTCAGAAAATGGTTGTGAAACAATATAAGCCTCTACTTTTTGACATTGACATGACATTGCCTCATGTGTATGGGCTACTGACGGTGTGTTACGCGATACAGCATTATGCTGATTGATCATTTTCATTTGAACCTCCTTGTTTTCCTCTCCCCCTTACATTCTTTTATCGCGTTCTTATTTTTTATAATATATAAACTTTTCTTCATATTGCAATATTTATTCAATAATACATTTGTTTACTTTGCCATACCCCACATAATGTTATTGCCAATGCATCAGTTACATCATTCTTTTTTGGCTCTTTTAAATGGGGAAATAGCTGAAACATTACCCGTGCAATTTGTTCTTTGCTGGCACCACCAAACCCAGTTAACGCTTGTTTTACTTCACGTGGTGAGAACTCATATACTACTGTTTTATACCTATGAGCGAGCAAATAAATAATGCCACGCAAGTAACCGAGTTTTAAAAAATTCTGGGCGTTTTTTCCCAGAAATGGTGTTTCAAGTGCAATATCACTGATTTGCCACTGTTCAATCTTGCTCGAAAAAAAATTGAAAAAAATACCAATACGTTCAACTAAGCTTTTTGATGATGACATTGATAAATACCCACAATCAAGCAATACTGTTTGATTACCATTCTTCCGTATTACACCATATCCAGAAACTCGCAAACCTGGATCTATTCCCAGCATAGGAGTATTGTTTAAGTTGCATTTACCCCCTTCGTTTCTTGATCCAATCATATCTCTCCTTCATTTCAATCACTCTTTTTTTATTCTTTGTTTGTGTATTATACTAATGGTAACATGAAATGACAAGTTCTTATTATCTAAACCCTCTAGTGATCACATTCATCATCATTATTTTTATCCATTTTATTGACCAAATTAATCATCTGATTCTTCAAACTGAGTAATCTCTTTGATAAAATTTAGATAGAGTTTACCAGTTGGACCATTGCGTTGTTTCCCGATTATTAATTCTGTCAATGAAGGATTTTCAGTATCCGGATTATAGATTACATCACGGTAAAGAAATATAATTAAATCTGCATCTTGTTCGATTGCACCGGATTCACGAAGATCAGAAAGCATTGGCCGTTTATCCATACGACTATCAACTGCACGTGATAATTGTGAAAGAGCTAAAATGGGAATATTAAGCTCTTTTGCCAATGCTTTGAGTGAACGAGAAATTTCCGAAATTTCTTGATGACGATTTTCATGATGTTTTGTACTATGTATCAGCTGTAAATAATCAATAACCAAAAATGCCAAATTATGTTCTGCTTTGATCTTTCGTGCTTTCGTGCGTAGATCCATTATGCTCAATATTGCTGTATCATCAATAAAAAGAGGTAATTCAGCAAGGCGGGCTGCAACACTCGTCAATTCCATCCATTCATCAGAAGTAATTGTTGCATTTCTAATGTTGTGATGTGCAATTCGTGATTCGGTTGAAAGCAAACGTAATGTTAATTGTTCCGCAGCCATTTCAAGAGAAAAAAATCCTACTGTATATCCTTCGATTGCTGCATTAAGTGCAAAGCTCAATGCAAGTGCTGTTTTTCCCACTGACGGTCGTGATGCCAATACTACCAAATCACTATTCTGAAAACCTGAAGTCATCATATCAAGCTTAGTAAAACTTGAAGGAATACCAGTTACTCCCTTGCCATGACTTTTGATATCTGAAAGATGTTGAAATGTCTTTTTGAGCCAAATATTGAGTTGTACAAAGCTTTGTGCAGTACGCTCTTTTGAAATTTGAAAAATAGTTTTTTCAGCATGATCAAGGATAAGTTCGATTCCTTTATCATCTTGACCATAACAATTGCTAATAATAGATGCGGCGGAATTAATAAGATCACGGAGCAACGTTTTTTCTTTAATGATTTGTGCATGCTGTCCAATAAGTCCTACCGCTGGAATATCTTCTTGTAATTCAAGCAAATAAGTAATACCGCCAGCCTGTTCCAATAGTTCCTTTTTAGTTAATTCATCTTGTAATGAGATAATATCAATATGTTCATAACGCTTACTAACATCAACAATAGCTTGATAGATAAGTTTGTGTGGTGGATGGTAAAAATCATCTGGAGCAAGGAGCTCAACTACCTGTATAAGCGTTTCGTCATTTAATAATACTGCTCCCAAGACAGCTTTTTCAGCCTCTATATTTGCAGGAAGGTTTTTTCCTAAAACCTTTTCTGTATTGATATTTTGTATTTTCTTGGGATAACCCTGTCGGACATTATGCATCGAAATCTATGAACAAATCTGGAGTGTTATTCTGAAACAACAGAAACTT
>SOKE01000012.1 GCA_004375875.1 Candidatus Babelota bacterium
TATGGTTGGGTTAAAGATTAATAAAAAATGCAAGCGTGAAAGCCTTGTAAAATTGCAATGTCATTAACTTAAGGATTCAAGAACAAAAGGACATCGGAAACACCTGTTGGTTTAGTTGTTTCCGATGTCCTTTTGTTCTTGAATGTAGTGAGAAATACTTTGTATAATTATTGTATAAATATATTTGATGTGATATCATTGTAGTGAGAGGTGATTTGTTTGTTTATAAAGATTCTTACCAAAAAATATGCTGGTAAAGCTCATTATTATGCTAGTCTAGTTGAAAATAAAAGAGAAAACAATCAGGTAAAACAAACAGTAATAGCTTATCTGGGACCAGTCACCGAAGATCAGATCCCCTATTTAAAAGCTGCATATGCAAAAAAGAAACCTCGTCTTGTTTATGATGGCTCAAAAAGGATGTGATAGTAGTGAAACATTCTAATCTACGTGTTACAATGGATATAAACCATTCGAATACAATTTGTTTTATCAAACATTGTAAGGCAATTAAAGATTCTCATTTTACTAGAAAAAGGAAACTTCCATTACATCAACTTCTTCTTTCAATTTTGAGCAGAAAGGGGCGTACACTTACCATGGAGATAAGAAGTTTTATCAAATCAATTAAATCCAAAATCAGCATATCCAAGCCCGGATACCTAAAACAGCGTCAAAAACTGAATCCAGAAGTTTTTCTTGAACTCAGTGATTTCCATGTGAAGAATTTTTACAAAGATAGGACTATGGTTCAGAGATTAAAAGGTTATCTTATCCTGGCGGTAGATGGCTCATCTGTTAATGTGCCAAATACTGCCCAAAACGTAGAATTATACGGAAATGCATCACACAAAAATGCAAAGCCACAAGCGCAGCTTGGAATATCATGTCTTTTTGATCTACTAAATAAAATGATTATTGATTGTACTATTAATAAATGGAAATTTAGTGAACGGAATCAAGCGCTTTTACATATTGATAAATGCAACTCTATTACCGGCGAGAAACCTCGAATAGTAATTTTTGATCGAGGATACCCCTCTGGTGAATTTTTTATTGACTTGATGAAACGTAATGAAAGCTTTTTAATACGAATTGGAGCAACTGTATTCAAAAAAGAACAGCTCGCCATGACTGCAGATGATGAATATGTCAATATTATGTTTGATAAATCCAGATTATCTCCACATAAAGGAACGCAAACAGCTGACAAATTAGCAAAGACCGGTTCTATACCATTAAGATTTGTGCGATTTACATTAGATAATGGTAGCAGGGAATATTTGGCTACGAATCTTCCAATGGAAGAATTCAGTACCTCTGAAATTGTATATTTATATAGATTACGCTGGGAAATAGAAACTGCATATAATGTGTTAAAGAATAAGTTTTTTATTGAAAATTTTACCGGAACCAAGCCTATTATGATTGAACAGGATATTTACGCTACGGTATATTTGTGCAACGTTATGCATGATATTCTTCTAGATGCTAAGTTAGAGTTTAATATTAAAAATCATCAAAAATACAAGTACAAAATGGAGATTAATAAAAATATTGCTATTGGAATTATGAAGGAAGAATTAATTCGTTTTATACTGGAAAAGGATAAGGGAAAGAAAAAAGAGATGTTTGATAAAATTATAGTAGAAATATCAAGTAACATCCTTCCGGTACGTAATGGACGACATTATAAACGCACTAAGGGGCAATTATCTGGTACTTATTCAAATGTAAACAAAAGAAGTTTTTAGAATATTCAAACAGAATCAAAGAATAGATACAAATGACAAACTCCTTCCAAAAGTATGTTCAAAAAAAGTAGGCGCTTTGAAAAAACCATTACGGATTATTCAAAACGCTTACTCTAATCCCTTAGGGTTCAATTTTCGCCACTCTGCTGCGATTAATTAGTTTGCTTTAGAGAGTAATAGGTACCCCTAGCTCTTGCTGCGAGGAGATTCATTAATACGTACACCTTAAGTTAATGACATTGTGTCTGATAAGGGTTTCAAGCGTGGAGGTGAAGAATAAAATAGAAGCGTGCTAAAAGCTTTGCAAGACAAGGGTTTC
>SOKE01000030.1 GCA_004375875.1 Candidatus Babelota bacterium
GCTAAACGGATAAAAGGTACGCCGGGGATAACAGGCTGATCTCCTCTGAGAGTCCGCATCGACGAGGAGGTTTGGCACCTCGATGTCGGCTCATCACATCCTGGGGCTGGAGAAGGTCCCAAGGGTTTGGCTGTTCGCCAATTAAAGTGGTACGCGAGCTGGGTTCAGAACGTCGTAAGACAGTTCGGTCCTTATCCGTCGTGGGCGTAGGATACTTGAGGGAGGCTGTCCCTAGTACGAGAGGACCGGGATGGGTAGACCTCTGATGTTCCAGTTGTCCCCCAAGGGCAACGCTGGGTAGTCAAGTCTGTAAGAGATAACCGCTGAAAGCATCTAAGTGGGAAACTCGCCCCAAGATTAGGTATCCCGTCAGAATGAAGTTTATTTTTGGGTTTCGGCTTGAAAATGAATGGAGTTTTGACATAGTAAGGCCCCTTGAAGACTACAAGGTTGATAGGCTGGATGTGTAAGCACAGTAATGTGTTGAGCTAACCAGTACTAATAGGCCGAGAGTTTTAATCACACTAAAAAGTTTTGGCTACGTGTGATGTAGGATAATAAGAACTACAAATATTTCAAAGATCACAAGAAAAAATTTGAACATAATGTTCTCAAAAATTTCTGGTGGGTATAGCTGCGGGGAAACACCCGTTCCCATTCCGAATACGGCAGTTAAGTTCGCAGCGTCGAGAATACTTGGCTGGAGACGGCCTGGGAAGGTAGATACTGCCAGATTTAAATAAAAAATCCCAAGATTAATCTTGGGATTTTTTATTTACCGGACAAACACGTAATAATTACCAATGAGACCTTCCTTAGGTTCAGTGGTTAAAGAAGCAGTGCTTACTAGATTGTTTAAATTGCTTGAAAGATATAAAGAAGGATCAGAAGAAAAATAATTGCTTGATGCAATAATCAATCGCTTAATAGAATAGATCTAGATCTAATTTGTTTCCAAAAAATAGATACCTCATATAAATAGGCTATTTTAAAAAATAGTAGCTATTGCAATTGATGCAAAACAAAGTAATCTCATTAAAAAAGTTTCATAAAAATTCTTATTCAAAGAAAAGGAGATAATGAAGATGAATAGTTTTGCAAAAAATTGTGCAAGATTTATAGGAATAGTTCTTCTACTACTTCTTCCATTGATAAGTATTGCGGTTGATCGGGCCCAAAGAACAGAACAAGGACAGGCAAAATATATAACTGCTGGACATGCAAAGATTGCTGTTATTGGGGCTGGCTTGGTCGGTTCGACAGTTGCCTATGCTTTGATGTTAAAGAATGTTGCTTCGGAAATAATTTTGGTGGATGTTGATGAGAAACGATGTCAGGGAGAAGTACTTGATCTTTCAGATGCTCTTTCTTTTTGTTATGCCTCTAAAGTGCGCAAAGGGAATTTAAAGGATGCTTCAAAAGCTGATATTATTGTTATTACTGCTGGTTCCCGTCGCAAACCAGGACAATCACGTCTTGATCTCATTAAAGTAAATAAATCTATTATTACGTCTATTATACGAGGAATGATGCCACTTAACCCGTATGCTATCATTCTTATGGTAAGTAATCCTGTTGATATTATGACTTTCTTAGCGCAACAAATATCCGATTTACCAAAGAATCAAGTATTTGGTTCTGGTACCTTTCTTGATACTCAGCGGTTGTGTGGATTTTTGGCGGAAAAAATTGGTGTTTCGCAACAATCGATTCAGGCATATATTTTGGGTGAGCATGGTGATTCACAATTTCCTGCATGGTCATCTGCACAAATTGCTGGCATTCCAATAATTGATTTTCCGGGAATAACGACTGAAAGCCTTGTTCAATATGCACGTGAAACAAAAGAAAAAGCGTATGAGATTTTCGATTTAAAAGGAGCAACCTATTATGGAATTGGTGCATGTGTTGCTGAAATATGTGAGAACATCATCTTTAATCAAAAACGCATTATGCCAGTTTCCTGTTTTATAAAAGAATTGGGTGTTTGTTTGAGTATGCCGGCCATTGTAGGTGAAGATGGTGTAGAACAAATATTGCCAATTCCACTCAATGAGGAAGAAAAAGAATCTCTGAACAAATCGGCTCATGTTTTATATACTGTTATTGAACAACTCGAATAATTTGTTCTTATCAATTCTTATGATTTCCAACTTCTTTGCATAACATGAAGCAGTAATATACACAAAGCGAATCCTACAAGTAATGAAACCATGCTATCAAACCAAAGCGGCTTATTGATAAGCAATCCTGAAATAAAAAAAGCGAATGCTGATGCAATAAGAGGAGGAATTGCGTAGGGGAACTGTGTATAAGCATGGTCAAGTGGTTTTGTTCCTGCGCTTGTAGCAGCCATAATGGTTGTTTCAGAAATAGGAGAAAGATGGTCTCCGCTTACCGCGCCAGAGAAGATTGCGCCTAATGTTGGCAACAGGATTGGAATTGCATTAAGTGTTGTTGGGAGCGGAATGGAAAGTATGGAAATGAGCATTGGTATAGCAATAGGAAGCATAAGTGCTATGGTTCCCCATGAAGAGCCAGTTAGCAGAGCCATAATAGTAGCTATTGCAAAAAACATTAACGGCATAAAGCTTGGTGAAAGAGTTCCAAGAAATGTTTGTGCTAAATAAGCTCCTGTTGCAAGATCATAGCGAAGCAACAAACCTAATGTTGAAGCGAGAAGTAACATTAAAATTGCTGGCCCCATCAGAATGATTCCATCCAATATAATTTTTGGTAAACTTTTGATTGTTACTTTGTTTCTAATTAGTCCAAAAAGCAATGTTACGCTAAAAGCAATAAGGCTTGCAAAAAAGAGCACAAAAGAATTTTCGGTGTTATTTTTAAATGCTTCTAATAAACTATTTTGTCCTCCAAAAAGATAATAACCGCCCGTATATAAAATGCCAATGATAACACTGAACATCAATGTGCCAATTGGAACGATTATATCAAGCAATGAAGAGCGAGTTTGTTTATCGATGTTCTGATTATTTTTTTCCATTTGGGTTGTCAAATCTCTTTGCGCCTGTTTTTCATGATGGTGCATTGGGCCGAATGAAAGCTGATAACGTACAATGTACCAAACGGAAAAAATTGTGAAAAATGAGTAAAAAATGAAGGGAATACTTTTTAGGTATACAAAAAATGGATCAGCCAGAATTTTTGCACCGCTATTCTCGAGCGAAATACCTGACAAATCTAGGTTGCTTGTAATAATTGCAACCCAGCTGGAAATAGGGATAAGAATAACAAGAGGTCCTGCCATTGAATGAATTAAATATGCTAATTTGGTGCGAGCAATGCCAAAGCGATCAGCAATTGGTTGCATAACATAACCAACTGTTAAATTATTGAGATAATCATCGATTCCTACCAAAAGCGAAAGCAGCAGAGATGATGTTTCTGCAGCCCGTTTATTTGTAAATCTTCTATCAAGTACCTGTGCAAAGGCATAGATGCCACCAGTAAAACAGATAAGCATAATCAGGCAGCCGATAATTATGAGAAATGAATACATATAGATGATGTCCTTGTCTGTCAGGTGTTGAACTACTCGTTCACTTATAAGATGAATCGATTCAAGTGGTACTCCACCCGTTGCAATAAATGCTGCACATAAAAGGCCAGCACCAAGTGATACATATAATCTGCGTGTAATAAATGCACTTACTAATACTACAAGTGGCGGAATAATTGAGAGCCATGAGGGTTGCATAATAATTTTCCTTATATTTATTTTTCAAAAAAATAACAAAAAGAGTATAATTTTGCAAGATATAATACGGTATTTACAGTATTAAAAATAACAAAAATCCCTCTTTTTGTGAATATTGCTCTATTTTTTAGCTGTATTTATTTGATGCTTGTAATAGTTGAAAAATGAGCTTTGAGCAGGGGAAAAGTCTCAGTAAAAGTGGGCCCTTAAGAGACCTGTTCCTTAACCAAAGCATCGAATTTGGCTTTAGTTTGCAGCATATTCAGGTATTGTTTAACCATAAAATGTCATCCTAATACCTTATATGATGATGCAGAAATTTGTCTTAAAAATAATCCTGATGGTATTTCAGCATACTTAAAATTTTTAAAATCAATTATTAATGATGTACCTAGCAATAGCGTTTTATTTTGACTTGGGCTATTCTTTGCAATTTCTACTATTCCTGCCCCAAAATAATAATCCATTCTCTCTTGTATCTTTTCTATAGGTTCACCATGTTAGAAATGTAATTGGATAACGTATGCCGTTAATTTCTTTACCGTAGAAAACAAAACACGGTGGTTCTACATCTGCAAAATCATCTCTAGGCCGTATTAAGCGCGCTTTATCTTTCATTTTTCGCAAAGCTTCTTCTTTAGATTTTGATGCAGCGGTGAATATCAATAATAAATCTTTTGTTATCGTCCTGTATTTTTTAAATAGAAAACTTGCAACTTTTACAAAAGTATTATCGCTGATACTACTTGCTGGCTCAAGTAATACATATCTTACAACCGAATCTATAACTAAATTTGATATAAATTGATTATACTTATATTTATCTTTTGCAATATTACTTGCATATTCAATTACTTTTTTATTAAAAATTCGAAATCGATACGCAAAAGGACAGTCTTGAAGAGACTGTAAAGCTATCCTTCTGATTGTTTGAATAGGAAGAAGCATTCTAAATTTTTGATCAAAAAAAACTTCAAGAGAATTTATAGTTTTTTTTATTTCATCTTCAGAAACAAATGGTTGGCATATTCTATTTTGTATAGCAAGAATCTCCTTCTCGCAAGCTTTAACTGTCTTCTTTCTGATGTTTCCACAATAGATTAGTTCTAGAAAAAGCTTGTCTGTGATAATACAATTCTTTGCTAGAATGCTAAACTCTTTGCATATCTTAAAAATTAACTTACGCTTCTCTTTTTGTTGAAAACCTTGTTTCCTGAGCTCAGAAATAACAGAATTGTCTATATATGCTTTAATCATTCATTATTCATTTCATTTAACTAAGAATATTGCTTAACAACAAATTATCTAATACAACCTCATTCGCTTCTCTCTCAGATTTTAATGCGCCCGAAACCCAATAAATAGCCAATGACCAAAACTATACCAAGACGAACCATCCAAATTTCTGATTTCTTCATCGTTACCTGCTGCGATAATAGGGTTTAATATAACTTGCTGCTTTTGCCATAACTAATAGTGCATAGCACGAAGAAGCCCAGACTGATTTGTAGTAATGGTTGCTTTGGACATACGCTGCCAAGTCCCCCATGCAACCAGAAAGTAAAATTAGAGAAAAAAATGGAAATAATACTAGAAAGCATCTTTTCATGATGCAACCCCCAAATAATTACGGTATAATTTATATTCGCTTTAAGGCCATAATCGCTTTGCTACATAAAGAGAAAACACAATTATCCATGTCAACGGACAAAGAACTACAACGAGTGACATTGAGAGTCCTATTGCTATGGCAGCCAGTAAGGTCCATATTGCAAATAAGACACAGACCGCTGGCGCAAGTATCATTTCTGATAAGTAAGGGATGTAAAAACTATACAGCGCACAAGCGATCAGGGAATAAACCCCCAACCCAATACAAGTCATTTTTATTATTTGTTTCTTTCCCACGATATTTTCCCTATTAGACATATTCAGGAACGGCAAAATAGAGTTTGATTTTAGATTAGGCCAGATTCAGACAGTATTTTCTTCATTTGGTATTGAGATAGAAAAATAGTATTTTAATTTTTTAATATAACTTAAAAAAAGAGCCTTAATGCAGATCAAAAATGCTATTTTCAGTTTCTTGTTTAAATGGCGCATTGAAAGTGATTCGGTGACCTTCATTAATCTCATTATTTTTGTTTATTGATAATACGATTATCTCTCCGGGAGTTTCATTCACATTCCAGCCTTCAACATCTAGAATACGTTTAAGATCAATAAGTGTTTGCTTACAAATAGCTATTCTATGCTCATGTATTTTTTTTATAGTGTTTATTTCTGCTTTATCACCTGTCGTTATGCCAATCACGGGACATCGTTTATTATTGATTTTAACCCCGAAGGTAGCAAAATGAATAAGTTGACTATCACACAAATCACTTTCTGATTTGAGCTTTCCAGGTCTACTATGTTTGCCCACTATCTTAGTATGCTGGAGAGTAGCCAAATAAGCCAAATGAGCCCAATATCTTTTTTCAGCTAAGCGATAAAAATCAAGTTCATGTCCCATTAGAAAAAGTTTATGCCATAAGTTTATTAAGGAATCAAAATAACTTTTTCGATTATTCCACTGTTTTGAACTTTGAGGATTTATAAAATCATATGAGGTAAGAAAGGCCCAAGCTATCTCATGAGATAAGTCTTCCATATAGTTATAGTCAGATTCTTGGATAAAGTTTTTGGCTTTAATTAATGTTTGTTCGACTAAAATTTTTGCTTGAGAATGTGCAAATGAAATTGTTGATTTATCGATCAACTTTATAAGTTTATTTGGTTGTAACTCGGGTATTCTGGAAACTATTTCACATGCTCCATTATAGAAATTATCTAGAGAGTCATTTATTGTATCAATATTTGTATCTTGAAATGGTTTAATAATTACTTTATATAATGGATTCTTCTTTATTTTATCTTTTATTATTATACCAAGATTTATATCTTCCAATAACTGGGACCAGGTAAAAATTAATTCTATATCTTCAAAGAATCGTCGATCTTCATTATCAAAAAATTCAAAAAAATTGTTCCAAAATATTGGTTCTCTTTTCAGAAGACGAAACACATTAATATCAAGAAAAATACAGTGATGAGTTTGTTGATTACTAGGAAACAATTCGTAAGACATGATGATTTTCTTTCTTATCCAAAAATTAAATTCTTTATCGTGCAATGTATACCAGATAAAAGCCATCTCTTAGCCATTGAACTTTAGGTATATTCTCTTATCAACCACTTCTTGCTTATACGTCATTAGACTTAGCCTATTCATTCCCCAGGTTTAAAAAGCATTGGTATTACAGGTCATGGGAAAATAAACCTCAAACTAACGTTGATTTGTATAATCATCATTTAGCTGATCAATAGCTATTTGAGTAATGTCATATGTAGGATCAACGTAAATTTGTTTGTCTTCTTCAAGTTTTATAAGAGCACTTGCACCTAAATTTTTAGCAATGCATTTACCAATTACTATCAATTTCTGCTCAACACTTTGAGTAGCCTGATAAAATGATTGATAAGCAGTGTTCTGTTTTTCTGCTAGTTGGTTAAATTTATCCTGTAGCTCAGTTATTTTAGCTGTATAAGTAGCATTATTAATCAATCCTTTATTGTATTTATCATGCAATTCTATATTAAGATCTGTGTAATATTTACTCATTGTTTCATTTTCCTTACAAGCTTTAATGAAACAATCATATATATTAGTAAATTCAAGTGATTTGGAGATATGACATTCATTACATGATTCGTCATTACAATAATGACCTGAGAAAGGGGAAATGCTACAAGATGTTCCGCAGTAATGAGGATTTGAACAGCCCTTAGGAAAAAGATTAAGATCTATATTAGGAAAAAGATTAAGATCTATATAGAGAACATGTCCGGCAAACGCTGTAGGATTTATGGAAGCTTGCTTATTTGTCTCATTATGAGTTTGCACCATAAAAATAGCAAATATGGATATCGTTAAAATAGGTAAAAAAAATCGTAATTTCATCCAGAACCTCCAAACTTAAATATGTATTTTATACATTCAAATCTTAAACATATTAACAGATGTGTGTATTTTGTCAAAACCAATATATAGGTATTTTATACAATTTTTATTATAATTGTAAATAATTAGTCAATGAGTAAAAATACCTAGAGATTGCTCTTGATATATGTATTATGAGATCGTTGAAATCGTTACGCTTCCCTGATACACTTATCTATCGGCAAAGTTGCTCATTTTATAATTTTCAAAATACTTGAGGATACATTATGGTTAGAAATATCGAAGAGGAAATTAAATCAACCAGAACTGAACTTGAACAGGCTGCAATGGACTGTAGCAACAAATACGTAAATACCGTTCCTCTATCTGAAGAAACTCCACCATCCTGGCCCTTACACTCGTTAGAAGATATGGCAAAGGCCCAAGGTAAGCATGATATGTTATTACAAGAGTATCTAGAACTATGCACAGAATGTTATATGTTTCGTAAAAACTTACTCAAAAAATGAACAAAGGCTTCCGCAAGTTTAATTTTTTCTTGTAATTAATGGTGAGCCTGTATTTGGCGTTCACTTAAAATATCAGACGGTGTATTCATCCTTTGGGATTGAGTTAGAAATTTAGTTGAGGCAGAGAAAATATTATCAATTATTTGTTCCAAAGTTCAAAAAAATAATCAATCATCTCAATTGGTTGAGCTTCAAGTTCCATTTTTATAAGCTTTTTAAGTCTAACAACCACTTGATCGCTGCCAATTTCTTCAATATGTAATTTTGGAAAGTTCGGATGATCAACAACAAATGTACCTTTTTTTGAAGGAGTTAATTCAATTTTCATATTATCAATACGATAATTTAGATAACTTTTTTCAAAAAATTTCATAAATCTCTCCTTATATAAATTATGTTAATAACTAAATCTCTAAAATCTGATTTTTACCATTTTTAAGGAAACAAAATTTCAAGTCCATATAAGCACTATTAAATTTTTTCGTCAAATAGTGTATCAAAAGAAATTCGGTGAGCCCTGCTAATCTTATTATCTTGATCCTTCGTTAATATGATTATTTCACCGGGAGTTTCATTCACATTCCAGCCTTCAACATCACGTTTAAGAGCAATAAGTGTTTGCTTACATACGGAGGCAAGTAATCCTATTCAGCCAACATATCCCAATTTATTAATCGTGCCGTAGTTTCGTTATTAGTCTTTTTTAACTATTTAAGATCAGTAGCACCCACATAATATTAAGATCTGATAGTATAAACCGCCGATAGTAAACTATGGCGGTCGCTGATAGACATGTTCAGAAAAACGGCCAAATAGAGTTTGGTTTTAGTTTAAGCCACATCCAGACGGTATATTCTTCATTTGGGATTGAGTTAAAAATTTAGTGATAAATATATTGCAAAAGATGGATACTGTGAAATTAACTTATAACAGATTATGGAATTAGGATAGTCGATATAATTAAAAGTATAAAAAATAAAATTAGCCTGGAGCGAAATCGCTTACAAAATCGCATAACAATATTCGCGTCAAGAAATGATCGAATTTCCTTTATTTTCTTTGCCTCATAATCTCGGCTTATGCCATCTCCCCATAGCATAAGTAAATCTACATTTACATATGGTATATAAGCTGATGGAGCATTTGGATTTTTTTTACAGTTCAAAATGTATTCCAGACTCTTCTCAATAATCTTTTTTAGTGCTGGAAGTTTTATAAATAGCCCCGCTTGATTAACATCTAATCGCCTTAAAATTTGTTTAATCTCTTCAGTTTTAATCGCATCATTTTCTTGACTACGACTAGGATTATTTGACTGCAATGCCAATTTTTCAAGAATATTTTCCAACTCAAGTAAATCAATACGACATAAAACTCGCACTGGGCTATCATTAGCAATATTCTGGGTAAATATGCTAAGTAGCCATGTACTAACAATAACCTCAATGTCTTTAAAGCTCATTTATTGTCCCTTTGTCATTATTAAATTTAATATATTCTTTTCGTCGAACATCCTTAAAGAAACATCATTAACTTTTTATATCTTTTTTTACACTCAGGGCAACCGGTTTGTTTTAATGCTCTCGCACGAATTTCTGCTAGCCACTCATGATTTTCAGAAGAGCTCCACCATTTTTAATCTTATAGTAAAAACCGCCGATAGTAAATTATGGGGGCCCTTTGTAAATATGAAAAAATTTGCTATACTATCACATATTATAGCTAAATGGTGCAGTAATAATGTAGAGTAGTAATTGTATACTTGTCTTGTAGCTATGTTTTTGTAGGAATTATTAGAAAAGTCTATAACTCATCATAAGAAGCTGTTTTTAAACAGAAGCTGTTTTTAAACGAGCTTGTGTAACTGCTTAGATAGGACAGAATGGTTCGGCTTAAAAAGCATGGAGAGGCTTATTTTTTAAACTTATCATTTAATTACTAAACGATTGATTATCATCATGGTACGTCCCATGTTGTTGATAAAAAAAGGTTATTTATGTTGAGAAAAATGCCTTTACCATTAAAGTTACTTATCGCTGATTTTGGGTTATTATTGAGCTTATATATAGTCGATATGTTTATCTTTGACGTATTAGCTCGATTTGATCGGATTGCTTATGTTTCTAAATTTTTATTGCTTAGTTCACAGCTAAAAGGTTTTTTATTAATTTTTTTCCCTTTTATAATTCTTGCATTTGTTGCAAATAAGTTTTTGTTGAAAAGGGTGCTATTACCAATTCAGTTGCTTATTATTATTGCTTTTGTGTTTTTCTTTGGCTCATATACCCCTGAATTAGTTGCTCGTATTTTTTATACCTTTAGTTTGCAATTTAAAGGTTTCTTATTGATTTTTTTACCATTCATGCTTTTTGCACTTGTTTTCACCGGTATTTTAGCATTTCGAAAAAGTGCTACGATTGTGCTTCTGATATTGCTTGGAGCTATTTTTACTTCAGATGTTGTTATTGCACTCATATCCTATGTAACTGGTCGATTAATATTGCCTTCACTTGTAGAGAGTATGGTAACCCAACAATTAATTATAAAAAAGAGTTTAAAAACACTTTTTCCTATTGTTTTGGAGTTACCAGTTAGATTAGAAAAAGTGCTTATTTTTTCAATTTTGTTTGGTATTATTTTTTCTTTTTTTACATTACCACGATTTGAGCGTGTAATGTATCGTTTTAAAGGTATTGTAGAAAATATATTACGCTATGGTTTTATTCCTACATTGCCGCTGTATGTATTTGGTTTTTTGCTTAAAATTCAACATGAGGGAATTTTTACAGAGCTATTTCGGCATTATAGCAATGCATTTATACTTATTTTTAGTGTACAAGCCTTCTATCTTTTTTTCTTTTATCTGGTTGCTACAGGGTTTTCACTGAAACGCTGTTTTAGAGCAATAAAAAATGCCTTTCCATCTTATTTGACGGCATTTAGTACTATGTCGAGCATGATTGCTTTGCCTATTTCTATTGATGCTGCCGAAAAAAATACAGGTAATACTGCATTAGCTGAAATGTCGATGCCGATTATGGCCAATCTTCATTTTTTGGGAGTAGCCACTAATATGCCTATTCTTGCTATGGCAACAATGATGCTTTTCTGGGGAGTTATTCCCGATTTTACCCAATATTTTATCTTTGTTCTGTATTTGTGTTACACCATGATTGCCATTTCTGGTGTACCAGGTAGTGGTATTTTTCTTTTGACTCCACTCTTAATTTTACAATTTGGTTTTTCACCAGAAATGATCAGTGTTGTGACTGCGTTGTATCTTCTTATCGAACCATTTGGTGCTGCGGCAAACGCCTTTGGTGATGGCGCGCTTATCATTATTGTAAACAAAATAATCAAGAGATTAGGATTCTAGCATAGTGAATAAAAAAATGGTATGGAATCTATTATAAAAGTTGAAAAAATATTTAAAGCATTTTAAAATATTCAAAAACCTAAAATAAGAAGAATGAAGCATTGAAGAAAAATTCGTATTTAAATTTATCTATGTTTATTTCCTTATTCTCTGTCTTTTTTTTATCACTCACTAATGGTGCTCATCAAAATCGAGTGCTTGAGTAGATGCATGCAGCAGCTCAAAAAAATAAAAAATTAAGTTTGATTGCTGAAAAGTTAGAAAATGTACGAAAAGCTTATGAAACGTTACCACCTCCTATCAAAGGGTTTGTTGAAGATTATGTAATCTTTCCTAAAAAGGTAAGCAGATAATCGGGTTGCACTAATAAATTGAGCTCCTTGAATTAGTTCAAGGAGCTTTCTTTGTTTTAGAAGATGGTTATTCTTACTCTTTAAACAAAGAGAGAAGATCGTATACATTTTTGAAAGATTTCATAGTACATTTTGTCTTTTCTATTTTTTGATTATGAGCATTTATTATTGTTTTAATGCCAAATTTTTCAGCTTCGCGTATGAATATATTTATTTGATTAATTGGTTTTATCTGACCGGGTAAACTGATTTCGCCTAGTGCAATGGATTTTTGAGGCAATGGCAGTTGGAAGTAGCTGGAAAGTAATGACAGTGCAATTCCTAAATCGATACCACTTCCTTTTACCTTAAAGCCTCCACTAACTTTGATAAAAATATCGTGCTTGCTTAGTTTGATATGCAAGTATTTTTCCAAAATGGCTGCGATAAGCATTACCTGTTTGTGATCAATTCCCGAAATAACGCGCTGTGGAATAGCTAGTTTTGATTCAATAATCAATGCTTGCAGTTCAAGTAATAATGGTCGTGATCCTTCTATAACACTGATTAGCACTGAACCAGGTGAATAACTTACTTCATTGAGCAGATGTTCGTTTATGTTAGGAACTTCAATAAGTCCGTTGTGCTGCATTTCGAAAAAGCCAAGCTCATTGATTGGACCAAATCTATTTTTTACTGAACGCAAAATACGTGTTTGCCATCGATCTTCACCTTGTAGGTAAAAGACACCATCAACAATATGTTCCAATGTTTTTGGTCCAGCAATAGTGCCCTCTTTTGTAATATGGCCGGTAAGCATAACTGTAATATTATTTTCTTTTGCAAGACGCATAAGATAAAAAACTGATTCACGGAGTTGACTAATGCTGCCAGGGATAGTTGTTGTTTGTGCGCCATAACAGTTTTGAATTGAATCGATAATAATAATATCGGGCTTGTGTTGTAATGCTGTTGCTATAATATTTTCCAGTTCAGCATGATCAGAAAAAAGGAGTTTGCTATCGATGCAGCCAAGACGATTTGCACGCAGTTTAACTTGTTGCAATGATTCTTCAGTTGAAAAGTAAAATACTTTGTAATTGTGGCTTAAACCATGAGAAATTTGTAGTAGCAATGTTGATTTTCCAATGCCAGGATCACCTGTCAAGATGATGATAGAACTTGGCATGATACCTCCACCCACAACGCGATCCCATTCACCAATGCCTGAAAGCATTCGCTTTAGTGCCGTTGTTTGGACCGTATCAAGTGATACCATTGAGACAGTTAAGTTAGTTCCTTTTGTGGCCCATTTTAATCTTTCTTGTTTTTCTTCTTGAATGCTGTTCCATTCTTGGCATTCAGGGCAACAACCAACCCATTTAATTGTTTTATATCCACAGGTTGTACAGGTAAAATTTCTTTTTTCTTTATTCATTAAGAGACTACCCGAAAATTTCTAGAACCATTAAATAATTTGTTCAAAATACATAGACTAAAAATAAATTTTATATCAATTATAAACTATAGAGAAAGTTGGTATATAGAGAAATTTTGAAATCATAGCTTTATGTTTAATTAATATTAACTGTGCCCTTGTATTAAATATATTGGGCACGCAATATATTTATACTCATATTTATGTCCTGCCGGTAGGCAATTAATTTTAAGACAAATATATTGTATCATCCTTGATCAAAACTACTAGATGATTACTTCAGATCTTGTAGTAACTTATATTAAAAAAAGATTGAAATGCTTACGAAAGCAGTTAGGCTTAAAGTGTATGCATTTGGTCACATTTTTTATAAATTTTGTTCTTTTGGATAAGGCGATATGAAGGGATATTTAAAGGTAGAGCATTCTACAAAGTTGCATGGTAAAGTTTCTTTAATCGGTGCTAAAAATGCGGTGCTTGTTATTATGGCATCATTGATTTTAACTGAAGGAAAATCAACATTAAAGAATGTTCCATTTTCTGATGATATAATGCAGATGATACAACTGTTACGTGATCTCGGTGCAGAGGTTTTATTTAATAAGGAGACACATACATTAGAAATTGATACCACTTTTTTGGTACGTTGTCAGGTTAAAAAAGAGATAATGAAACAAATGCGTGCTTCAATTTTAGTGATGGGACCTCTCCTTGCGCGTTTTGGTAAAGTCAATATTGCGTTACCCGGTGGATGTATTATTGGTGCACGTCCAATCAATTATCATTTGAACAATTTGCGTAAAATGGGAGCTTCTATTCAAATTGAAGGAGAATATTTATTTGCTCATGCAAAAAAATTAAAATCGCAGCGCATTGTTCTTGAATATCCAAGTGTTGGGGCAACCGAAAATATTGTAATGATAGCTGTAGCCGCACAAGGAACAACACGTATTATCAATGCATCACTCGAACCTGAAGTATTAGATTTTATTGCCGTTTTGAAAAAAATGGGTGCGAAGATTGTGATTGAACCACCTGCGACAATTGCTATTGAAGGTGGTGCATTGCTCAAGCCGGTTGAACATACAATTATGTATGATCGTCTTGAAGCAGGATCATTATTGCTTGCGGCTGCAATTACGGGAGGAAAAATTGAACTTCCGCATGCACCAGCTTATAACCTTGATGTATTTTTACTGAAATTACAAGAGATGGGGCATTATATAGAAATTGGTTCTGAAGGGATAGGAGTTACTTTAAAAGCAACGCATTCACCAAAGGCTGTTTCATTCAAGACAGCTCCTTATCCAGGATTTCCAACCGATCTACAAGCACCAATGATGGTAGCTCAATGTTTAGCATCAGGAACAGCAACGATTGATGAAACAGTTTTTGAAAATCGATTACTTCATGTACATGAACTACAAAAGATGGGTGCACAAATAAAAGTTGATGGAAGTCGTGCAACTGTGATTGGTGTGGATGAACTATATGGTACTCCAGTTATTGCTTCAGATATTCGTGGCGGTTGTGCTCTTTTGCTTGCAGGGTTGGCTGCTAAAGGAATTACCACAATATCTGGCGTGCATCATTTAAGTCGTGGCTATGAATCCATACAAAAAAAATTGAATGATATGGGCGCGTCACTTGAATATGTAGATGCGGCTATGTTTGTACATCATAATTACGGTCGTA
The DNA here is from genome assembly GCA_004375875.1 of Candidatus Babelota bacterium. GTDB lineage: Bacteria > Babelota > Babeliae > Babelales > Vermiphilaceae > E44-bin52. Next base: position 15,072 of record SOKE01000030.1, read on the forward strand.
TTATTGAATATCAATAGCCTTTTATTTAATAGCTGCCAGATAGTTCAGTAAGTTCTTTGGTGATTTTTGTTTGCCGTAACTTGTTGAATGTTAATTGTGCTTTTTCGAGCACACCTTCTGCATTACGCATTGCATTATCCATTGATAAGAAACGTGCAGCTTGTTCAGCAAGTAAAGACTGAAAAAGAAGGTGATGAAATGTTGCTTCAACAAAAAGATGGGAGAGTGAATCTAACAGTTCATATGGTGGCTGTTCCCACACATAATCTTCTGGAAGTTCATATGGACGATCTTTGTGAATTCTCTGCGTAAGTGGAATAATTTGTGAAGCCTTTGGCTTTTGTAGGAAGAATGTTTTGAGCACATTGCTTACCACGGTAACTGAATGGAACGTTGGTTTTGCTTCTATGATATTAGTTGTCAAATCTTTCAAAATAGTATTGAGTGTGTTCATTGTGAATTTATCATATTTTGCAAAAAGGGGTGCAACCTGTTTTTTTTGCAGATAATCTACTGCTTTTTTGCCTACTGCAATAAGAAGGATATGTTCATGATGATAATGTGCAAGTATCGATTCAAATGCCTTAAACAGTAATGAATTGAAAGTTCCACATAATCCTTTTTGTGATCCTATTAGAATGATAAGATTTTTATGTTTCCATAATTTCCGTGGCATGATGATCGGATTATACCACCCAGGGAATGCATTTTTAATTTTATAAAATAACTGGTTGATGGCATTTTGATAATGAGTAAGTAACTCTTCTTTTGTTTTTAAACGCGAATGATTAGACATCGAGATAAGTCGCATAGCATGGGTAATCTTTTTTATTGTTTCTATAGCTTTGATGCGTTGTCGCATCTGGACTAGCTCAGCCATAATTTTCACCTTTATTAGTTAATTCAGTTTTCCTTTTAAGATAATAGATTGATTTCGAGGTTGCAATGAGAAAAATTTTTACTTTTTTGGCTGTTTATTAAACTCCCAATTTACCGAGAGGTATGGTAAACTTATAAAAAGAGTTTTATGGAGAAAAGAGATGGTTATTCTTATTGATGGGTATAATGTCTTAAAACAGATTTATGATGGTAAAATGATAAGCGAACAGCAACGGCTTAGTTTTATAAATCAGCTAGCGTTATATAAACGTTTGCGTTCACATAAAAAAATCACCATCGTCTTTGATGGTGGTCTTTTCTCTTGGCCTTCGCAAGAGAAGATTCGGGGAATTAATGTAGTCTATGCAGGTGTTTCACGAACAGCAGACGAGTATATATATTCATTTATACAGGAACATAAGGCTAAGACAGCTAATATGTTACTGGTTTCTTCTGATTTGCAATTATGTAAATCTGCATCAGATTATGGGGTATGCTCAATAAGTGCGTCTGAATTTTATAATGTGCTCCAAGAGAGAATACGACCTGCAAAGAAGAGAAAAAGAAATAATCAGCCGGCAGTAAAGATAGCAGACAATTCGTCGCCCGATGTTGATGCCCTGATGCAAGAAGCAAGTAAACACGTTATCCTCAAAGAAGAAAATGTGGAGCCGGAATGGCAAGCTGAACCAGATAAAAAGCCTTCAAAGCAAGAACGAGATTTGCTTAAAAAAATTCAAAAATTGTAACCTGGATGAGTATGAATGTAGCAGATATTCTTGAAAATGAAGGAAAGGTAATATTTTCAGAAGACGAGATTGAAGATGTAGTTGCCTATCTTTATGGTCAGCTCAACGATTGTAAAATTATTGCATTCAGTGGTCCATTGGGTGCGGGAAAAACAACATTAATTCGTGCCTTACTGCATAAGTGTGGTATAAAAAAGCCTGTCACAAGCCCCACCTTTATCTATGTCAATCGTTATATTAATGAAGATGGAAAGGTTTTTTATCATTTTGATTTGTATCGTATTGAAAGCCTCTTTGATTTTTTAGATGCTGGTTTTGATGAATACTTTTATGAACCTAATAGTTGGTGCTTCATCGAATGGCCTGAAATTATCAAATCAGTTCTGCCAAGCGGTACGTGCTCTATAATGCTTAATTATCATAATGATAGGCGTGAACTGCAGATTAAAAAGCTCTAATAGTTAGCTAAAAATGTGTCAGTTCTCCATTTAAATTACTTATTTTTTCAGACCTAATCAGGTTTAAATGGAGTTTTTAAGATTGTCCCTTCTCATAGAATATTTCATTTAGAAAATAACATGTTTTTAAAAATTGTGCTATATTATCTAAGTTGCCGTCCTAAAAACTTCGCTGTACAATAGGCTTATTTAGATAGATAAGATATTTAGCGATCGTGAGCAATGAAAATGTTGATGAATAAAATAAATGTCAGATTTGTTAAAATGCTCGTATTGTATTCGGCGTGCGTTTTTTCAGGTAATCTTTGTGCTATGGAAGGGTTTGATTTTTCTCAGTATTCATTACCAGAAGGTAGTATTAGAGATAAATTGGATTCAATAAGAAAAAATGATGAGTGTGCTTTCTTATTGGAAAAAGGTCTCAAGATAGAAAATGCTCGTTTTATTAGAGCTCTTAAGAGAGATTCTACATGGAGATTCTTTGACAGTTTTCACTGGCTAGTAGGAGTTCTTACTACAGCTCAGGGGATTACACAATTTGTGGTCAAGGGAGCGAAAAATGTTGCGGGAGAAAAAATCTTCGAGCCCAACGGTCAGGGGCTACCGCAAATTCATACAGCAACACAAAATCTTTCTCGAATTAGAAAGGCTGAGGAGGTGAATCATGTTATCAACAAGAAAGGCTTTACTAATATTAGGACGCCAAAAATGTGGGTATATCCTGTTTCTGGAAATTATGGAGATTTAAGGGAAAATGATCTGACCGATCAAGATGTTGTAATCGTAGAAGAAATGGTGAAAAAAAAATCTGAAAGACTTGCCTCTATTGGAGCATTGAATGACGAGTGTCAAGAAGATACTCTTAAAATTGATAAAGAGACATATAATCAACTTATTGAAGTAGCTCAAAAAGCAGGGCTTTTAGATTTACATCCCAAAAATTTTCTGGTGGATGATAAAGGAAAAATTGTATTAATAGACATTGAAGATTTACTGGCAAGTCGGAGGGAAGCAGTAAAACGATCCAATCCCTTGCTTCGACCATGGAAACAATACAAACTTAACTGTATTCTTGCGGGTAGTATAAATTTTGGGGTTGGTATGACAGGAATACTCAATTGTGACAATGATATCAAAACCCGAGGATCAAAATTATTGTTACATGGATTGTATACGAATTTGATTACAAGAAATATCGTTGAAATCCTTGGAGTAACAGTAGCCACAACGCTGACCGTGCGATGGCTATATCATGTAGCCAAAACAAACAAACGAATAAAGAATTGCAAAAATAAAATCAGGAATGCAATCGAATTACAGCAGGCACAAAATAGTGAAACATCTGATGATGTTTATATTGAAATAGCAAGGAAGATAGTAACTCAAGTGGCTCCACAAGAAAATAGACAGGAAATATTTGAAGCGTTTGTAACTATGGCTCTTGCTGAAATGGGAAAAACGTATAGGGGTACTATTAAAATTCTTAGTGTAGAATACAAGGATCCAGAAGATGCTGTGAAAAAGTCGCAGTGTACTATAAATTCAATCTGGAAATCAGACTGGTCATTGCCTTGTAAAGTGGCTCGTAGTGTTAAGAAAACTATGAATAGTATTCGAGCAAAGAGGCAAAAGCTAAATGGTGCTTTGAGGAATAATCTCAAACAAACTCAATCAGCATCAGTTTTTGAGGCGGCTTAGTTTCTAGATTGGTAATATTTGTTAAAAAAAGCTTATTAATATTTTCAATTTGTTTTTTTTGAGACATAGGTTTTTGTCGATTTCATTTACAGATGTGGAAAAAAGTGCTATATTAAAAATAGCTTAAAATAGTTTTAAAATAAATGGAGATTATTCTCATATTTTTATCCTTATCTTGCGTACACGAAATATGATTCTGCTATTATGGGTGATAAGGGGGAAAAGTATGAAGAAAGAATTAAACAGAATAAAATGGTTGGTTATTGGAGCTTGTATTCTTCTTCCGTGTAACTTTATTGCAAATATGGAGAGCGGAAGAATTGAAAGTATAAGCGCTGTAGAAACAATGATACCACCAGGAATACAAGATAAAATCATACAGCTTGCAGCGGAAGCGGGAAAAAAGGCTGGAAGAGAGGTTATACAAAAGGCATTATTAAAGCGCCTTGTAGCCCAAAAATCAAGTTGCAATTTAGAAAAAACGCTGAGATTAGGCAAATTAGGAATGTATTCTATTGGTATTCTAGGGTCTATAGGGTTAGCTGGATGGTTATGGCAGCGGCGTTATGATTTATATGGGGCAGCTGCAATTGGAGGTTTTTTGGTAGGGATAAAAAATAAGTTTGGAATTAGTCGACTTGAGAAAGGACAACAAGAACATACTTGCTATTTAAAAGATCATACGCAACGTTTACATGCACTTGCCATAGGGCAACAAGCAATTAAGGTTAGATTGCTTGGACAAAAGCAACAATTTGTTGAACTTGCACAAGGACAAATAGTTATTGGTGATACTATGAATAATTTTTATCGATTGGTACATCGAGATCACACAGATTTTACAAGGAAATTTGGAGTAATTCATGAAAATCATAGTGATTTTAGAAAGCGATTTGAATTACTTCATGCTGGGTTAGAAGTGGGTAATTATGGAATTCATGAAGCTAATGAAAAAATTGACTATATAGCTGGGAAAATGGCAACAAAGGAAAATTTGCAACTGGTAGAAACAGGTATAGGTGTGATGCAAAAGGAAATGGGGGATTATTTTGAAAAAGCAAATCAGCGTTTTAGTGTTATAGAAGGTTTATTAGGATTTATAAAAAAAGCGGTAAGCTTTATTCGACCCTCTTTATTGTAATCAAATAATTCTGCTCAGAATAATTCTGTTCAGAATAATTCTGCTCAGATGGTTTAATAAACGAGAAAACTAATTTTCTCGATAACCTAAATTAATTAAGTTATTATTTGAAATCTTCAAGTAAAATGTAAGTTTTTAAGTGTAATGTGAGGTTGTTGGTTCTCATTAAATGGAGGAACTATGAAGAACATATTATATAGAAACATCATGCTTACTGTTCTGCTTAGTTGTTTCGGAACTTCTTCTTATCTTTGTGCAAACGGTGGTATGCAAACGGAAGGTTTTCAAAAATTAAATGAGATAATGAAAGCTCAAGAAGAAGTTATGCTTGAAAAGGCTAAGGCACAAGCCTATAGGATATTGCAAGAAAGACATGCTTCAAGTATTCGTAGCGCATCATGGTTCTCGATGCGAAAAATGTGCAAGGCAGGGATAATACTTGGCGTTGGAGGTTATGTAGGCTATGTATTGTGGAAAAATTGGCGTCCATTCCGTAATTTTATAAGTGGATTACATAATAGAACGAGAGGCGCCATTCAGGGTTGGTTAGGTGTAAGAGCTCTTGAGCAAGGTCATACTGACCTTAAAAAAGGGCAGGAATCCTTAAAAGGTGATCTTAGCAAAGAGCATAATCAAATATTTGAAAGACTTGCTACTATAGCGTCGCACACAGAACTAATTCCTAAATTGCTACAATCAGTGCGAGAAATAAACATGCCATCTCAAAAAGTTACTTGATTAAGTTTTTTGTTTATTACTTATAAATTCCTAAAAAAACATACCTAATTGTGAATGCTCTTGCTTTTTGCCTTGTTACTTGATGATACTGAACAATATAAGTTGAACTATCGAAGGGGAGCGGGGGTATACAATGATGCAGAAGCACAAGCGTAGGATAATTATAGTTTTGTTTATAATTGGCCTTATTGTGCTCCTGCGTTTTTTGGGATTAACTCAATATTTTTCATTTGCCTACTTAAAAACTTCTAGTGATTTTTTTAAACAGTTTTTAGAAAAAAATTATTGGAATGCTGTTTGGATCTATATCGGCATCTACGTGATTCTTGTTGCAGTAGGATTGCCTTCTGTTGCACCGCTTACGCTCCTTGGGGGATTTTTGTTTGGTGTGTTATCAGGAACAGCATATGCTGTTATTGGTGGAACAATAGGTTCTCTTGTTACTTTTTTGTTTATTCGCTATTTATTTGGAGCAAATTTGCAAAAGAGATATCAAGAGCGATTGCAAAGATTTAATAAGCAGATCCAAGAGCATGGTGTTAATTACTTGCTTATGTTACATTTTCTCTCGGTTGTGCCTTATTTTGTTATCAATTCTTTGGCGGCACTTACGAATATTTCGTTTTGGACATTTTTATGGACAACGATTATTGGATCAATTCCTTTGGCTTTAATTTATTCATTTGCGGGACTACAATTGAGTAATATTGAATCAGCACGTGATATTTTTTCTCCTTCTTTGATTATTCTGTTATTTTTGTTAGTTTTGCTTGCGTTGATGCCTATTCTTATTAGACGATATCGACGAAGGTTACGGTCTGATTATGATTCGTTATTTTAATAGACAGATTTGTTTTATATGTCTATTTCTTTTGATAGTTGTGATTTTGTATTGGAGTGGTATTGCCCATTATCTTACACTTGAACGTATACAACATCATGCAGAAACGTTACGGATATTTGTTCATAGACAGTATATGATATCGGTATTTGTATACTGTTTTTGCTTTATAGTGGCGACTTTACTTTCACTACCAGTTACGATTATTTTAAGTATCCTCGGAGGTTATTTATATGGAATACTTCCAGGGACGTTCTATGCGACACTGAGTGCAACATTTGGAAGCATATTATTATTTCTTCTGGTTCGCTACTTTTTTGGTAATATGGTGCAAAAATTATTCTTTCATCAGGTTGAACGATTTTGGTATAAGATACAAAAGCATGGTTATAGTTATGTACTTATGTTGCAATTGTTGCCAATAACTCCAACGCCACTTATCAATATTGTTGCAGGACTTTCTCCACTTTCATTGGGTACATTTGTGTGGACAACCTTTATTGGTATGCTTCCTGGTACATTGATTTATGCTATTGCAGGTCAGCAATTAGCTTATATTCGTTCAGTTAATGATATTCTTTCATGGCCGATGATTAGTATTCTTACAGTGTTTGCGCTGTTAATGTTATTAATTCCCTATGCACTTTACTACATTGGCCTTGCTTATAATCGATAGAATATCCTTTTTATTTTAACAATAATCTTAAAAGTTTCTGGACATTTTTTCCCTTTCATTCTATAACTGTCGAACAATATAAAAATATCAAAAACATCGGGATGTAGCATGGCAAAAGTTGTCATCATTGGCGCAGGATTGAGCGGTCTTTCTGCTGCTTATCATTTAGAAAAAAAAGGATTTAGCGACTATCTTATTATTGAGAAAGAGGCAAATTCCGGAGGATTATGCCGCTCGATCAGGCAAGATGGATTTACGTTCGATTTTACCGGACATTTGTTGCATAGTAGTAATCCTTATTTTAGTTCATTACTGTTACATCTTCTTGGTAGTGATAATGTAAATAAAATAATGCGCCGTTCATTTATTTACTCACACGGTGTTTATACGCCCTATCCATATCAGGTTAATCTGCATGGCTTACCGCTAAAAACGATTCTTGATTGCATTGAAGGTTTTGTTAAACGAAAGTCTTCAAAAAAGAAACCAAAATTGTTCGCTGAGTGGGTTTTGAAAAATTTCGGGCAAGGATTGGCTAATTCTTTTTTCTTTCCATATCAGCGAAAATTATTGCAATATGACGTAAGAAAATTATCTGCGAGCTGGACCGGTCGTTTTGTACCTAAAACATCATTGCGGCAGATGTTAGCTGGAGCGCTGCACAATAATGGGCAAAATATCGGTTATAATGCTACATTTTTGTATCCCCGGAGAGGGGGAATTCAATATTTGATTGATCAGTTTGTTAAGAAACTGAATACACAAGTTATTACTAATTGTTCTGTTGCCACAATTGATTTAAAAAAAAGAATTATAATGTTTAAAAGTGGTGAAAGTATTTCATTTGATCTTATTATCAACACTATGCCACTTAATGAATTCTTATTCGGTTGTTCTTCGACGAGTTTAGTGCAAGCAGCAAACAAATTGTTATGTACCAGTGTTATGTGTCTAAATTTGGGAATTGAACGACCATCTTTTTCTGATAAACAGTGGGTTTATTATCCTGAAAAACAGTATCCTTTTTATCGACTTGGTTTTTATAATACCTTTTCATCTGCTATGGTGCCTCAAGGTTGTAGTTCGATGTATATTGAATGTTCATATCGTAATAAATCAGAACGAAGCATAAAAAATCTTGTTAAGGCAGCGCGCGCAGAGGTGAAAAAATTATTTAATCTTTCTGAAGATGAAATAGTGGTTGAAAATACTTTATCAATACCGCATGCATATGTAATCTATGATTTGTGGCGTGAACGAAATTTGGCCAAGCTCCTAGTGCGGTTAGAGCAAGAAGGAATCTATTCAATCGGACGGTATGGTGCCTGGAAATATGCAAGTATGCAAGAGTCTGTGCTTGATGGGAGGAATGTTGCCAACAAAATAATAGTTCAGCTAGCATGTCGTAATATATTCTCGTTTAAACAAGGTAAGCATGATATAAAAGGGCCGCACAGATTAACTGATGTTGTCTAGGAAGATAATGGAAAGGAATAGAGCTATGAAACAGTTTTATCATGGTAGAAAAGTATTAGTAACAGGTGGATGTGGTTTTATTGGTTCACATCTTGCAGAGCACCTTGTTGCCTTAGGTTCCGAAGTGACTGTTTTGGATGATCTATCGGGAGGTTTTATAGAAAATATTGAAAAAATAAAGGACAAGATAACGTTTATTCAGGATACGGTAACTTGCAAAAAGGCCTGTTTGGATGCCTCTCGTAATAAAGATATCATTTTTCATTTAGCTGCATTTATTTCAGTTCCTGAATCAGTAGAAAAGCCAGAAATGTGTCATAAAATTAATGTTGATGGTACCGTCAATCTCTTGGAAGCAGCACGTGTTAACGATGTTGAACGTTTTGTTTTATCATCTTCGGGATCAGTGTATGGACCTTATGAGATTGAATGCCATGAAGAATTACAATGTTATCCCCAATCTCCCTATGCCTTTTCTAAATATATTGGTGAGCTTTATTGTCGCCAATATGCTATTAATTATGGATTAAAGACAATTTCGCTTCGTTATTTTAATGTTTATGGACCACGCCAGAATCCGAAGAGTGCTTATGCAGCGGCCTATGCTACATTTGTACAACAGATGCAGCAAAATAAACCGATTATTGTCTATGGTGACGGCAAACAGACGCGTGATTTTGTTTCAGTCTTTAGAGTTGTTGAAGCTAATCTTATTTTGGCTATGCAGGATGCAAATAAGTTAAAAGGGCAAGTTTTTAATATAGCAACCGGTAAAAGCATCACTATTCTTAAACTGATTGATCAAATTCGGGAAAAACATCCTGAGTATAATCAGGATATTAATTTTGCACCAGCACGTGCAGGGGATTTAAAGCATTCATGTGCTGCCTGTTCTAAATATTTGAAAATATATAATGAATGCTATAAAGAACTACACAACCGGTCTATAGTTTAGAATGAACTAAACCTCTTTTTTAGTAATCTATTTTTCACGTTTTTAGTACTTCGAAGATGCTATTAAGACAGAAAATGGCTTAGCATAAGTACTATTTTATGCTATACTGTAAAGACTTAAAGGGCAGCATTAAAAATGCTTCTCATAATTGTTGAGAAAGGAATCAGATTACTTATGGCAAAAAGGGATTATTACGAGATTCTTGGCGTTTCTAAAGGAGCATCGGCTGATGAAATTAAATCTGCCTATCGAAAATTAGCGCTCAAATATCATCCGGATCGCAATCCTGGTAGTAAAGATGCTGAGGAGAAATTTAAAGATGCTGCGCAAGCATATGAGGTGCTTTCTGATTCTGAAAAGCGTAGGCATTATGATCAGATGGGGCATTCTGCATTTGAAGGTGGTGGTTCTGGCAGTGCCGGTCAGGGCATGACGATGGAGGATATATTTGCCAGTTTTGGTGATATTTTTGGTGATATTTTTGGTATGGGTAATCGCAGAAGGCGCCGTTCAGGGGGATTGCAGTCACAGCGTGGTCACGATCTTTCTAAAGCAATCTCCATAACCCTCAAAGAAGCTTATCTCGGCATCAAAAAAGAGGTCAGTTATTATCACTTTGTTAGCTGTGAGAGCTGTGGCGGCAAAGGAACGAAAGTAGGTACCACTGTCAAGGAATGTTCATACTGTGGCGGTATGGGGCAAGTACAGTATAAGCAGGGCTTTTTTATGTTTTCCCAGCCATGTAGCGCATGTCGTGGCGAAGGATATATTATCCCATCTCCATGTTCAGCATGTGCAGGCCAATCACGTATAAAGAAATTTGATAAATTCTCGGTTAATATTCCAAAAGGTATCTTTGATAAGGCTGAGTTGCGTATTAACAGCAAAGGTGATGCTGGTGTCTTTGGTGGTCCGGCTGGCGATCTATTTTTGCTTATTCATGTACTACAAGATAAAAAATTTATCCGAGTTGATGACGATTTGTACTGTACTATTTTATTGACGTATCCACAATTGGTTTTTGGTGCACAAGTTGAAATTGAACGAATTGATGGAAGTAAAGAGTTAATAAAGATTTCAAAAGGATGTCCGATTGGTGAAAAAATAATATTACAAGGAAAAGGTTTTGCTCATCTCCGTGGCTCTGGTGCTGGTAATATGGTTGTAATTACACAATGCCATATTCCTAAAAAACCTTCAGCGGAAGCTAAAAAGGTACTTGCAGAGTATTCAAAATGTATTGGTACAGAGACGAATGAAGAAGAAAGTACCATTACTGGTTTTTTTAAGAGATTCTTAGGATAAAGAAGTTATTTGTATAAAAAATAATCCCAGAGCGGATCTGGGATTATTTTTATAGGTTTCTGAAATCTGATTACAATCTGATAAAGTTAATTAAAACAAACTAGAATATTAAACTTTGTTCTAATGCGTACTATTTTTAAGACTTATTAGAATATGTAAAATCTTTTACTGCTTTTCGCCTTTGTTTGCTGTCCCGTTAATTCCTTTTTGGCTTCTTCTTTGCAAGAGCCACTTTGGACCGTGTTTTTTTTATTTCTGTTGAATAATGCAGGTTTGACTCTATTCCAAGTAGGGCACAAGAGATATTTATATGAGAGTTTACCTCCATGGTAAAGACCGTATAAACAGATTAGATTTTTTAGAGTTTCTGTAACTTTTATATCTTTGCCCTTTGGAAGGCTAGGAAGATTTGTACGTACTCGGCTTAAAAGACTTTGTTTATTCTCTGAAGTTTCATCTCCTGCTATTACATTTGATACCGAAAGCAAAACAGCAAGTGAGCAACATGATATAAATAACATTGTTTTTTTCACAGCTTTCCCTTTTCGTTTAAAAAGATACTACAACTACAACTGACATTACAAAAACAAAAATAACGCAATTAGTCTAGTGCAAAAAATTTGTTTCTGCAAGGTGTTATTTAAAAAAAATATCAGGCTTTTTAAAACTCTCTTATACTACGATTACATGCTATTTTTGGAGTATTAGTTACTACTATTTTTTAGTAAAAATTAACTTTCGAGTAAAACAGTGGTCAGTATATATAACTTAGGTTTTAAGAAAGATAAAAGAATTGTATTCTTTTTAAATACCAATACTCCGTTTTTTAACTATTTTGTGTGAAAGCTTTGTACGGCATTTGCGTTGTATGCCAAGCTTGGTAATAAGATGATAAAAAAATTCACGATCAGGTCCTTTAATTACTGCTTGTTCATGAGCTTCTGCTAATGCAATGGGATAGCCACGTCCTTTACTGCTTTGATCATAGATAATACGAGCAACAGTTTTTGTAGTTTCGCTATTGTGTGCAATCCATGCTGGTAGTTCAATGCGAACAATTTCATAGCCTGTGTGAAGATAAAAGAAATAAGGTTTGAGTGGCTCAGGATAATAGGTGGCTATTTTTGAACGATGTTTAAAAAGTATTGTATGGGTGCCTGGAGTGAGAAAAAAGTTGGCAATATGTGCATCAAGTATGTGATCAATAGGGGCATATGCATCAAGTTGTTCAAGATCGCCGTTACTTATCTCAGCTTTTATCAAATTAACTAACTCTTTGTTTTTGGGTAGGCTGATATAGGCAGCATTTATGATGCCGGCTTCATATAATTCATATAAGGAGTTGAAATAACGTGTTAAAAAAAGAGAACGGACTGAAGGATCTTTAGTTTCAAGATGCCAAAAAATGAGCGAGCCATCCCAGAGCAAAAGCAATGGTGATAATGGTGTTACGTCATTATTGCATTTGGCTAACGTGCAGCCAGTAGCAAATTCAAATTCCTCTCGCCGTAAATTAACATAATCGGAAGAGATATGTTCAATTTCCTTTTCTTCGTCACCGAGAAAAACATGTGGAATCGAATTTAATGCAACACTCTTGCCTGGGAATCCATAACTTAATTCAGCGATACCGATATTAAGTAAAAAACAGCTTGTGCCTTGATGACGATCCGGATAAATTTGTGATCCGTCTATAGCAATAACACGATAATTTGTAGTAGAATCTGGAGCAGTGATTGCTTCATCTATCTTTCCTGTCCACGTTGGCAATGGCAAAGATGTTTTTAATGCTTGGATCTTATATAAAAAAGTAGAATCGGCAGTTATTCGTTCCCAAGATGCACGGGCAACAGCGAATTCATCTGAGAGATCGGTAAAAAGTTTACCAGAAAGTTGCTCTAATTTGCGCAAAAGCTTGGCACGATCAAGCACCTTTCTTCTCCGTGGCTTTTCGTTGCTGATACATTTTTATGCCTTTTTGTAATGCTTCCAATGGTAATAATGCACAGCGTAAGCGATTAGGTCCTAATTTCATGCCGATGAGAGTGAGCACAAAATTTTTGTTGAGAGCGAGTATTTCTTCAACTGTTTTTCCTTGGCAGCTTTCTGTAAGCATAGAAGCTGCTGCTTGACTGAGTACACAGCCTTTTCCAGTAAAGCGTACATCTGTCAGAATATTATTTTTAATATGACCTTCCATAATAACAGAATCACCACAAGAAGGGTTGTCTTCACCAGAGGAGAAGTCTGGATTATCTAGCTTGCCAGCATTGCGTGGGTTTCGATAATGATCGAGTAATGTTTCTTGATAAAGATCCACGATATTATTCCTTAAATAGCGTTAAGGTTCCTATATTTTCAACATTACCAAAGCAATTCTATGGATGCAAATAGGTATAATGATAATATAGTTAAAAATGGGGCTAAGCTATTCGTTTTTGGTGTTTATAAATAATAGCCAAGCTCCAAGAGAAGTTTAACAGTTACTAGAAAGAGATTGAGAATTATAATTCCGTTTTGAAAAATATGGGTAGGGGACGATAAAAATGAAGGAGGTATTATGGCAAGAAAACAGATTAATCATAAGAGATTAGTAAGGCCTCTCTTATATACGCCCTTGTTTATTGCAGCAGCATTAGGATTGTATTCAACTAATTGTCTAAGTACAAATGTTGTTTTTGATCTTGGAGGTGTTTTGTTTGATATAAATTATGGGCTAATGTACCGTCATATATGCAAACAGGCTGGTTTTACCTTCCTATATTATTTACTTACAAAGCGTGAAAATCCGCGCGATTTGCTTTTTCAAGTTCTTAATGATATCAATTTGCCTGATATCGAGCAAAAAGGAGCTTGTGATGAAGTCGGTAATCCGCTACCAAAGGCATTAGTTCATTGGTTACAAGGGACAGCGAGCAACCAAGAGATACGAGATACGGTAGAGAGTGTGCTTGAAGAGGATTTTTCCTGCTACGAAGCGGTTGAAAAAAGAGTGATTAAAACGATAGTAAATGGCATATTTGATTCGAAATATACAACTAGTATGCTCAGCTTAAATAAAGATGGAGCTGAGCTTGTACAGAAATGCATCAAGTACGGTCATAAGGTATTTATATTGTCTAATATGGATGCAGAATCGTTTGATGTTCTATGTCGACAATACCCTGATTTTTTTGATCTGTTTGATGGGGTAGTTGTCTCGGCTAAAGTACACTTAATAAAACCAGATCCTGCAATTTTCCGTTATCTACTTGATACCTATCAACTTGATCCACAAGAAACAGTTTTTATTGATGATCAGGAAGAAAATGTTAAAGCGGCCGAAACAGTAGGTATCCATGCCATTCAATGTCCAAAAATAGGATGGTTTGCACGGCAAGATTTTGAATCGGTTAACAATACATTTATTGTGTGGCAAACTGAGCACGAATTAATAGCGAGACAAGATAAGTGGCAAATTTCGTTAACGAAAAGCAACGTGTGAAATGTTTCTGGAACTTGATCTTGATGAAAATGCCAGTGTCAATGTCTGATGGCGGGCAACCATTTTAAATGGTGTTGGCAAACAATGAGATTCTATAAAAAATGATCCTTGCTTGAGAGTATTTTCCAGATTATCAGGGACAGTTAGTACAAGATAAAAAATGCTGGTTGGTCCGAGCGAAACTTGTTTTTTGAAATTGAAGATAAGTGTTTGTTTTTTCCTATTCCAATAACTGTCGCAAATAAGAGAATCTTCAATGGGAAGAAATTTTTTATCGAGATTTTTTTTATAGAGCGAACCAAGAAGATTATCTATTTTTTTACCTTTCCATCGAAATATGAGTTTTGAAAGATAAACAGTATCTTTAGATTTTTTTCGAAATGTTATGCTTCCGGCAAGTATCCATTTTCCACCAAATATTTTATTTTTTTGCTTATTATGTTCAAGATTTTGCCATTTTGGTTCAAGAATAATCGTGCAATTACGCTTGACTGTTTTTCCTGTTAGCGTAAGTGAGATAAGTGCAAAAATAAGGATCAAATTTGATACACTATACTTCATTCTTACTCCATATACTTTCTACATACTCCTTTTATATACCGTACCACAATTAATGAGATCAGGAAATTTTTTATAAAAAATAATTAATATTATTAGAAGAGAATTTTTGCTTGTTTTGGAAAAAATTTATAATACTATCATTTCAATAGCGATTACAAAGCCCATAGTAAAGAGAATAAGTGCCAAATCCTTGCTGAATATCAATCTTTAGAGGATAACTTAGCGTGATTTTTTCTTTTTTCAAATGTTTTGGGATTGGTGGAAAAAGTCCAACCTTATGAATGAACGTAAAAATCCATTCTCGAACTTCTTTTTCTTGGAGCGGTGGTGTTAAATATGCTTCGATAAGTTTGCCATTCTGGTCAACCGTCAAGATGAGTGTGGCATCAGTAGTGTGATTACCAGAGGCATAAAGCATTTTTTGATTAACCTTTGCTGCTTGTTCAATTAGTGTAAAGATCTTGGTTGAATAAACTTGTAATGCTAACTGTTTGCTACTTGGAAGTGAACGAATCTGAGTTTCTACAGATTGCTCTTGCTCTTGCGCAACATGATGCATATAGCCTTGCACAATTTCTGCAAGATTAAGGTTCTTTTTTATAGCTGTTGATTTCATTATCTGCTTTTTTTGTTCAAAAGTGGGTATTATTTTTTGTTTATTTTGTTTTTGTTTTTTGTAGGCAGCTTTTAGTATTGCTTCTTGTATAATTGCTGTAGAAGGCTGTAATTGTTCTTGATCAGATTTTTCAGATCTTTCCTGATCCAAAGATTGCTTTTCTTCTTCAGTTATATCATTTTCTTGGGTACAGGGGATTTGATTTTCAGATTCTGTTTGTGTTTGTTCGTTTATGGCTTCTTGTTCCTGAGAAAAAATAGGTTGTTGTTCGGGCTCTTCTTGTATTAATTTCTTTAAAATATTTGGTTGTGTAGAAGATTTAAGATTTGGTGCTTGAGATATAATTGTAGTGCCAAACGGGCTGGATCCAAAACTGATAAGTTTATTGGCTTGATATATAAGTGTGCTATCTGATTCTTTATTTTTTTTTTCTTCTTGTTCAACTGTGATAGTGAAGGGAGAATGCAGATGTATATCATCCTGAATACAAAATAAAAGGACAATAATTATGATATTCCATGTTAAGGATAAGATGATGATGAGTGTTACTGGGGGTCGTGATGTCACATCTTTCATGTATTGGTCCTTGTGATTAAAGTCTTCTCTAGCTATGGTAACCGATTGTATCTAAATAAAGAAATGATTTTTTGTGATTGTATGGTAAAATAAAAGAAAAACAATAATTTAAAGTGAAGGAAATGGATCCTATTCTTGATCGGTGGTTTTATTCCCGCGATACTGTTCTTGTTGCACGAGATTTGCTGGGTAAATTGCTCGTGTGTAAATATAATAGAAAATTACTTTCTGGTATTATTGTAGAAACTGAAGGTTATCGAGCCAGCGATGATCCAGCAAGCCATGCCTATAAGGGCAAAACAAGACGCAATGCGCCGATGTTTGATCTTGTTGGTTATTCATATGTCTATTTTATTTACGGCAATCATTTCTGCTTCAATGTTGTTGCAAAAAGCAACGATCAAAAGGCTGGAGCTGTCTTAATCCGTGCTTTGGAACCTCTAGATGGTATTGAATTTATGCAAAAAAATCGCAAACAAGAGGATTTACAGCTTTTAACAAATGGTCCTGGCAAATTAACACAGGCACTTGGTATTTCTCAAGATCATAATGTTCTTGATCTAACCAAGCTTAAGAAGCTTTACATTGTTGATGGAATTTTGGTGAAATCTGATGATGTAGTTACTACTAATCGTATTGGTATTGGAGTAGCTCATGAGAAGCAATGGCGATTTTATCTAGCTTCTAATCGTTGGGTATCGAAGTAGTTAAATATGCACAATTGAGAGCTGATTTTTCCTTTTAACGAGTATCCAAAAGCGATGGATTTGATGTTTTTTGCTGTCAGGTCCTTGTACAAAGCGCAGAATTTCATTCAATAGTCCTTCAGATGGTTTGAATGGTACTTTTTCTGTAATTAACCAGTGAAGAATTACCCTTTTTTGTAAAAATGGATCAAGTTGAAAGAATGAAGTAAGCAGGAGAATACATTTTCCGTTTTCTTGCTGAGTTACTTTGGCAAATGTCTCTTGTGTGAGTTGTTCTAAGAATTTTTCTGCCTTTTGTAGATGATGAATCGTTTTGAGGAAATTAACATCGAATCGTTTATCTGTTTCTTGTAACGTCGGTATTACAGTATTTCTGATTCGGTTGCGCAAATAAAATTTCTCAATGTTTGTTGGATCAATCAGATAAGAAATACCATGTGATTCAAGATAATGGATAATATCATTTTTGTTTGTTTCAAGTAATGGCCGAATATAAAGTCCATATTTTGGCCACATACCAGTTAATCCTGTTAGCGTTGTCCCACGCAGTAGACGGATAAAGAACGTTTCTTCTTGGTCTTGTAAATGATGGGCAAGAGCAATACAATTTGCTTGTTCTTCAGCACATACTTTTTCAAAAAAATATCGACGTATTTTGCGGCCTAATTCTTCAAGTGAACCTTCACGTTTGAATGGTAAATTTAGTTCTGATGCTTTAGTGCTAATAAATTTGATGCCAATGGTCTGCGCAATCGTTTGACAAAAAAGGGCGTCTTTTGTTGATTCAGCTCGCCATTCATGATCTAAATGTGCAGCAATAAGGCTAATCATGTTTTTGCCGGCAAGATCAGCAAGGAAATGGAGCAAAAACACTGAATCAGGACCACCAGATAACCCAAGAATAACGCGGGATCCTGGTGGTAACAGCTTATGTTTCTGAATAAAATTCCAAATCTGTTGGACAATAAGATTATGCATGATATGCCTTTTCTTTATTCTACGCCAATTCTGAATTTTTTGAACTGTTTTTCTGGTTGCGTTATAATCCGTATTGTTTAAATTACAAGAAGAGCATTAAAAAGCAAAATCCTAATTTTCTCTACAAATTAAAGTGCTTTTACGTGTTTCTGGTTTTTTAGGTTCTAGATAAAAGTCGTTAGATTTTTCTAGGTATTCTAATGCTACGCTACTTGATTTACCTGTTAACTGTTTTAGTTGTCTTAGCTTTTCTTTTTTAGTTCTTAATTTTCTAGGATTATCATAACCAGCTTGTATTAAAACTGTAGCAGATAATAAAAAAAGAATTAGGAATTTCAGCATAAGACTCTCCTTTTTGAAAAAAGTTTATATTTCATTTCCTAAAAGATTATTAATTTAGGATTGCTATGTAAAGTGGTATGTTATCTCTAGTATTAGAAATAATTAAGAAAGCAAAATTAAACATCGAGGTTTTTAACGAAGTGTCCATATTCTTCGATAAATTGCTTTCTCCCAGAAACTTCTTCACCCATCAGTGTGGTAAACCAGGTATCTGCCTCGAGTGCATCCCCAATTGTAACATGAAGTAAACTGCGTGTTTTGTTATCCATAGAAGTTTCCCATAGTTGATCGGGGTTCATTTCTCCAAGTCCTTTGTAACGCTGAACATTCATGTATGGTTTGCTGATTTCGGAAATTGAATTTATTAAATGCAGAATTCCATATCCACTGAGGCTACGTTCCTTACCAATAATCTGCAATTTCCATTCTTGATATTCGATTGATTCGAGTTTTTTTATCAAATTAAGAAGTGCTTTTGTATCGCTAGCGCTAAAGAATGTAATAGGTACATGCCATTCTCTGTTGAGCAGTTTAAAGGTAATGAATGTACGTTCTTCAATTACTTCATCTGTTGCTTCTTCACCTTCTTCAATTTTTTCTTCCTTCAGACTAATTGTGTATTTACTAAACTGTTTCCGTAATGCGTCAAGTAGCGTTGAAATCCCATCAGTCCGTTTCCATCCAATTTTATATAGGAGACTAGTAAGTGCATGGCATTGTTCAGTTGTTATAAGATTATGGCTGCTTATCGGATTGAGTTGCTCTTTGTAAGTAAGCATGGTATCCAGCCATTCTTGCCAGGTTAGCTGTTCAATTTCTTTATTTTTAATACTTAATATTGTTTGCTCACGTGCCCAGTCAAAGAGGAATTGATTGAATGTTTTATCATCCTTCAAATATTGTTCTTTCTTACCAATTTTTACTTTATATAGAGGTGGTTGTGCAATGTAGAGATAACCTGTTTCTATTAATGGTTTCATATATCGGAAGAAAAAGGTCAACAGTAATGTTCTGATATGTGAACCATCAACATCAGCATCGGTCATAAGAATTATTTTATGGTAACGTGCTTTATTAACATCAAAATCTTGTCCAACACTGCACCCAATAGCTGAAATTAATGCTTTGATTTCTTCATTAGACAATATTTTATCAAGACGAGCTTTTTCAACATTAAGGATTTTACCGCGCAGAGGCAAAATTGCCTGATTAGAACGATCACGACCTTGTTTTGCGGAACCTCCTGCCGAATCACCCTCAACAATAAATAGTTCGGTCTCTGCAGGATTTTCATTGGAGCAATCGGCAAGTTTGCCAGGAAGAAGTGCTGATTCAAGTGCTGTTTTACGTCTGGTTAAATCACGCGCTTTTCGAGCTGCTTCGCGTGCTCGTTTGGCAACTTCCGACTTTTGCAGAATTTTTTTAGCAATTGATGGATTTTCTTCGAAGTAAGTATTTAAATAACCAAAAACCCACGAATCGACGATACCTTTGATTTCGCTATTGCCAAGCTTGGTCTTAGTTTGTCCTTCAAATTGTGGCTCAGGAATTTTTAGGTTGATAACAGCAACCAATCCTTCACGTACATCTTCACTTGAAAAACTTTCATGACTTTTGAGGATACCTAAATCTTGCGCTTTTTTGTTACAGATCTTGGTTACTGCTGATTTAAATCCTGCAACATGTGTGCCTCCCTCAATCGTGTTGATACTGTTTACGAAAGAAAAGAGCTGCTCACCATAGCCGTCATTATATTGTATGGCAACTTCAAGTATATTGTTTTGATCTCCGTGTTCAAAATGAATAATTTGTGGAAACAACGGTGTTTTTTTAGCATTAATATGCTCGACAAATGATACAATACCGCCTTCAAAATAAAATTCATGGCTTTTGTTGGTAATTTCATCAATTATTATTATGCGCAATTCCTTGTTCAAGAAGGCCATTTCACGCAAACGTGCCGAGAGAATATCAAAGCTGAATGTCAATGCTTCCTGAAAGATTGTGAAATCAGGCCAAAAACGAATCATGGTTCCGTGTTTTTTAGTATCTCCTATGATTTTGAGTGGTCCAAGTGGTTTGCCACGTTTATATTCTTGATAATGAATTTTACCGTCCTGATAGACGGTCAATTCGAGTTTTTGCGATAAGGCATTAACTACTGAAATACCGATCCCATGCAGTCCGCCTGAAAATTTATAGACCTCTTTGTCAAACTTGCCGCCGGCATGTAGTTTGGTTAAAACGACTTCAGCAGCTGAAACACCAGTTTCGTGAATTCCCGTTGGGATTCCACGGCCGTTATCTTCAACTGAGCAGGAACCATCTTTGTGTAAAATCACTTTGATATTGTCACAATAGCCTGCAAGCGCTTCATCTACCGAGTTATCGACGATTTCATAAACAAGATGATGTAATCCTACCTGACTAGTAGAACCGATGTACATAGACGGTCGTTTGCGTACCGCTTCAAGTCCTTCAATGACACGAATAGATTTTGCTTTGTATTCACCACTGTTAGATGATGATTTTGGCATGTAAAATCTCCTAATTTAGAAAAACTTTGTAGTGAGAATAAAAAAAATAGTTAGTTTTTGTGCTGTATAGTTAGTTTTTATGCTGTTTTAGTATACTATTAGTATATCATGAAAAGAAAAGATTGCATAGTTGGAATGAGCGTTAAGCTTAATAAATAAGGCAGAAATAAAAGTCATATTGGTTTAGTTGAAACAAGGTTTGTGATGAAACTACAAGAGAGCTCGTTTGGGCAGAAAAAAGATATATTTTTTATGCAAAAAGCGCTGTGGCAAGCAAAAAAAGCCTATACGCTGGAAGAAGTCCCCATTGGTGCAGTCGTTGTAGATGCGGATGGAACCATTATTGGTAGAGGATATAACCAGGTTGAAAAACAGCATACTCAGGCTGCCCATGCTGAATTTATTGCTCTTTCCAGTGCTGGTAAAAAAAAAGGAGATTGGAGGTTGAATGGATGTTGGCTCTATGTTACTCTTGAGCCTTGCGCTATGTGCATTAACCTTGCCGTTTTAAGCAGGTTGGATGGCATTGTTTTTGGCAGTCACTCCCCACTTTTTGGATATCAGCTTGACAATTCTTTAACTTTTCAGTTATACAAGAAAAGTGCTATTTCAATTGTAGTTGGGATATTGGCTGAGGAATCAGCTAGATTATTAAAGGATTTTTTCCGACGTAAAAGAGGAGGAGGAAAGCATCGTGGTGAGGAAAGAAAGAATAAAAGAGATTGGTGAGATAAAGGAAGAGTTATTTACCAGAAAGCAGGAGCTTGAAGAGATCCTTATCCAGCTCTACAAAGAAAAATTCTCAGATGGTCAGGTGCAAGACTTTGGAGATCAGGCTATCTCTTCTACGATGGAATCATTGCGAGCCTCGTTGCAAGACTCTCGTCTTGAAGAGTACAATCGCGTTGTAGGTGCTCTTGCGATGATTGCTGATGGTACCTACGGTATTTGTATTGATTGTCATGGATCAATCTCCGAAAAACGCTTGAAGTCTTATCCAAATGCCATCCGCTGCATAGTTTGCCAAGAAGCGTATGAGGAAGAACAAGGAGAGCGGTTTTAGCGATTTTCAATTGCTATGCTATACTGATTATGTTATCCCTTATTGGCCGATGTAATTGGCCGATGTAGCTCAGTTGGTAGAGCAATTGATTCGTAATCAATAGGTCGTCGGTTCAAATCCGACCATCGGCTCCATATTTTTGACAAAAAATGACTTTTTGCTATCATTAAACTATACAGATAATGGTTTTTACACATTTCTCGTAGTTTTAGGATTATAAAAATTATGAAACAAGGAACAAAGGTCAAAAAAGTATCAAAAGAGAGTTCAAAGCCGATTGCTTATGGCTATGGCCATCGCAAAACGTCGAAAGCTCGTGTATGGCTACGCCGTGGGATGGGTAAGTTCATTGTGAATAGCAAAGAGATGAAAGAATATTTTGATACTGAAATTACCCGTCTTGATGCAGCAACTCCATTTCGTGTTATTCTAGTTGGTCAAAATTATGATGTAGAGGCAAATGTTATTGGCGGAGGTAAATGTGGCCAGGCTGGAGCAGTGAAACTTGGCATTGCACGTGCACTGTTACAGGTTGATGAATCACTACGTCCAACACTACGTCAACATAATCTTCTTACGGTTGATTCTCGTCAAAAGGAACGGAAGAAATATGGACAACGAGGAGCTCGTCGTAAGTTTCAGTTCGTCAAGCGGTGATCAATTAATTTTTATATTATTTGTTCTGCTATTATTTGTAGCTTAGGGAAGCAAAACTAATCGTGTCTAGTATTGTTGGATACATAGGAAAAAGGTTGAGTCGTACTGTTGTGCTTGAGGCACTCCAGCGACTTGAATATCGTGGTTATGATTGTGCTGGTTTTGCTTGTTTGCATCCAGAGAGTAATCGTATTTTGTATGCAAAGGTTACAGAAAAATTGCTAGATCTGCAGCAACAATGTGAACAGAATAGTATTGATGGCAAGGTAGGTATAGGACATTTACGTCTAGCAACTCATGGCATGGTAACGCATGAAAATACACATCCGCAATTCGACTGTCAGAAATCGATAGCACTTGTTCATAATGGTATTATCGAAAATTATCATCGACTGAAAGGGCAGCTTGAAGAGGCTGGCCATACTTTTCTTTCATCCACTGATAGCGAAGTTATTGCTCATTTTTTTGAAGCTTCATTGCGTTCACACAAAACATGCAAAGATGCGCTGATTGATTTAGTTACTCAACTTGAAGGTGCTTATGCCTTTGCTGCAGTATTGCAGGAATATCCAGAATACATGGTTCTTGTGCGCAGATGTTCGCCACTTTATATTGGTATTGGTGATGATGAATTAATGACTTCTTCTGGACTGCGTGCATTGAGTGGTTTCTCGAATAAAATAGCTATTTTACCGGATGAAAGCTTTGCGCTGATCCAAAATGATTTTATTGAGCTTTATGATTTTTCTGGCAAATCCTTACCGTTGCATACGCAAGAGATGACATTTAATAATTGTGTGCATGAAAAGTGTGATTATGAGCATTATATGCTCAAAGAAATTTATGAACAAAAAAATGCAATTTATGCAACACTTGAGTTTTTAAATCTGATTAGTCCAAATATTTGGGAGCATGTTGGTATACCTGTAAAAAAGGTGCAGCAATTAGAACGTATTCATCTAATTGGATCTGGATCTTCGTGGCATGCAGCGTGTATAGCACAATTTTTCTTTGAGCATGTTGCACAATTGCCAACACAAGTTTCGCTTTCATCTGAATTCCGTTTTATGCCATTGTTGCCGACTGATAATACGATTTATGGCTTGCTTTCTCAATCAGGTGAAACAGCTGATACTTTGGAGGCGCTTCGTCTGATCAATAATATGGACTTTCCAACAATAGCCTTAACGAATGAACCGTCAAGCACTCTTGTGCGTGAAGCAAATGGATTTTTGTTAACACAGGCTGGTCATGAGCAAGCTGCAGCGTCAACTAAATCATTTTCAACGCAGCTTGTGGTGCTTTATTGGTTTGCACATCGTTTAGCGCTTGAGAAAGATATTATTGATGAATCGCATCTTCAAACAGCAGAAAAGGATTTGCTCATAGCGGCTGAAGTTCTTGAGAATAGTATTGAGAATTACAAATTTGTTATCGAACAAACATTTGCAAAAAAGTATTCCCATTATCAGAATATTATTTTCTTAGGACGTCATATTAGTTATCCTTTTGCAATGGAAGCGACCCTTAAACTCAAAAAAATTTCCTATATGTTTGCTGAATGTTATCCTGCCGGTGAGTTAAAGCATGGCCCTTTAACATTAATTGATGCTACCCGACTGGTATTTCTTTTTTCTCATCCAGACCCATCTATTTATCGGAAGTTTCTTACGAATGCACAAGAAATTAAAGCACGTGGTGGTCACATTGTAGCATTTCTTTTTGAAGATCAACATGAGCTTAAAGTACTGGCCGATCATTCATTTGTTATTCCAACAGTAAAACCACTGCTTACTCCTATTGCAATGGCTGGCTTGATGCAATTTTTTATCTACCAAATTGCCAAAGAACTTAATTGCCCAATTGATAAACCACGCAATATTGGCAAGACCGTGATTGTAGAGTAGAATTCATGTCCTTATTGCTATTGTTCTACCTTTACTTCCGTCATGACTATTTTCTTATCGATTGGATAGATACTCTTCAAAAATGTACGTGCTTGATTTGATGTTACAATTTGTTTTGGATTTGTTTGGCGTATATTATAAAGAATATTGATTAAATGTACTGCGGCGCAGAATTGGTTATCTGTTGTAAGCATTTCTTTGCAGCGCTCTATCCAACTTTTTTCAATGTCATCTTTTTTTATCTTTTCTTTTTTAATAGGTTCTTTGTATCCAATTGGTTTGATGTAATTTGATAACGATTTTTCGCTGCCGTAATGTTTTTTAAACCAGGCAACTTGTTCTGGGAGTTCTGCCACCTTTTCTACTATAAAATCTGGTTCAATGCCTGTTCCTTGAATGGGAGTATTATCTGGTAAATAGTAGAGTGACGTAGTTACTTTGAGTGCACAGTTATTGCTGATTGGGATAATTTCTTGCACTGAGCCTTTTCCAAATGTTTTGGTTCCAATTAAAAAAACCATAAGTTGATTGTTCTCTGAATTTTTTTCTGAATACGTTTTAAGACATCCAGCCAGAATTTCTGATGCTGATGCTGTGTAATTATTAATCAAAATAAAAATTGGTGATATCTGATTGGTTCGCACTGGTGGTTGTTTAGTTATGTATTGTTCCAATTCTTTATTGTTTTTATCTCGTGTAGTAACAATGAGACTGTCTTTTGGTAGAAACAGACCGGCAATATTAATGGCCGATGTCAAAAGTCCTCCCGAATTGTTACGGAGGTCCATAATAAGGCCTTTGTAATTTTTCTTATGCGATTCTTGGAGTAACTTCCTAATTTGATTAATGGCTTGCTCACTAAATATATTGAGTGAAATATAATAAATATTTTGATCTTCAAGATAAAAGCAGAGTAAGTTGCGTTCTTTAATAATATCACGCGTAATATCAAACGTGAGCAATTCATTTTTGTTGCCGCGAAGTACCTTAATTTGAACTTTAGTTTTTTGTTTACCTTTGAGTTTCGCCATAGCTTCTTCAGTTGACATACCTTCAAGTGGTTGGCCATCAATCTCAACAATTTTATCCATAGCCTTTGTTCCTACTTTGTGTGCAGGGCCATCTGGTAATGTTTCAACTATTGTTAAAGATTTATCCTTTTTGTTGCGTGTATTATCGATAACAACACCAATACCGAAAAATGCGCCGCTTGTTGATTCTAGGATATTTTGATACTCCTTGGGGCCAAGGCAGCTGGAGTGTGGATCAAGTTCATTCAGCAATGCATCAATTGCTTTTACCATTCCTTGCTGAAGTTTGTCATATGGGTTGTAATGTTTTTTCTTAATAGTTTGCAATGTTTCAGCAAGTGTGCGTGACCAATTGTAAACAATCTCATCAAAATCTTGTAACTTTTTCTGATCAGGTTTATCAGTTATTTCTTGTTTGCTTACGAGGGGCAGAACAATGAATCCTGCTAAAAGTAGGATAATGGGAATGATATTCTTGTTTTTTGGGTGTGGTATAGGTAACTTCATAGTAACTCCTTTCAGAAATAAAACTTGGTATTGTTGTGAGCATACCGTGATTAATGTGAATATGTGAAGAATATTTAATTAATTGTTTTATCATGGTGTGGCAGATGATAAATAATGAATAAAAATAAGGAGATTGATTATGAAATTATTTTGGGATACAAAATGGATGAGACGAAGAGTATTACGTTTTTTATTTGTAGCAGAGATTGTTTTGTTTGTAACATTTTATCTATTTGGGTCCAATAGTATACAACGTTTACTGGAGTTACAATCTGAACAGAAAGAACTTGATATGCAACTGCAAAACGTTAAGGCTAATGTTTCGTATTTGAATGAACAGATTGAATTATGGAATGAGTCGTCTTTTTTTAAAGAAAAAGTAGCGCGTGAACAATTGCAGATGGCGCGTGAAGATGATGAAATTTATTATCTTGATGTTAGTTAACTAGGGAGTTTTAATGTGCTTTATCCCTATCAATTGCCAGAATTACCATATCAATACGATGCACTCGAGCCCTCTATTGATGAGCGTACAATGCATTTTCATCATGATGAACATCATCAAACGTATGTTACTCAATTAAATGATGCAGTTCAAAAATGGCCTGAAGGGCAAAAGATTAATTTGGAAAAGATACTCAGTGCACCAGCAAGAATTCCAGAGCATGTGCGAGCTGCAATTATTAATAATGGCGGTGGTCATTGGGCTCATAGTATGTTTTGGAAGATTATGAGTCCAAGCGGTGGTGGTGAACCAACAGGAGTTGTAGCTGATGCAATAAAAAAATCGTTTGGAAGTTTTAGAGCGTTTAAAGATTTATTTAGCACAGAAGCTGCCAGTTTTTTTGGAAGTGGCTGGACGTGGTTGACTATTGCGCCTAATGGTGAGCTTGCTATTCTTTCAACACCAAATCATAATCTTCCACAGGCAGATGATCTTAAGCCGCTCCTTGTCATTGATCTATGGGAACATGCATATTATTTAAAATATCAAAATCGACGCTTCGAATTTATTGAAAATTGGTGGCATATTGTTAATTGGCCACAAGTCCTTGAAAATTATGAAAAGAAATAATGCGTGAAGTGGTAATTATTTTTACCTAAGTTTTTAAAGAGATCCTACAGTTGCTAGAGGCCGTCATGTTTATTTTTTATTTGTGGGTTCTATCGTTTTATGGTAAAAACAATGGATAGCAATTTTTGGAATAGTTGTTGGGAGCATTATTTTTTAGAGGAGTTATTGTTATGAAAAGATTTTATTTCAATAAAAGTGCTATTTTTCTCGGTTTTACTTTTATATTTTTGGTATCTGATTCACTAGCCATAATAAATTTTGAGTCAGTTAAAAGTAGTATTCGAAAACGTCGATATATTTATTATACAGCTTGTGCAGCAGCAGGTTCTGTTGCTTTCGGTTTATTAGGTTATAAAGTTTATAGCAAATTTTATGCTCAGCAATTTGAAAGGCCAGATGGTGACGAGCAGCAAGAAAAGAAAGATACAGCTAAGAAAAGTACAGGTAAAAATGTTTTGAAAACAACTTCTAAAAAGAAAAAACCGGAAATGCAACCAGCGGAAAGCTCGTTGAATCCTAAGGCACATGGAGAATTAAAAAAATGTAAAAAAACAGATCCGACAGAAGTAGTTAAAGGAAATAAAGAAGAAAAAAGGGACGTAGTGGCTATGTTAAAAGAACGAGCAAATCTTATTAGAGGACGAAGACGAGGACCAACAACAAGAAGGAAATTAAACCGGCCTTTTTAAACATTAATGAAGTTATCAATAGAAAATGGCTCGTGAAGAATACGAGCCATTTTCTATTGATAAACAGTTTTCTCTTATTTTCTGCACATTGAGTAGGAAGTAGAAGGAGTTGTTGTTATTCCTTCTACAACTGAAGGTTACTCAATGATTGAGGGTTGTTCTAGGCCCCTCCTTTTCAATATGTTGAACGTCTTTTTAGCTTCTAAGAATGATTTCTTATCGATGTTATCTTTTATACCTTTTTTCAGCCTAAGATCTACCCCTTTACGAAGAAGCTTTGCTTCGAGATAAATTTTTTTACCTATTAGTTGATCTCGTTGTAAAACAAGCCCAACATCGCTGTCTTCCTTAACTGGGTTGTATACAGATATTATTTGCGGCATGTTTAGTGTGCTAAGGTCAGCCCCGGCTGGAATTAGCATTTTTTGTATTTGACCTTGTGGATTTAGAAATCTGATATATAAAAATCTTCCTTTGCCAGACTCATTTTGGATATTAAAGAGATACCCTTCATGAACTGCCTGTACAGCTGTTCCTGCCATTATCAATGATGTGAGCAGTAGTTTTGTTGTATTATTCATGAGTTTATTCCTTTTCTAAATTGTTAAACATATACAATTATACCACCACAGGCATACCACTATGATTATACCACTTTTTTCTTTTTTTTATAACTTTTTTTACTGCAAAACTTTGTAGGAGTCTATTGAATAAACTGTGGCTCATTATACTCGTTAGGTAAGAGAAAATGGCTCGTGTTATTTACGAGCCATTTTTCTATTGATAAACAGTTTTGTTCTTATTTTCTGTACATTGAGTAAGAAGAGGTAGGAGTTGTTGTTATTACTGCTTCAACTGTAGCTTTCTCAACGGTTGTAGGTTTTTCTAGATCTTTTTTCCAATCGTCGTACGCCTTCTTTGCCTCTCTGATTGATTTTGGACAAATGTTATTTTCTACACCTTTAAGCGACATAAAGCGTACCTTACCGCGAATAAGCCTTACTCTGAGATAAACTTTTTTATCTTTGAGTTCATCTGGTTTTAAAACAAGTCCACACTCGCTGTATTTTATGTCTGGGTAGTGTGCAGAGACTACTTGCGGAATGTAGGGTAAGCTATAGTTATCCCCACCTGGAATTATTTGCTTTGCAAGTATTTGATTTTGTGGATTTAGAATTCTGATATGTAATGCTTTGCCGTAATCGTTTGTAATATTGAAGGGATACCCTTCATGAACTGCCTGTGCAGCTGTTCCTGCCATTATCAATGATGCGAGCAGTAGTTTTGTTGTGTTATTCATGAGATTACTCCTTTTTAAAGGTTAAACATATACGATCATTACTTTTTTCTTTTTTTGTATTCTTTTTTTGTTTGGTGGATCTCCTTTCTTGAAATATTTGCCTTTTTATCCTTTTGTGCTTTGAGATAAACCTTTTTTCGAACAATTATTACTTCAACTGTTATTGAACGCCTTTTAAATGCGTCATGATTAAAGAGGTATCCTGTTGCGCTCCCTTCGATATCTGGACAAGAAACCAGAACAATAGCAGGGATGTATGGCAGTGTGAGCGATTTATTTTTATCGAGCATTTCACTTTTAATTAAGGTATTATCTTCTTTCCGTATTTCAATCTGTACAGGGGTTTTCTGTTTATTGATGATATGGAATTTAGTTTCTTCAAGAGCAGTAGATATACCTTCAAGTGTTCCTGTAACCACCTTTATAGGAGCTTCAACAATAGGCTTTGCTGGGGGGACTAATATTTCAGTTGTTTTAACTACTGGTTTTGTTACAGCTTCAGTTGTTTTAGCGAGTCCATTGAATAAACTGTGACTTGTCATACTAGTTATTATGCTTGCTATAATGGTTATTTTTAATATATATAGTACTAATTTCATAAATATGCTCTCCTTCAATCTTCTATTTTCAAGGTACCAGGATTGGGTTTCAAATTGCAATAGTTTATAAAATAAAAAATAAAGAACTCCCTTTGGTTTTAGGATTTTTCTATGCTGTCTGCCGTTTTGTTTCCCCCGTACGGGGAGTCATTATTTTTAGGAATGATTGGGTAAATAGGAAAAGATGGTTAAATACAATATACTGGTTATGAGGTAAGGTGATTTTGATTTTTTAGCGTTGAGGACAATGAAAAGAGAGAAAACTAATAAATTACCAGGATCTTTTGGATCGGAAGAAAGATCACGTGAATATGAAGTTCGGGTAAAAAAGGCAAAAAAACTGCATGAACAAGGGGTAGAAGCATGGCCTGCCCATGAACCAATTAATGCCACCTGTACCCAGGTAATTGAGGAATATATTGAAGGAGAGGAACCGCATGAGTATGCTATTGCAGGCCGTATAATGAGCATACGCTTGCATGGAAGAACAGCTTTTGCCCATATTCAGGATTGGTCTGGTAGATTACAAGTTTATATTCGTGAAGATATTGTAGGCGATACAGCATTTACTTTTTTTGAGCAGTTTATTGATATTGGTGATATTATCTGGGTTGTTGGTCATCCATTTAAAACTAAAACAGGCGAAATTACACTCAAAGCTAAAAAATTTAAGCTATTGAGTAAATGTTTGCATCCACTGCCTGAAAAATTTCATGGATTGGTCGATATTGAAACCATTTATCGCCAACGATATCTCGATTTGTTAACCAACCCAGAAAGTAGAGGGCGATTTTTAAAGCGTTCAGCTATTATTCTTCACATGCGTTCCTATTTTGATCAGCACGGTTTTCTTGAAGTTGAGACACCCATTTTGCATCCTATTGCTGGTGGGGCTATAGCTCGGCCGTTTATTACGCATCATCATGCACATGATATGGATTTATATCTCCGTATTGCACCAGAACTGTATCTAAAGCGGTTGATAATTGGTGGTTTTGAGCGTATCTATGAAATTGGTCGCTGCTTTAGAAATGAAGGTATTTCAACAAAGCATAATCCTGAATTTACGATGGCTGAATTTTATATTGCGTATCAGGATTATCACTTTATGATGGATTTTATCGAAAAAATGCTCAAAACAATTGCCGAAGAGATTAACGCCTCCTTGCAGCTGCCATTTGGTGATATAACAGTTGATCTGAGCAAACCATTTACTCGTCTGAGCATGAAAGATGCAGTAAAGCAGTATACTGGCCTTTCTGATCGCGATTTAACACCTGAAAACATCGACGAGACAATTTGTAAAAAAGGGCTAGAGGTGTCAAAAAAGACTTCATGGGGGCAGAAATTATATCTACTTTTTGAGGAGCTGGTTGAATCAAAGATTGAACAACCAACTTTCATTATTGGCTTTCCAATAGAGGTCTCACCACTAGCAAAGCGCGATCCTGAAAATTCGAATATTGCTGCACGCTTTGAACTTTTTATTGCTGGCATGGAAATTGCTAATGGTTTTAATGAACTTAATGATCCATTTGATCAAGCACAGCGGTTCCGTGAACAAGCAACGTTAAAGGCAGAAGGAGACGAAGAAGCGCATTACTATGATGCCGATTATATTCTTGCGCTTGAACATGGATTACCACCAACAGTTGGTGCTGGTATTGGAATTGATCGCTTGACCATGCTCATGACAAATAAAACTTCTATCCGGGATGTTATTCTCTTTCCAACATTGAAAAAGAAAAGAGAATAAGGCGTAATTTATTTTTACTTGCTCTTTTACCTGCTATGAATTAGTGTGTTTTTAGTTTTTATCTTCTTTTAATAACTGTTTTAAAGAGCGTTTTGGTAGAAGAAAGGAGTTTGTATGAAGCGTGCCTTTATTTGTGTAAAAAAAATACTATTTCTTGTTTTTACTTTTACCCTTTCTCTTTCTGCAGATATGATTACCATTCACAACAAAAGCCCTAAAACTATATATGTTGCTCCTTATTATGAGAAAAATAAAACAGCTGCTGATCGATGTGGCGATATTTATACGATTGCTGCAGGAGTTTCAGTTTCTTTTGAACGCCCAGCGCGCAAATTTTGGTATGATCGTGAGCTCTTTTTTTCCTTTTCTCAGAAAGACTTAAAAGAAAAATTATCTTACGATGCTATAGAAAGGATGCAATCCCAAAATGTAGGTCTTTTAAAAGGAAAAAATTTTTATATAGCAGAGATTGATTTTGAATTGAAAGGATTCGATGCTGCTGAGTGGCATGTTGTACGGCCATTGTTCTTAGCAGGAAAAAGATTGACTAAAGAGTTGCTATTTCCCATACAAGAAATAATAAAGAGAAAATTGCCAATTCTTAAAAATTCATTCAGGTATAGATCGGCTCGTGTACGCCACGGTAATAAATTGTGTTCACAAGAAATTAATTATTTGCGAGCTCGAAAACCGATAGTTAAAAACAGTATAGAAACTGTTTTAAAACAACAAATTTCTTCAAATGCTGTACCAACTATTGCTGTTGTTGCAAGTGGGGGTGGTGTACGTGCTATGCTTGCAACATTTGGTTTTTTAGTTGGGCTTAAGAAAATAGGCCTACTGGATGCAATAACCTATATCTGTTCTCTTTCTGGTTCTACATGGGCTGTGGCACCATGGATTGTTTCTGGATGGCCTATTGAAGATATACGCGTTGCGTTGATTCCTGAGCTTGAGCTGGGATTGGGTAAAATAAATCTTCAGGATATTAAATTAATGACCGATGTCTTACTAACGAAATTTGCTTTTAATCAACCAATTACTGTAACTGATTTTTTTGGACTTTTATTAGCTAATAGTTTGTTGCGTGGTTTTGGTAATGAACGTTATCGTGTTTATTTATCAGATCAAATGAAAAATCTTAAAGAAGGTCAATTACCATTTCCTATTTACACTGCAGTTCGTGCTGAAGAAG
The DNA here is from genome assembly GCA_004375875.1 of Candidatus Babelota bacterium. Taxonomy (GTDB): domain Bacteria; phylum Babelota; class Babeliae; order Babelales; family Vermiphilaceae; genus E44-bin52. Next base: position 47,568 of record SOKE01000030.1, read on the forward strand.
GTGCTGATCCATTATGGTATGAATTTACTCCCTATGAAATTGGTGGTGCATGGCTTGGTTATTATGTTCCAACATGGGCTTTTGGAAGACGTTTTGTAAAAGGTTTATCGCAAGATAATGCACCTGAACAAACACTTGGTTTTTTTATGGCATTATTCGGATCAGTTTTTGCTGCTACTTTTAATCAAATGTACCAAAAGATTGCAGATCAAATTCCAGTTGATATTGCCAGAAAAATTATTGAAGGGATTTTAAAAGAAGTGGGCGAGAAACGTTTGACTGCAGCTCGCGTTTTTAATTTTACCTATGGTTTGCTACAAAGTCCGATTGGCACGAATAAGTATATGGATATGGCCGATGCAGGAACTGCCTTCAATTTGCCATATCCTCCAATTAGTGGGCGACGAGCAGGAAGAAGGGCTGATATAATTATTTTTTTAGATGCTTCAAAAAAACAGGTAAGCAAACTGAATGCGCTTAAAGGAGCGCAAGAATATGCACGCAAGTATATGTTGCCATTTCCTCCTATTTCGTATACCGATATAGATAAGAAATCAGTTACTGTGTTTAAAGATGTAAATAGAGCTGATGTTCCTGTGGTGATTTATATGCCATTAGTTAAGAATGAGCAGCTAATCACAAAATATCTAAATACAGGTGAATTTGCTGATTTAAAATCGGATGTTGAGCCATTTGATCTTGAGACTTGTTTACAATCAACCTGTGATACATTCAACTTTAAGTATAATCAAAAGCAAGCTACTCAGTTAAGTGCACTGACTGAATTTAATATGCGTGCAAATAAGATGATTTTGTATGATGTTATATCATTTTCTGTTAGAACAAAAGAACAAATGCAAACACACTGATATACAACAGAATTCCATACATTTCTAATAATGAGGTAGATATGATTCGTATTATATTCACAAAAATGGTGGGTATCTGTGGATTATGTTTAATGTCATGTATGCTGGCTGATACGATCACGGTACACAACAGAAGCAATAAAAAAGTTTTTATAGCTCTTTATTACAAGCGTGGATCACGAGCACATCGGATTGATCCTGTGGTTAAAATTGAGCCTTTAACTTATGTAACGCTTGGACGTCCTGCCTATCGCACTGAATGCACAATGGTAACTGAAGGTGAGAATGAGGCCAAATTTGGATATGACCGCAAATTTTTTATTGCACTCATTCCTGATCAACTTAAAGATGAACTTTCACACGTTGAGCGAAAAAATCTTGCATCACAAAATATTGGTAAGATGCAGGGAGATACATTCTACATTGCTGAGCTTAATTTTCGCTTTAAAGGATTTAATTCTTTTGAATGGCATATAATACGGCCAATGATTGAAGCTGGTGAACGTTTAGTTGATAGTGCTGTTCAGATAATGCGCGATAATGTGAAAAAATTATTACCGGCGGTCAAGGTTAATCCTTATAAAAGGATCGCAGCGATAGTTCGTCAGGGTAATCAGCTGTGTGAACAAGAGTGTTCCTATCTTCGTGCTAGAAAAATAAATGTAAGAGTTGCACTTGAAAAATTATTTGACATATCAATTCCAGATAATGCAGTTCCAACTATTGCCATTGTTGCAAGTGGTGGTGGTTTTCGTGCTATGCTTGCAACGATTGGTTTCTTATCTGGCCTTGGGCAATTAGGGCTTCTTGATGCAGTAATCTATATAAGTTCACTTTCAGGATCTACGTGGGCAGTTGGTTCATGGTTTTCTTCAGGGTTACCAATAACTTCGTTTAAAACAAAACTGATTCCTCAATTAGCTTCGGGTTTATTGCATGTCAATTTTCCGGAAGTTTCTTTATTGATTGATGCAATTTTAACAAAATGGTGCTTCGATCAACCAATAACATCTGTTGATTTTTATGGTGCTTTAGTTGGCAATAAACTATTGAAAGATTTTGATAAAAAGAGGCATCTTGTTTATCTTTCAGATCAGGCAGAACTGCTTAAAGAAGGTAAATGGCCATTGCCAATCTACACTGCAATTCATGTTAGATCGCATTTGACACCTGAATGGTGCGAATTTACGCCATACGAGATTGGTGGTGCATGGCTTGGTCATTATGTTCCAAGTTGGGCATATGGAAGGAAGTTTGATAACGGAGAATCGATTGATTATGCTCCTGAACAAGCATTGAGTAATCATTTTGGTGTTTTTGGTTCTGCCTTTTCGATGACCCTTAAACAGATATATGAGATTATGAAGGATAAAATTTCAAAAGACGCTATAAGAAGGATTATAGAACGTATATTAGAAGATATTGGTCATCAACGGTTAACTATTCCTTGTTTTCATAATTTTACATTCGATATGGATTCAAGTCCAATTCAGAACTACCGACATATCAAGTTGGTTGATGCAAGTTTTGATTTTAATTTACCATATCCACCAGTCAGTGGAGAAAGACCAGAGCGTAAACCAGATATTTTAATCTTCTTAGATGCATCTACTACAATTGAAGGAGTACCCGCATTAAAGCGTGCAGCTTCTTATGCAGAGAAACATAATCTTGCTTTTCCAATAATAAATGACCCAGATATATCTAAAAAAGCAATAACAGTGCTTAAAGATAAAGATGATCTCAATTGCCCTGTAATTATTTATATGCCTTGGATAAAAGATATAGAGTTATGGAACAGCAAAAAATACGAAATGCAATTTGATTTTTTCAGACAGTATCTCGATTATTTTGATCCGAAAGATTGCATTCATTCATTCTGTGTAACTTCTAATTTTATGTATAACCAGCACCAAGCAGAACAAGTATGTGCTCTTGCCGAATTTAATATGAAAGCAAGCGGCGAGATACTATTTGAGACAATTAAGGAAAGGATAATTACCAGTAATTGCCTGGACCTTTTAGAATAATATTGGGTTCTTATCATCTCAGGATATAGAAATAAGAAATTCTTACTTTCTTGGGCTTATGCTACACTAACAACTAAAACAATTAGATTTTTTTGAGTTTAATTATTTTGATGATGATTTATGAAATTATTGCAGGGCTCTAAATATTTGTGGCTATTACCAGAACATGATACCAGCCAAGCGCTCAGATTTGCTGCTTCATATAATATTTCCTTTCCTCTTATTCAAATGCTAATTACACGTGGTTTTACAACAACAGATGCGCTTGATGTATATTTGTTTGGTTCTAAACAGGACGTTCCTCATCCATCGATATTAAAAGATGCTCAGAAGGCTGTAGATCGAATTGTGCATGCTATTGATCAACAGGAAAAGATTTTAATCTTTGGAGATTATGATGCAGATGGGATTACATCGACTGCAATGATGATGAATTGTCTCCTGCTTCTTGGTGCAGATATGAACTTTTTTCTGCCTAATCGTGCTCATGATGGATATGGCATTTCAGTTAAAGCGGTTAAGCGTGCAGCTATGAGTGGCTATAAACTTGTTATTACTGTTGATAATGGTATTACTGCATTTGATGCTGCGAAGGAGGCAAAAAATAGTGGAATTGATTTGATTATTACCGATCATCACAAGCCTCATGATATTTTGCCAGATGCATATGCTATTGTTAATCCGCATCAATCTGATTGCCCATATTCCTATAAGGAGCTTGCAGGTGTTGGTGTAACTTTCAAATTGCTTTCCTTATTGTTTGATAAGGTGAATGTTCCATTACCTTCGAAAGTGTATGAACTGCTGCTGCTTGGAACAGTTGCTGATGTAGTTCCCTTAACTGGTGAGAACCGATTTTGGGTTCGATATGGGCTTCAACAGGTCAACCGTCAGGAAAGTTATCCAGTGACCGTACTCAAGCGCAATGGACGTTTGGATAAACCATCAATATCATCACTTGATGTTGGTTTTGTGCTGGCTCCACAAATTAATGCTTTAGGCCGCATGGAAGATCCACGTCAGGCTGTTGCATTTTTAATTAGTGCTAATAAATGTGATGTAGATAAAATCGGTGCGATTTTATATGAATTGAATGAGGCACGAAAAGAACTTGAACGTTCAATTGTTACAGAAATTGAAACAGCTATCACGGAGAAAAAAATAGATTTAGAGAGAGAAAATATTATTTTTGCCGCAAGCTCTATTTGGCCTCCCGGCGTTATTGGTTTGGTGGCGTCTCGTTTAGTTTTTACCTATGGGCGTCCAGCATTGCTTTTTCATTTGAGTGATGATGGGCTGGCAAAAGGATCTTGTCGTTCTATTCCTGCATTTAATATTTTTGAAGCATTGCAATCCTGTTCTCATCTTCTTGAACAATTTGGTGGTCACTCCTGTGCTGCTGGATTGAGTTTAAAACAAGAGAATCTACCGAAACTCAAGTGTGCACTTGAAGAATTAATCAGCTCACAATTAACTGATTTTGATCTGCAACCCAAAATTAAGATTGATGCTGAAATTAATTTATCAGAATTAACAAAGAAATTTATTACGGATATGACACTGCTTGAACCATTTGGCAACGGAAATGAACAGCCAGTTTTTTATGTAAAAAAAGTTTCACTTGTACAGCCTCCGGTAGTTTTGAAAGGCTTACATGTCAAATGTTTGGTATTTGCTGACGGCATTATTAAACCACTTATTTTCTTTAATCGCCCTGATCTGATTGAATCTTTATTAAATCGTGGCAATGAACCATTTGATGTAGCTGTCTATGTAACCGAAAATTATTGGAATGGACGAACAAATATTGAGTTGATTGGTATTGATATTACATGAGGTAGTAAGGAGTGATGATGGTAATAACGATTGACGGGCCAATAGCAAGCGGTAAATCTACAGCGGCACGATTACTGGCACAGCGTATTGGATTTTATCATCTTAGTTCAGGAATGCTTTTTCGTACGCTTGCTTATTTATTAGTTAAGTATGCTGGCTATAAAGAGGAAAAACTTTCTATGCCTGCACAGAAAGATATTGAATATTACCTTAATCCTGCCCGCTTTATTTGTAGCTTCGATGATACAGGTAAATTACATGTTATGTTTAAAGAAGAAAATATTGTTCCATTATTAAAGCAAAAACAGATTGATCACTATGCTTCACTTATTGCAACTGATGCTCATGTGCGTCAAGCATTACTGAAATTACAACACTCCCTTGCGCAATCAAATAATCTTGTTGTTGATGGAAGAGATAGTGGATCAATTGTTTTCCCTAATGCAGCTATTAAATTTTTCTTAACGGCATCTATTGAAGTGCGTGCTCTGCGATGGCAGCAGAAACATAAAAAGTTAGGGTATGATCTTTCATTACAAGAAGCAATTAACCAGATTGAAAGTCGCGATGATCGAGATAAAAATAGGAAGATTTCACCGCTTGTTATTCCAAATGGTGCTATTGTAATCGATAATTCTGATTATTCAATTCAAGAAACGGTAGACATTATGGAATCATTTATGCATCGATAGCATTTTTATTTTCTTTTGATGAAAATTGGAATAACTTTTTTATTTTCTTTTATCTCAGCAGTCTTTCCACCCGGTCCACAATAATAAAGATAAAATTCTCTTGAGACGCTACCAGTTGTACGCATAGCCTTAAATGTTAGTTTTTCTTTTCCTCCCCTACCGATTAGAATGGGTTGATCAGGAACATATTCGGACTTGACTAATTCTATCCATCGTTCTTTTGGTGATTGATTAACAAGCATAAACCAACAATATCCAGTTGTAGGATTAGAAGGAAGCTCTATTGTAAATTCTTCTCCTAATTTTAATGTACGCTTTGTTTTTTCTGCTAGTAATGATTTTTCAACAGTGGGCTGATTTGGTTGATTGTTTTTTGGTTTTCCGACGAGCGACGTGTTTCTTGTTATACAGATGATGATACAGATTGATGTCAAAACAAATAATTTTACTGGAATGATACGCATACTTTTTCTCCTTTGTTTTAATTATAATCCTATTTTAGAGTATCTTAGGTTATCATAAAGAATTATTTTTGTACAAGTTTAAGATAGTCTAAAAAATGGTGTATTGAAAATTGAATACTCAATACACATTCTAATTTTTTAAAAAATCAATATTAATGAATTTCGTTAGCTTACTTTTTCTCCTTCATTGGGCTAACAGGTGCTATTTTCTTTGCCTTTGTAGGAGCTTTTTTTACCTTTTTAACCGTTTCTTTCTTTACCGGTTTCTTTACTGGCGCTTTTTTCTTTGGTTTACAGGCTGGAACCAGTATAAGCAATGATAAGCATGCGAGGGTAAGTAATGTTTTTTTCATCGATATCCCCTTTTTAAAAAAATTATAGAAGATAATAAAAGTTATTTCATAGCTTATAATAATAGGCATGATATAAAATCTTTTGCAAGATTTTTATTTTATTTTTATTATGATCATGTTTCTGCAAATAATTTTGCATTTGAATATGTAATAGATTAGATGATTGATGTGGGAATGTAATTGTTGGAAAGAAGAATTTCTTCTTAAGGATGATACTTTTATTGCGAGATTATAAAAAAAGGACACATTAAATTTGGTGTCCTTTTTTTATAATCTCTATAGATTGTTCTTAAAATTTTTGTGGTATTTTTTCTTCTTCTTCCTTTCTAATGTAGTTGTCCTCATCTGCTTCTGCTACAAAAACATCTTCTTCTTCAAAGTCATACAGATCACTCAATTTGATTGGCTCCATTTTAACTTTTTTTGCTGGACGAGGTTTTGCTGGCCTTTTTGTTTCTTTCTTTTTGCACCAGCCGCATCCTGGAACTAATACCAACAGTATAAGTGATACAAGAAGCATCAAATGTTTAGGCATAATACCTATCTCCGTTTAAAAGGGTTAATATTATTTTTTTCGTTTTCGTGCTGTTTTTTTGCTTATTCTGAGTGGTTTTTTTATAAATGCTTTCTCCAGTACTTCATCCATTGTATTAACAAAGATAAACTGCAATAACCCAAGATCAGTTTCCTTTAAAATTTCTTGTATATCATCATAATTTTCTTTTGGCAAGATAATTGTCTGTATATTATGCTGCTTTGCTGCTAGTAGTTTCTCTTTTAGTCCTCCAACTGGTAATATGCGTCCTTGCAGTGTAATTTCACCAGTCATAGTCAACTGTGGTTGTGTTGGTATTTTGGTGAGTGCTGATATCATTGATGTACAGATTGTAATACCAGCAGAAGGCCCATCTTTTGGTGTTGCACCTTCTGGAATATGAACATGAATATCATTTATTGAATTGAAAGAGTTTTTAAGACCAAGTTCTTGTGCTTGTGAGCGGATATAGCTCAATGCAGCTTGCGCTGATTCTTGCATAACATCACCGAGTTGGCCAGTGAGTGTAAGTGTACCTTTTCCTGGAACGGCAGTTGCTTCGATCTCTAAGATATCGCCACCAAATTCTGTCCAAGCCAGGCCAACTGCAAGGCCAATACGATTTTTTATTTCTTTGAGCTGTGTTCTTTTGAATTTTTGAGTTCCAAGCCAACTGCGTAGGCGTTTCTCGCTGACTGTTACGCTCTTAAGAGTCTTGTCTTTGAGTAACATCTGAATAGCCTTGCGCATAAGCTTAGTAATGATCCGTTCAAGTTGACGTACACCAGCTTCTTGCGTGTATTTAGTAATGATTGTGTGCAGTTGTTGCTCAGGAAGTTTGAACTGACGTGCGTTCAGATCATACTCTTTTAATGCTTTTGGAATCAAAAAGTTACGTGCAATTTCAATCTTTTCTTGCTCTGTGTATCCAGAGAGTGGAATGATTTCCATACGATCAAACAATGGAAATGGAATACCGTCAACGGTATTGGCTGTTGTTAAGAACATGACATTTGATAGATCGAAGTCAATATCGAGAAAATGGTCGACAAATCTTCTGTTTTGTTCTGGATCAAGTACTTCAAGCAGCGCTGCTGAAGGATCCCCATGAATGTCTTTACTGATTTTATCGATTTCGTCGAGTAGAATAACCGGATTCATTGTTCCAGCTTTTTTGATGGCATGAATGATTTTGCCTGGCAAAGCGCCAATATAGGTTCTCCTATGTCCTCGAATTTCTGCTTCATCGCGAATACCACCAAGCGAAATACGAGCAAATGCACGTCCTAAACTGTCGGCAATGGAGCGTGCAAGTGATGTTTTACCAACACCAGGAGGTCCAACAAGACAGATGATAGGTGAGCGCTCAATTTTTTTTGAAAATTTTTTAGCCGCAAGAAATTCTATAATACGCTCTTTAACTTTGTGCAGACCTGCGTGGTCACGATTGAGAACTTTTTCTGCTTGATTGATACTAATCGTATCCTTTGTGATGTTGTTCCAAGGAAGTGATGTAATCCAATCAACATAATTTCGGCTAACTACAGCTTCAGAAGAAAGTGGTGGCATTTGCTCAAGACGTCGCATCTCTTTTTCAACTTTTTCCCTCGCTTCTGGAGAAAGCTTAAGTTTTATAATTTTTTCCTGAATTTCATTAAGTTCAGTTGCCTGATCTTCGCGTCCTAATTCTTTTTGAATAGCTTTGATTTGTTCAGTTAGATAGTATTCACGCTGACTTTTTTCAACTTGCTGTTGAATTCTGCCTTTAATACGCTGCTCAGTTTTTAAAATCTCGATCTCTTGTGTCAAATATTTGCACAGCTTGAGCATTCGATTTTTGAGTGAAGCTGTTTCTAAGATTGTTTGACGCTCTTCGAAAGAAAGATGAATATGGACTGCTATTGTATCTACAATGTAGTCCATTTCCTGTCTCGTTTTTGCCAATGTCACCAGATCTGCTGGAACTTTTTCGTTGAGTTTAGTGTATAATGTGTACAACTCTTTCAATTGACGCCAAGTAGCTTCAAGTTCAACATTGTTATCATCGAGATCAGTTGCTAGTATGTCTTTGCACATAACGCCAATAAAGCCACTATCAGAGTGTTTAATTTTTATAATTTCTGAACGACATATTCCTTCTGCAAGAATTTTCAATGCGCCGTTTGGCATGCGCATAACCTGTAAAATTGTTGAGCGTGTACCATAATGAAAAACATCTTTTTCGGTGGGTTCTTCTATCTTCGAGTCTTTTTGTGCAGTTATAAAGAGCGTTTTGTTTTGTTTAAGGGCATATTCAACTGCTTGAATAGATTGCTTTCTACCGACAATGATAGGCAAGATACTTTTAGGTAGAATGACCACATTTTTGAGCGGTAGAAGCGCAAGAAATTCGTCTTCTTGATCTTGATTAAGAATAGTTGGATTCTCTATTGTTTCTATTGGCTTTTCTTGTATCTGTTGTTTTTCTTTTTCAATCATAATGATTTTTCTCCATTTTTTATCTTTTAAAGATTATATTAAACTAAGTCGACAATCTAGTATACCCAAGTTATTTAAGGAATAGAATACATAAATAAATATAATATTTATAGGCATTTTGTCAATATTTTTTAATGTCTTTTTTATAGTTCCTTGAGTAGCAACTATAAAATTTCTTAAGGAGGCAAAAAATAGCTAATCTCGGTAATATTTTTCTCTACCGGGTCTTTTTTTAGTAAAGGTTGTTTTTTGCAAGAGGGGGCTTAAAAAGAGGGAAAAATGAGCAAAAAACCCCCCTTGCACTGTTTTGGCTTAGGTCAAATCATAAAGCGTGCATCTAGGATAAGTTGGAATCCAAAAAATCAGAGATAAACTTCGTTAAATTAAACGAAGGGGAAAAACTGAAAAATAAGCCCAATTATTGATGTAAAAAGGCCTTTTTTATTTTACAAATTGGTAATCCTTTGATAAGCTAATCTTGTAATGGTATTGTATCTAAACTATTTTTTTTCATTATTTTATAGAGAGGGTTTAATTGATGCTGAAACGTCTTTTAGCTACAATATTTGGTAAGTTTGAAAGTAGAGAAGAGGTAAAAAAATATGCTCTTCTTGGTATTGCTTTTGGTGTTTTAATTGCTGCCTACTGGGGGTTGCGTCCTCTCAAGGATGGTATTTTTCAATCTATTGTGGGTGCAGATTATCAGCCTTACGCTAAAGGGTTGTCTTTGCTGGTTGTTTTGGGTCTTATAGTAATTTATGGAAAACTTGTTGATTGGCTTCCTCGTCATAGAGTTTTTTACTTATTGACCGTATTTTATGCCCTTGGCGCCATTTTTTTTGCGATCATACTCAGTAATCCGATCTATGGTATTCCAAATACAATCGAAAGTCCTACCCGTATTGTGGGATGGTTATGGTATGTTTTTGTTGAAAGTATGGGAACTATGATGGTCCCTCTCTTTTGGGCATTTTCTGCAGATGTATCCACAGCGGCTTCTGCTAAGAGAGGTTTTCCACTTATTGTCTTATGTGCTCAGTTTGGAAATATTGCTGGACCATGGTTCTTGAGAGCAAGACGATTAGGTTTTGTAAATAGTGCTCCAGTTATTGCTGTTGCCAGTGTAATGCTTCTTGTTGTTGGAGCATTAATTTGGTTGTTTATGCGTGTTGTGCCAAAATCAGAGTTTCATGTAACTCCACAAGAAGAAAAACAAAAGGAAGAAAAACCAGGATTCTTTGAGGGATTGAAACTTCTTCTAACACATGGTTATTTACTAGGAATTTTTGTATTTCTTTTAGCCTTTGAAGCGGTTACTACAATAATAGATTTCTACTTTAAGTTACAAGTGAGAGCATCTTTTCCTAATGAAGCGTTGCGATCAGACTATTTGGCGAGTTTTGCTGTGATAACAGGTTTGCTTTCATTTTTTTCTCTACTCTTTGGCATTAGTAATATTCAACGCAAGTTAAGTATGAAAGCTTCATTGATTACATTACCATTCTTAATGATCGGTGGTGTTATTATTTGGCGTTTAAATCCGGTAATGTTGGTAGCAGGTTGGGTTGTTGTAATATTTAAAGCTCTTAATTATGCATTGAACCAACCTTCGATTAAACAGTTATACATCCCTACAACCAAGGATGCTCGTTATAAAGCGCAAGCATGGATAGAGGTCTTCGGTGGTCGTGGTTCTAAAGCACTGGGATCTGGAATTAATGCTCTAAAATTGCCTTTAACTACATATCTTGGGCCTATAAGTGGATTTTCAGTCTTTTTGACACTAGCATCTACTGCTTCACTTGGCTTAATTGTCATGTGGATTTTTGTAGCCTTTTATGTGTCACAGAAATATGATAAGGCAATTAAGGAGAATGCTATAGTATGTTAATGGTTTGTGTGAGAATACAGAAATGCTTGATTCTAATATGATGAGAGAGCCTTCTAAAGAAAGATTTGCTTTAGAAGGCTACTTTTTTATATAGAATAAAAATTTGTGGAGTGTGCAGGAATGATTAATAAATTTAAACAAGTAGCAAACTCATTATTTGAAATAGCGCCACATGAACGGCTGAAAGTATTATTTTTGTCGCTTACCTATTTTTGTATTATTGCTGGTTATAGTGTAGCAAAAGAGTTGAAAGATACTGTTTTTACTATTATTGTTGGTGAATATTATATTCCAAAGGTGCGTATTGCTGCTATGATCATTTTAGTTCCGGCAATTCTTTTTTATGCGCTTTTGGTAGATAGGCTTCGACGATATCAGTTACTTTGCTTCTATAGTCTTTTTTATAGTATTGTTGGTCTTATTTTTACCTTTTTACTCAGTCATCCTATTATTGGTATGGCCAATACAGATTCAAGTCCTTACCGTTTGTTTGGCTGGTTATTTTACTTTTTTCTCGAAGGGTATACTCCATTTGTTGTAAGTGTTTTTTGGGCATTTGCCAACTCAATTACTGATCAGGAAGGTGCAAAGAAAAATTATGGCTTGATGGTTGCTGGTTCAAAGCTTGGGGGTATGTTTGGTCCTCTTTTAGCGTGGCTTTGGTTGTATTTAAATAGTGGTGGGGCAGTAAATACTCTTGCACGAGATATTTTTAATCATCAAATTTTGTTAGGCTTTTTTTCTGTTATGTCGCTTATTATTCCGCTCATTATTATTCTTTTGATGAAAAAAGTACCAGGCCGTTATTTGCATGGATATGAAGCAGTTTATCAACTTGAAAAGAAACGTAGCCAGGAAGGGAGAGGTAAGAGTAATGTACTTGCTGGTTTTGCTATGCTACTCAAATATCCTTATGTATTTGGTATTTTTTGTATAATTTTTTTCTATGAAATTATTAATACAGTATTAAGTTACCAGCGTGTTCTTATTGCAAAGACATATGCAACAAATGTTGTTGATGGAGCCTTTAGTGTTTCAGCTATGGCCTCATTTTTGTATCAGGTAGTGTTTCTTGTTCATTTCATTGGTTTTTTAATATCACTTTTTGGCACACGACTATTGCTTGAGATGCTTGGTGAGAAACGAGCTTTGATCCTTGTGCCCATCTTGCATGTAGTATTGCTCATCTATTTTTTTGGTTTCTATACGCCATTTGCGTTTATTACTACATCAGTTCTAATCAAAGCAATCAATTATTCTCTCAGTTATCCATTGCGTGAAAACCTTTATATTCCAACGATGAAAGAAATCAAATTTAAGGCAAAATCATGGATAGATTCCTTTGGAGGCAAGTTTGGTAAAGCAACTGGTTCAGTATTTAACTGGTTGGCTCAATTTGTCGGACCAGCAGTTTCATTTAGTTTACATTTTGTATTTTTTTCTGTTATTTCTGGTGCTGGGTTGCTTGCAGCGTATCTTCTTGGTAAGAAGTTTGAGTGGTCTATTGCTCATAATGAGGTGATAGGGGTGGATTCTCAGGAGGAATTGCAAGAGTAATTGGTGAGCATTGAAACTTTTTGAGGAACATGCTACACTAATGTCTGAATTATGTGAGTTTTACGTACTTTCTTGGTCAGGGTGGTATTTGCTAAAAATGGCACACTTAGAAAGTATCTGATGAAACCCTGAAAAGGATAATTAATATGGTAGATTTTAAAGAATTAATTAAGGCTGGTGTACATTTCGGGCATCGACGATCAGTTTGGTCGCCACGGATGGAACCGTTCATTTGGGGATTCAAAAATAATGTTCATTTAATCGATGTATCCAAGGTGGCCTATCACCTTGAGAAAGCTGCTCAATTTCTTGAAAAAGTAGCAGCTGAGAATAAATCGATTTTATGGGTTGGTACCAAAAAACCGGCCCAATCTGTTATCTATGAGACAGCGACTCAGTTAGGAATGCCCTATGTAACTCATCGATGGATTGGTGGAACGTTGAGTAATTATTCCCAAGTTAAAAAATCGGTTACAAAACTTTTACACTACGAAGATATTCTAGCAAAGGCAGAGAAATATCCTTACTATACAAAGAAAGAGCTAAATACTTTTCAAAAAGTTGTGGAACGTCTTAAAAAAAGTATGGGTGGGATTGTTAATCTTAAATGGCCATTAGGAGCAATTGTTCTTATCGATATAAAAAAAGAGTTATCGGCTTTGAGAGAGGCTGCTTCGATGGGTATTCCAATTGTTTCATTAGTTGATACAAATAGTGATCCTTCATTGGTAGATTATGTTATTCCGGGTAACGATGATGCACCACGATCGATCAAGTTTATTGTAAACTATCTAGAAGAGGCAGTTAAACGAGGTAAAGAGACTGCAGCAGTAAAGAAGGAAGAAGCGATTGCTGAAGAGAAAGTTGAAGTGGTTGGTGTTGAAGAGATTGAGATAGATGAAGAGGAAGAGAAAAAGAGTAAGCGTGCTTCAAAGAAAGCTAGCGAAGAAGTTAAACATAAAGTAATTAAGAAAAGTGTTCATAAAAAACAAGATGACGAAGATAGAGAAAAGAATCGATCAGAAAAGAGCAAAGGGAGTATAGCCAAAATAGAGCAACGCAAAGCAAGTTCTAGCAGGGGTGAGTAGTCAAGAAAAAAGAAGAAAGTAACTGACAGTATCTCGAAGTAATTTTTATCTGATAAGCAATAAAAACTTGGAGAGATGTCTGAGCGGTTGAAAGAGCACGATTGGAAATAGTGTATGTCATAAAATGCGCATCGAGCGTTCGAATCCCTCTCTCTCCGCCAGAAATAATAAAGAATTGAGGGAAAGTAGATAAAGGATTGTTCGTTTTCTTAAGTATTAAGAAGAACAATTTTTTTTGTGTACGTTCCCTTTTTTACTATTCAAAAGGTGAGTTGGTGTGAATTCAGGCATCTGCAATTGCAGATGCCTGAGATGGTGTTTATGGTTAAGTATGAAAGTTTTTAGCATGAATGAGCAACCATGAATGATATTAATCTCAACCTTTCACGCAAGTGGAGAGCAAGGCTTTTTGATCAAATTATTGGTCAAGATTTAACTGTACGTATTCTCAAAAACAATCTTTATGTAGGTAATTATTTTCCTGTTTATCTTTTTTGGGGACAGCATGGATCAGGCAAAACCTCAACAGCGCGTGTCTTTGCTGCAGCTACAAACTGTGATCGGCTTAAAGTATTTCGTAAAGATCCAAAGGAATTGTCTGTTCCCTGCTTGAAGTGTGCTTCATGTTGTGCAATGCTGGAGGGCAAACATCCCGATTTTATTGAGATGGACGCTGCATCTCATACTGGTGTAGACAATGTACGTCAAATAATTGATGCGGCTTCCCTGATGCCTCTTTTAGGACGTAAGAAAATCTATTTGATAGATGAAGCGCATATGTTGAGTAAAGCAGCATTCAATGCCTTTTTAAAGATTTTGGAAGAGCCGCCATCTTCAGTGTTTTTTATATTGGCTACAACTGATCCAGAAAAAATTATAGATACAGTCAAGTCACGCTGTTTTCAACTCTTTTTTAAACCGATTGATTACAAACCGCTGTTCAATTACTTGATTGATATTTGTAAAGTTGAAAAGATTCCCTATGAACAAGAAGCACTTTCGGTCATTATCAAAGAAACAGATGGTTCGGTACGAGATGCACTTAACTTGCTCGAGCAAGTTCGTTTTGCGGTAGGATCGGTTAGCAAGTCAGGTGTTGTACAGGTGCTGGGACATATTGATGATGATATGTTAATCAAGTTGTTTGAAATTATTCTTTGTAGCGGGACAACTCAGTTATTACCATTTTTAGAAAAACTAAGTATTCGGACCTTTTCTGCTGAACATATATGGCATCGATTAATTTTGCTTATTCGATCGGTAATTTGGCTTAAGCATGATCTTGAGCCACAGCAGTACCATAATCATAGAGCGCATTTACGCACCGTGATCCAAAAGGTTTCGCTCAAGCAATTAACCAAGTTGTTAGAGCGTTTTTATAAGCAAGAACCTCTCTTTTTAAAAACAACAGATAAACATCTTTTTCTGGAAATACTGTTATTGCAGGTTTGTCAACATAGGAATGATACTACGAATAATTCCAATACCAGCTCAGCTGCTCCTTTGCCTCCTCCAATACAACAGGTGGATGATGAAGATGAAGAAGATGATGAATATATTGACGAAGATGAAGAGGAAGAAGATGATGAAGAAGATGATATAGATGAATTTAAATCATCTAGCCGATTAATAAAGGGGGGAGTATCTTGTGTATTGTGGAATGATTTTTTAGGGCATATTGAGCGACTAGATAATCCATTGTTAAGCTCAATTTTCAAGCAAGGTATTTTTTCTCATTTTGATAGCGCTGCATCCAGAGTAACTGTTTCTTTTTTGAAAGAATTTATTTTTTTTAATGAATGGCTTGATAATAGTTGTAGTTTGTGGCATCCATTATTACAAAAGATGTTTGGAAAGTCTGTTGTTTTTAATCCTCTATTTACATTGGAAGGCCAGGCAGGAAATGGACAATTTCAGCAGGAGGACACAGCGCAAATATCTTCAGCTACGATGAATGTATCAAGGAAGGAGAATAGTAAGTCGAATACTTTAACATCTGTGCCAGTAGAAAAAAGGTTTTCTATGCAAACACAGTTTAATGGTAGAAATCGTACGCATACAAAACGAAAACTGTTTAATGTCTCTGATGTGCAGCAATGGCAAAAAGCCAATCTCCTGCTTCGTTACTTTCCTGGTATGGTAAGTGAGTTTAAATGAATGTTCCTCAGGTAGTTATTGTTGGTCGGGTAAATGTTGGCAAATCAAGTTTGTTTAATCGTTTGTCTGTCAAGGTAAAAAGCTTAACACTTGAATATGCGGGCGTAACACGTGATTTTATAAAAGATCGTGTCTGCTGGGAAGATTGTTGTTTTGATCTGATTGATACTGGTGGTGTGTCTCTTAAAAAAACTGATGATCCTATCTTGGAAAAAATTCGTCAGATAGTTGAATCGTTAATTGAGAAGGCAGATCTTGTATTGTTTGTCTGTGATGGTACTGTTGGTGTGTTGCCAGAAGATCAAGTAATTGCAAAAATATTGCACAAACTTGGCAAAAAAACAATTGTGATTGTAAATAAGATTGATAATAAGCTTTCTGAAGAACATTTACATGAATTTCCTCGATTGGGTTTTTCAACTATTGTTCATGTTTCGGCGCAACATGGGCTTGGTATTAGTGATCTGCTTGATGCTCTTGTGCGCTTATTACCATCTAAAGAAATTGTTAAAGAAGAAGTGAGACCAGCGTATAAGATTGCTTTGGCAGGCAAACCAAATGTTGGTAAATCGTCACTGCTTAATTTGTTGCTCAAAAGAGAGCGTGCGATTGTTACTGAGCTTGCTGGTACTACACGTGAGCCAATTACTGAGCGTATACGATTCTATAAAGAAGATATTCAAGTGGTTGATACACCTGGTATTCGTCGCAAACGTGGTGTAACTGAAGAGATAGAAGAGATTATGGTCAAAAGTGCATTACGTGCACTTGAAGATGCAGATATTGTGCTGCTTGTAATTGATGCAAGTCAAGGAGCTATTTCAGATCAAGAGATTAAATTAGCTTTTTATGCCTTTACCGAATTGTATAAGTCGTTACTTTTGATCTTTAATAAACAGGATCTGGTTGACGAAAATACACGTGAGGAGCTCAATCATAGTCTCGAAGAGTACAGCTACTTCTTGAAAAAACTTACACGTCTTGATATTTCCTGCAAAACAGAAAAAAATATTGGAAAGGTTATACCGCTTATACAGGAGGTCTGGGAACGCTATTCTATGCGTTTTTCTGACGAAGAATTGGATATATTATTCAAAGATGCTTTGCGCGAAAAACCATTATTCCATAAAACAGGCCGATTAAAATTATTTAGTGTACGACAAGTAAGAACAGCTCCGATTACACTACTTTTAGAGGTTAATCGTCCAGAATGGTTTGGGGTAAGTCAGTTAGGTTTTTTTGAAAATCTACTACGAAAAAAATTTAATCTACGTGGAGCTCCAGTTAGATTTCTTGTCAGAACATCATAATAATTATTGTTATGTTTTTCTTTATGAATTGAATGATTTGTGAACTACCTTGTTGACACAGAAATGTTGATAATCTTTTACATTTTTCCAATTACCGCCCCATTTCCATCCACGCTTTATAAATGCTTTATAACAAATACTTTCTTTGGTTATCATGCCTGGAACATCGATTCGTTCGCGATCTAAAAATTCTTGCGCATTAGATGGAGAAAAATAACCAGTAATGACATTATAATAAGGGTTTAGGCGTGGATTAATATCGATTGCTGTACCAAGGCCATGCTCTGAAACAATATCGGTTCCACCTATTAAGCGGAAAAAGAATGCAGAAGTATTATTATCGGCCATGGAAGCATCATCTATTTTATTTCGGCCTTTTCCTTCTTCAAAATAATCGTCGATAAGATTTATGCGCTCAATTGGAAAGTGATTTTCAAAAAGTTCTTTAAAGATTTCAATAACATCAAGAGTGACATCTTTGTGTACTATCATCTCGCCCAGGTGAATTTCATTGTCATATCCCCAATGAGAAAGTCGAAGATAACGTAGATCTTCTAAAGGGGGGCATACTGGTAGCCATGATCTTCCATTAATTCGTTCGAATACTTTAGGAGAAATTTCTTTAGCTGTTCCAATAAATTCTGATTGCCTAGCCAATAGAGTTTGACCTACTACAAGTAAGGTCATGAGTAAATAGCTACACATGTTTCGCATCAGTGTCTCCTTTTGGTTTTTTAGGTTGGTGAGATTCATTATATAATATTTTTTGTTTTTCTACCATTCTTTTTGTAAACTTCATCAAGGCTATTGAATTGTTGGATAATAAACTGGCATTAAAAAGAGTTAAGGAGATTGTATGCACAAACGAATTACATTTCGTGCGATGGATCATTCTACAGTGATGGAGGAATATGCGAATCAGCAGCTAGAAAAAATTGTTCAATTTCTGAAAAATGAACGTTCTCCTATCTATCTAGATTTAATTCTTGAGCCTTCTAAGATTCATGCACATCATCGTATTGAATTACGTGTCAAGACACCTCGTTTTGATTTAATTTCAAATTATGAAGGTCCAGATTTTTATGAGGTACTCGATCGTGTTATTGATGTTATGTATAAGGATTTGCATTTAAGGAAAAAAGAGTGGAAGGATGCGATAGAGTCTGAAGGTCGCCGTGAATCAGCAAAATGTTGGTGGGAAGGAATGGAAGGAACACCGCCAAAGAGATTAAGCTCTGAGGAAGAGGTAGAGAAAGAAGAAGGTTTTGAATTTGAAGAGGAGGAATAAGGGTTTAAAATAGGTTTAGCCCTTAGTTATTTTTCAAGAAACTTAGACTATCTTTCTGTTTTTCTCCTTTTTTTACCCCGTATTTCTTCAACCTGTTGAATTTATTCGATGATGATTCTGTTTCTGATGCTTTTTTGGGTATTGGCTGGCAATGAACGATAAATGGTATGAAGATATTTATGCTGAGCATCTACTTCTAATGGCTGATTGTTTTGATAATCGTGATATATAAGTGCAAGAAGAAGCGTTTGTTCAAGTGATAATTCCGAAAGTTGATGTATATTCCAGATTTTAGCAGTCTGGTCAAATGAAGCAGTAGCAATGTGATTTCCATTTGGCGACCAGGCTACTGATGTGACAGTGTCATTATGGCCAATGAGCGTATTTAAAAGAGTACCATTTCGTGAATTCCAGATTTTAGCAGTCTTGTCAAGTGAAGCAGTAGCAATGTGATTTCCATCTGGTGACCAGGCTACAGACATAACAAGGCTATTATGGCCAATCAGTGTAAGTAAGAGAGTATCGTTCTCTAAATCCCAAATTTTTGCGGTATCATCTAATAAGGCAGTAGCCATTTGCTTTTCATCGGGCGACAAAGCTATTGCTGAAGAAGCAATTTGATGGCTAGTGAGGCTAAGCAAAAGAGTACCATTTTGTGAATCCCAGATTTTTGTAGTTCCATCACCTAAAGCAGTAGTAATGCGATCTTCATTTGACAACCAGGCTATTGAAGTAATCAAATCATGGCCAGGGAGCGTATGCAAGAGAGTACCATTTCGTAAATCCCAAATTTTTACAGTTCTGTCAAATGAAGCAGTAGCGATGTGATTTCCATTTGGCGACCAGGCTACAGATGTGACAGTGTGATTATGGCCAGTAAGCGTATTTAAAAGAGCACCATTTCGTGAATCCCAGATTTTAGCAGTATGGTCAGCTGAAGCAGTGGCAATACGACGTTCATCGGGCGACCAGGCTACTGATGTGACAGTGTCATTATGGCCAGTAAGAGTAATAGCGGGAGTAATAGTTGATATGCTTAATATCCAATCATTTAGTTTTAGTGTATTTGCAGAAGGGTGATATGAAGAAAGAATAGCGGTTTTAATCAAATCTTGTAGATCATTATTTAATCCCATATTTTGAATAAAATCAGGATTATTTTTGAACTGCTCGAGCATATCATTTGATACTAATTCCTGTGCAATTCGTTTTGCACACAATTCTTGCAAGGGCTCAACCGCACCTATCGAAACAGAAAAGAGTGCACAAATAAAAGTAAGAATAAATATTTTTAACTTTTTGTTCATTAGGATTCCCTTTTTCTGAAATATTCTGGTTAATAATTTTGTATTTAATAAAAAGAAATTATCTATAATTCTATAATATCATTTTCTGATATTTTTGCAAGTTTTTTTATATTCAATTTGTCAGTGGTAGGTTGCTTCAGTAAAAAATTGATTACTGGACTGATTATCTAGGAAAAAGGGGTAAAAATGGGATGTTTTTGAGTTATTTTAGCCGGTCTACTATATTTAATTTAAGCTGTTTGTCAGTTTTTAAAAAAGCAACTTGCAGTCCTTTTGTGGCAAGGAAAACTGAGCTAGCAATTAGGACAACACCAACAATGGTTTTAATAGTCCGTATAATTCCACTGCTTTTTTGAGCGTTGAAAAGGTAAAATATGCCTGCAGCGAAGACAAAAAGAGAAATCGACCAAAGTAATATGTGCCACGGAAGAATATTGTTGAGAAAATAAAAACACATGCCAAAGAGTATAAAACCAAGAAGGTGTTTAATTTCTACCATCCATTTGCCTGCTTTTGGAAAAAAGGAAAGCGCTCCTGAAAAAGTTCCAATAATGAGCAGTGGTAAGCTTAATCCAAAACCAAATACAAGAAGTAAAATAAATCCAAGAAAAAGATCTTGAAGGTTGGCTACAATAGTAATCACGAAAACTAATCCTGGTGAAATGCATGGGGATGCTATGGTGCCACTAATCATTCCAAAGAGGAAGGCAGATATAAGTGAGCCAGTATACATTTGTTGTTTATTTTGTAAAAAGCGAGGTATATAGAGGTCATATAGATCAAAAAGTGATAGCGCTACATAGGTCAGTAGTGCAACCATGAGCAAAATAATCCATGGATTGAACATAAGACTGCCGATTCGTTGACCAGCAAAAGCAGCCAGAAGGCCTAAAATAGCAAAAGTAGTTGAAACGCCAAGAGTATACAAAATAGCGACTAAAAAATTGCGCAGCAATGATTTGCTGGCCTGTGCTTGTAAAATACCAATGGTTATCGGAATCATCGGATAGATACAGGGGGTGAGGCTCAGTAGCAAGCCAAGCAAGAAAACTAAAATGATACGAATCGATGTTTGCTCAGTTGTTTTAATTAAACCAGTGATATATTTATTCCATGTAACTTCTTTAGCTTTTTGAACAGTGGGTTGTGTTTCTGTCGATTTTGTAGCAGCGGATTGTATAGAGGTGTCATCATACTTGTCTGGGAGAGTGGTATTTATCTCAGTTTCTTTACTATTTTCATTAAAAGCTAAGGGGATAAGTGCTTCGCAAAAAGATCCTTTTTTATGAGGATAATAATTAACTCGTAGGTGAGCTTCAACTGGTTCTTCATCGCTTTGATAAGTAGCTTGTGTTTTAAGTGTAAAATCTTTATTAAAGATTTTTTTTGTATCTTTAAAGGTTGGATCGTAATAAGCAACTGGTTCGCAATCACTATGCCAATCGCTCAAGGAAACATTTGGATGGTCGATTGAGAGTTGTATATATTCCTTATAGATAAAATCATTTGGTTCGATTTTAAAGTGTAGTTCGATATTTTTAGTCTGACCAGAAGCAGCAGTGATAGTATGTTCAATATTAGTTGCATTGGTAAAAGGTATGCTTAATGCAAGAAGAAAACAGAAAAATCGGCTATTTAGATGAATCATAAAAACAACTTTCCCAGTAAAAAATGCCTCAAATTTCACTCAAATTTCAATTGAAATCAGTATATTGTTGTTGCCATTTCCTTCAATATATTTTACATTTTTTATTGATAGAAACAAGAATAGTGGGGCTGTAGCTCAGTTGGTAGAGCGCATGAATGGCATTCATGAGGTCACCGGTTCGAACCCGGCCAGCTCCACCAAAAAATCTCTTTTTTCTAAAAATTTTCTAGACAAATCTCTATTTTTTGATAAAATAATTTTAAGAATTTGAATTATTTTTGAATTTTATTGCTTAAAGAAGGGAATACTATGAATAGAAAAAAAGGATATCTTATTGTCCTAATACTCGGTCTTCTATTTGTTAATGTTCCATTGGTATGTATGGAAAATAATAATCCTGGTATTACTATGTCATGCCCTGAAGATAATAAGGGATTGGTAGAAAATACTGGAAATGAAGAACTTGATCTTGCAAAATTGGAAGAAATACCAGTCTCCCAGGAAATGTCCAAAGTTGAAAACCGATGTGACGAAGTAAAAGATTGTTGTATATGTTGTTGTGCATGTTGTGTAGGAACTTATAACGCTTGTTGTGGTTCCTTTTCTAGAATGAATTGGTATGAGCAGCACCTTTGCTGTGAATCAATGTGCGATCTTTTAAGATGCCTTTTGGATATTATTAGAGAAATTAGCGATTAATTGTTGGAGATAAGCAAGAAAAAGATCAAGATAATTTAAAAGTAAAAAGTCCTGCAGAAAAAGTTGCATCCCTTTTCTGTACTTTTACTTTTAAATTATCAGGTAGTTTTCATTATTTTTATGTTTCCTGAAATTGTATGTAGGCAAATTTGAGATTGTCCTGTACCAAGCATACCATTGATAGAACGTTTAAATTGTGTCCATGCTTTGCTATTAAGTTGTGTAATAAATGGTTTGATAGTAAGGTAATGATCACAAATGATACTTCCTTGTTCAGTTTCTGCTTGAAGATTTGAATTAATATTTGTAGGCAATTGCAGCGTTATAGGACCTGTGGCATCAAGTTTAATCGTACTGCTTGATGGTACAAATTTAGAAGAAGCGCGGATTTTTCCACTATCAGTTGAAGCAAAAATACTTTTTTTGGCATCATGAATATCGATAGTACCATAGTGTGTGCTGGCCTTAATACTGCTGCCTGGCTGTTCTATTACGATTGAACCATTCTGGGCAATTTCTACATCAATTGGTCCTTGAATAGCATGCAGGTTGGTATCACCATTTTCAGCATATACCGAAACTGAACCAGTAATATGTTCTATTTTAATTTGACTTGTATTGGTTTTTAAGGCGACATTCATGGTTGATGGAACAAGAAGCTGATATTCTACAGAGCCATTTTGCGTTTCATCTTTGTAAATTGTTTTAATTGCGACGCGGTCATTGCTAGACTTGATATCGATCGAAATTTTAGGCAGGAATTCCTCCTGAGTTGTGCGCTTGATTGCTTTTAACAATATTTTTGGTTGTTGCCAGGTTTGAATGGTTATTGGTCCATATTTGCTTTCGAGTATAAGTTTTTGTTGTTTGGGGACGGGAATTTCTTTTTGTATTACCTTATCATATTTCTCTCTTGTAAAGATTGAAGAGTAAAGCGATTTGAATGAAAATGAAAAAGTATTGGAAATGAATAGTACACTGAGTATAGTGATAAGAAATCGATATTTTCCCATAGCATCATCCTTTTTATGGATTATGATTATATAAACCTTAGGTATGATATGCAGTTTACAAAAAGTAACGCTAAAATTCAAAGGGATGTACACTCGTTACTTAATAAATACCCAACTGTTATGTCTCTTGTCAATGATATTGTACAGCAAAATGGTCGTTCATTTTTAGTTGGGGGAGCAGTACGTGATCTGCTTTTTGGGCTTCCTATTAAAGATCTTGATATTGAAGTATATGGTCTTTCACCACAGGAACTGGAAAAGCTATTGAGCAGATATGGTTCAGTTGATTTAGTAGGTAAGGTGTTTGGTGTTTTTCGTGTACAGAACCTTGATGTTGATTGGTCGTTGCCACGAATCGATATGGCTGGACGTAAGCCTGAAGTTATTATTGATCCGAGTATGAATATTGAACAGGCATTGCGTCGACGTGATTTAACTATAAACGCTATGGCTATCGATCTATCAATGTATACCCTAATAGATCCATTTGGTGGGCTCAATGATATGCGCAATAAAATATTGCGTACACCTGATCCTGTCTTTTTTATTGAAGATCCATTACGTTTTTATAGAGTAATGCAATTTATCAGCCGCTTTGAAATGTATCCAGAGGAACAACTTAATGAACTCTGCAAAAAAATGGATATAAGTAAAGTTTCAGTTGAGCGTATTGATGAAGAATTTCGTAAATTAATGCTTAAATCTAACAACCCATCTCTTGGTATTCGGTGGATCAAATCCATTAGTCGCCTTAATAATATTTTGCCGGAATTGGCTGCGCTTGTTGATGTGATGCAATCAAGCCGGTGGCATCCAGAATATGATGCGTTTGAACATACAATGCAGGCAGTCGATGCAGCTGCACGATTGAAATATGATTCTGATGATAATAAATTGATTGTGCTCTTGGCTGCGCTTTGCCATGATTT